>NZ_AP027291.1:605410-908115 GCF_030295745.1 Mycolicibacterium sp. TUM20985
CCTGGATGTGGTCCCAGCGGGGATCACCCGCGGGTACGCACAAGAGCTTGTCGTCACCGCCGGCCTCGTCGGTCATCTTGAACATCGCCACGGGCCTGGCCTCGACGATGGCACCGGGGAAGACCGACTCGGGCAGCAGCACCAGGGCGTCCAGCGGATCGCCGTCCTCGCCGAGGGTGTTCTCGAAGAAGCCGTAGTCGGCCGGGTAGCCGAACGCCGTATAGAGGTAGCGGTCGAGTTTGACCCGGCCGGTCTCGTGGTCAACCTCGTACTTGTTGCGTGACCCCTTGGGGATCTCGATGACGACGTCGAACTGCACCGGCTCGGCTCCTTCGTCTCTGCACAGCATCCTGGGGTCGCCTGGTGACGACGCGGGTCCACCTTAGACGAGCGGTAACCTCTCAATCGTGGGGTCTGCGCAGCGGGCCCAGGGATCAGGAGGGCGACCATCGGACTCGTGCGGCCCACCCGGTGGCGTCGATCCACCCACGTGTGGGTGGGCGTCGTGGTGCTGCTTCTGGTCGCCGCGGTCGTCGCCGCGGGTGCTGTCGCGACGTCGCGAGGTAGCTCGGCCAGCGAGGCAAGGGTCGCCGTCGCGCCCCGACCCGCACCAGCCGCGGTCGAGCCGGCCGTGACCCCGCTGGCCGATTCGGCGCCCGTTCCCACCCCGGCGGGTTTGACGGCGATGCTGGCGCCGTTCGTGGCCAGCCCCGACCTCGGCGCCCTGACCGGGCGCATCACCGATGCGATGACGGGTAAGCAGCTGTGGGCGCTGGGTGCCGACGTGCCGATGCAGCCGGCGTCGACCAACAAGGTGCTGACGGCGGCGGCGGCGCTGCTGACCCTGGACCGAGACGCCCGCCTCACGACGACGGTGGTTGCCCCCGACCAGGCGGCGTCGCCGGGGCTCCTCGTACTCGACGGTGGCGGGGACCCGACGCTGTCCGCCGCCGGTAAGGACGTCGACACGTGGTACCGCGGGGCGGCCCGCGTCAGCGACCTCGCCGACCAGGTGCGTCGTTCCGGCGTCACGCCCAGGGTGGTTCAGGTGGACGTCAGCGCCTACAGCGGCCCCACGATGGCGCGCGGCTGGGATCCACTCGACATCGACGGCGGTGACATCGCGCCGATGGAGGCCGTGATGCTCGACGGCGGCCGCACCCAGCCGGTGAGTGTCGACTCGGCGCGCTCGCGAACCCCGGCGCTGGACGCGGGCCGGGCGCTCGCGATAGCCCTTGGCCTCAACCCGGCGACCGTCACGGTGCGTCCGACGCCCGCCACGGGGGACCAGATCGCCTCCGTGCAGTCACCTCCGCTGATCGAACGGGTACGACAGATGATGAGCGAGTCCGACAACGTGATGGCCGAGTCCATCGGCCGCGAGGTCGCGGCTGCCGTCGGCAAACCCCAGAGCTTCGACGGGGGCGCCCAGAGCGTGCTCGGCCAACTGTCCAAGGCGGGAATCGACATCGATGGAGCCACCCTGATGGACTCGAGCGGCCTGTCCGTCGACGATCGTCTGACCGCAGAGACTCTCGACGGCGTCATCAACGCGGCGGCGGCCGATGCGACCCTCACCGCCAACCACGAACTGCGCCCACTGGTGGACCTCCTGCCGATCGCCGGCGGCAGCGGCACGCTGTCGAACCGCTTCCTCGACACGGACGCAGGCCGTGCGACGGCCGGGCTGCTGCGGGCGAAGACGGGTTCACTCACGGGCACCAACGCGCTGGCCGGGTTCGTCACCGACGCCAGCGGCAGGGTGCTGACGTTCTCGCTGATCTCCAACGACGCGGGACCGACGGGACGCACGGCGATCGACGCAGTGGCCGCCGCGCTGCGGTCCTGCGGGTGCGGCTCGTGAGCGGCTCGTCGTCGGTCGCCGTCGGTCACGCCGTCGACTGGGAGTTCGCCGCCACGGTCGGTGCCAAGTTGGTCAGATCCGCGCCGCCGGTCACGGAGTACACCAAGCGCCAGGCGGTCGACGAGCTGGCGGCGTCCGCGCGCAACGCCGAGGGGCCGGTCCGAGACGTCACGGGCCTCAACGAGGGCGCCGCGATCACCGAGGCCAGGGTCATCGACCGATCCGAATGGGTCAGGGCGGCAACGGAATCCATGCGCGCCATGATCGGGGGCAACCAGGGCGGCGCGTCCGGGGGCGCCATCACCCGGCGGATCACCGGCGCACAGACCGGTGCGGTGCTCGCGTTCGTCTCGTCGGGAATCCTCGGCCAGTACGACCCGTTCGCCTCGAATGGCGGTGAGCTGCTGCTGGTGTATCCCAACGTGATCGCCGTCGAGCGCCAACTCCGCGTCTCGCCGGCCGACTTCCGCCTGTGGGTCTGTCTGCACGAGGTCACCCACCGCGTTCAGTTCCGCGCCAATCCCTGGCTGGCCGAACACATGTCGACGTCGTTGGCGGTGATCACCGACGACAGCGGCCAAGAGCTGACCCAAGTGGTCGGCAGGCTTGGCGAATTCGTCAGGAACAAGCGGTCTGGCGCGGACGGGACGGCTCACGAACCCAACTCGGAGGGCATGGTCGGCCTGCTGCGCGCGGTTCAGTCCGAACCGCAGCGCAAGGCCCTCGATCAACTGCTCGTGCTCGGCACGCTGCTCGAAGGTCATGCCGACCACGTCATGGATGCGGTCGGGCCCAAGGTGGTTCCCTCGGTGGCGGTCATCCGGCGACGGTTCAACGAGCGGCGGCAACGCAAGCAGCCACCGCTACAACGGGTGTTGCGGTCGCTGCTGGGCTTCGATGCGAAGCTCAGCCAGTACACCCGCGGGAAGGCCTTCGTCGACCACGTGGTGGGCGCGGTCGGGATGGATGCCTTCAACACGGTCTGGACGAATGCCGAAACCTTGCCGCTACCAACCGAAGTCGACGAGCCTCAGCGATGGATCGACAGGGTCCTCTAGCCGCGGTGCGTACGGCGGTCGACACGTTCGCCCGCACCTACTGCGCTGACGACGAGCGGTGGTGCGTGGCGTTGTCGGGCGGGGCCGACTCGCTGGCCCTCACCGCGGCCGCCGCGCGGGTGCGCCCCACCGTCGCGCTGATCGTCGACCACGATCTGCAACCGGACTCCGCGGTCGTCGCGGCCAGTGCGCGCGATCGGGCGTTTGAGTTGGGATGCGTTGCAGTGCAGGTGCTTCGGGTTGGCGTTGGCCTGGAGGGTGGGCCAGAGGCGGCTGCACGGAACGCGCGTTATACTGCGCTCGACGTGGCCCGGGGCGGTCTGCCCGTGCTGATCGCGCACACGCTCGACGACCAGGCCGAGACCGTTCTGCTCGGCCTCGGCCGCGGATCGGGCGCGCGGTCGATCGCCGGCATGCGACCGCACGACCCGCCCTGGGGCAGGCCGCTTCTCGGGATTCGCCGCGCCGTAACGCTCGGCGCCTGCGCGGAGCTGGGGCTGCTGCCATGGCACGACCCGCACAACACCGATCCGAGGTTCACCCGCGTCCGGCTTCGCACCGAGGTGCTGCCACTGCTGGAGGACGTGCTCGGTGGCGGTGTCGCCGAGGCCCTCGCGCGGACGGCCACGGGGTTGCGCGAGGACAACGAGGCCCTGGACGCGCTGGCAGCCGACGCGTTGGCCGCGGCCGTTGGCGGCGACGGCCTCGGCGTCACGGCGCTCGCCGTACTGCCGCCGCCGATCCGGCGGCGGGCCATCCGCCGGTGGCTGCTCGACGGCGGCGCCAGCGGCCTCACCGACGGCCAGATCCGCGACGTGGACCGACTGGTCGTGGACTGGCGCGGTAGGGGAGGTGTCGCGGTAGGTTCGTCGCTGCGCAACCAGAGGCTGGTCGCCTGCCGTCACGACGACATGCTGGTGCTTCGCGTCGAACCCGTATAGCGCCGTGTCGATCGGGCCACGTGTTGGTCGTCGGCGCACTGACATGGCACGCTATTGCCGTGCCCGAGCCATCTGCCGCGGACCCTTATCCCGGCGACATCGAGTCGGTGCTCCTGTCCGAGGCGGAGGTGAAGGCGCGCGTCGCCGAACTTGGTGCCGAAGTGGGTGCGAAGTACCGCGAATCGATCGGTCCGGACGGCCAAGACCTGCTGCTGGTGACCGTCCTCAAGGGCGCGGTCATGTTCGTCACGGACCTCGCGCGGGCGATTCCACTTCCGACGCAGCTGGAGTTCATGGCGGTCAGTTCGTACGGCTCGTCGACATCGTCGTCTGGCGTGGTTCGCATCCTCAAGGATCTGGACCGCGACATCCACGATCGCGACGTGCTCATCGTCGAGGACATCGTCGACTCCGGGCTCACGCTGTCCTGGCTGCTGCGCAATCTCGCGACCAGGCATCCGCGGTCGCTGCGGGTGTGCACGTTGCTGCGCAAGCTCGATGCCGTGCGCACCGACGTGCCGATCGAGTACGTCGGCTTCGACATTCCCAACGAATTCGTCGTGGGTTACGGGCTCGACTACGCGGAGCGCTACCGCGATCTGCCCTACATCGGCACACTGCACCCGAAGGTGTACGAGAACCGCTGAGGGACGCCGACCCGGCGGGCACAATGCAGGCATGGTCACCTCCAGAACCGCGTTGAGAATCTGCCCGCTCTGCGAGGCCACGTGCGGATTGACCCTGACCATCGACGACGCGGCCGGGACGGTCACCGGTGCGCGCGGCGATCGCGACGACGTCTTCAGCGCGGGCTACATCTGCCCCAAGGGCGCGAGTTTCCCGCAGCTCGACGGCGACCCGGACCGGCTGACCCGGCCGCTCGTCCGCCGGGACGGTGAACTGGTCGAGACCACCTGGGACGAGGCGTTCGCCGCGGTGGCGACGGGGCTGGGCGCCGTGCTGGCCGAGCACGGTGGACCGTCGGTCGCCCTGTACGCCGGCAACCCGAACGCCCACACCATCGCCGGAGCGCTGTACGTGCCGTTGATCATCCGCGGTCTCGGCACCCGCCAGGTCTACTCGGCGAGCACCCTCGACCAGATGCCGAAGCACGTCGCGCTCGGGCTGATGTTCGGCAATCCGATGGCCTTCACGGTGCCCGACCTCGACCGCGCCGAGCACCTCGTCGTCATCGGCGCGAATCCACTGGTGTCCAACGGCAGCCTGGCGACCGCGGCCGACTTCGGCGGCAAGCTCAAGGCCATGCGCAAGCGTGGTGGCCGGTTGACGGTCATCGATCCGGCGCGCACCCGTACCGCCGAACTGGCGGATCGTCACATCGCGCCCCGGCCGGGTACGGATGCCGCGCTGCTGTTCGCCATCGTGCACACGCTCTTCGACGAAGCCCTCGTCGACCTCGGCGACTTGGCCGACCTCGTCGAGGGAGTCGACCAAGTCGATTCCCTGGCAAGGGAATTCGCCCCCGAGCACGTCGCCGATCACTGCGGTGTCGCCGCCGAGGAGATCCGCACCGTCGCGAGGGAGATCGCGGCGGCGCCGTCGGCAGCCGTCTACGGCCGGATGGGCACGTCCACCGTCGAGTTCGGCACCCTCGGGACCTGGCTGGTCGACGTCATCAACGTGCTGACCGGCAACCTGGACCGCGCCGGCGGGGCGATGTTCCCGCAGTCGCCGGTCGGTGCGGCGGCCAGACCCCCGCGGCCCGGTCGCGGATTCGCCACCGGACGCTGGCACAGCCGCGTCTCCGGCTACCCCGAGGTGCTGTCCGAGATGCCGGCCGCAGCGCTGGCGGAGGAGATCGAGACACCGGGTCCGGGTCAGGTGAAGGCGATGATCAGCATCGCCGGCAACCCGGTGTTGTCCGCGCCCGACGGCGACCGGTTGAGCCGCGCCCTGGCTGGCGTGGACTTCATGCTCAGCGTCGATCCGTACCTCAACGAGACGACGTGTCACGCCGACGTGATCCTCCCGCCACCACCGCCGTCGCGGAGCGCGCACTATGACGTCGCGCTCGCCGGTGCGTCGGTACGCAACAACGCGCGGTACTCGCCGCCGGCCCTCCCGCTGGCCGAGGGCCAGCCCGACGAGCCCGAGATCCTGTCCCGCCTGGCGCTGATCCTGGCCGGCCTGGGGCCCGATGCCGACCCGGCGCTGGTGGACGAGCAGGTGATCGCCGCGACGCTGAGCAAGGAGACCAACGATCCGGACTCGCCGGTGGCCGGACGTTCGGTCGACGAGATGACCGCGATGCTCACTCCCGGGCGTGGGTACGAGCGCCGCCTCGACATGATGTTGCGGCTGGGCCCCTTCGGGGACGCGTTCGGAGCGAACGCCGACGGTCTCACGCTGCAACGCCTGAAGTCCGCACCGCACGGCATCGACTGCGGAGCGCTCCGCCCGCGGCTGACCGAGGTGCTGCGCACCCCGTCGGGCAAGGTGGAACTCGCGCCGGTCGCGGTCGTCGACGACGTCGCGCGGCTGCGCGCCTCCCTGGATCGCGGGTCCGACGGCTTCGTGTTGATCGGCCGCCGTCACCTGCGGTCCAACAACAGCTGGATGCACAACGTGCCGTCACTCGCCGGCGGCACGAATCGCTGCTCGCTACGGATTCATCCCGACGATGCCATCGAGCTGGGGATCGTCGACACGGCCCGCGTCAAGGGCCCCGGCGGTGAGTTCGAGGTCCCGGTCGAGATCACCGACGGTATTCGGCGCGGGGTGGTCTCGCTGCCGCACGGCTGGGGTCATGACCGCAGCGGTACCGGCCAATCGGTGGCAGCCGAGCATCCCGGGGTCAACGTCAATCAGCTCAACGACGGCCAGACGCTCGACCCGTTGTCGGGAACGGCGGTGCTCAACGGCATCCCGGTGCAGATCGCTCCGGTGGGTTGACTCAGCCGAGTTCCCACACGACCGTCACGGAGAACCCGACGGTCTGCTGTCCCGGTGACAGCGGCACGGCCTCGGCCGCCACGTCGAAGCGGACCGGCGACGGCATCGGCGGAGGGGCGCCACTTCCGGTCTCGGAGATGGACAGCACCTTGCCGAGGTCGAGGCCGGACAGGTCCGCGTACTGCTGAGCGCGGTTCTTCGCGTCCTCGAAGGCGCCGCTGCGAGCATCCTTGACCAGCTGCGAATCGTCCTCGATGGAGTAGGTCACCGAGTTGATCCTGGTGTTGTCCCCGCCCGTGGTGGTGATCGCGCCGAGGACCTGCGGCCCGTTCTCGATCTTGCGGACCTTCACGTCGATCGAGTTACTCGACTGGTAGCCGACGATCGTGGTGTTGTCCGAGCCGCCGTATTGCGGCTGCAGCGTGACCGTCGTCGTGCTGATGTCCTTGCGGTCGACGCCCTGGCCGACCAGCGCGTCGATCACGGCGTTCGCGCGGCCGCTGGTCTGGTTGGAGGCACCGATGGCGTCGGGTGCCGTCGCGGCGATCGAGAGGCTGACGGTCAGCGTGTCCGGGGTGCCGTCCACCTTGCTCTCACCGACGACGGTGACCTGGCGGGGGGCGGCCGTGCCGGGCACTGCCGCCGGCGCCGAGGTGGCGTCACAACCCACGATGCCGACGACGGCGAGGGCCGCTCCGGCGATCGCGAACAACCTGGTCAACGTTCTCGAAGGCTTCGGCGGCTTCGGCATGACCCGCACCCTACCGTCGGGCACCGTCGGGATCGGCGAGAAACTCGAGCAGCGCGGCGTTGACCTCGGCGGGCCTCTCCTGCTGTAACCAGTGGCCGGCGCCGTCGATCAGTACCTCCCGGTACGGTCCGGACACGACATCGAGGACGCGATCGCGAGGGGTCATCGCCAGGGCTGGGTCCGCGGTGCCGCCGACGAAGAGCGTCGGGACGGCGATCGTCGCCGAGGGCGTGGTTGCGGTCAGCTCCCAGTTTCGGTCGAAGTTGCGGTACCAGTTCAGCGGTCCGGTGAATCCCGTCCTGGTGAATTCGGCGACGTAGTGGTCCACCTCGTCGGGGGTGATCCACCCGGGGAGACCGTCGGGTTCGGGCAACCGCTCGATGAAGCCCGCGGGGCCGGGTGTCGCCATCTCTACGAAGACGTTGGTGTGGTCGGTCGACCGGATGCCGCCCATCAGTCTGCGCATGGTGCGGGCGGGGTCGTCGGCCAGCTCGGCGTCGGCGGGGCCTGGCTCTTGGAAGTAGAGGATGTAGAAGAAGTCGTCGCCAAAGGCCTTGCGCCACGCTTCCGTTGGCGGGCCGAGCGGCCGGGGCGTCGGCGGGACGCTCAGGGTGGCGCACGCCGAGATCCGGTCCGGGTGCAGCAGAGGGAAGTTCGTCGCCACGACGGAACCCCAGTCGTGCCCCACGATCACCGCCGTCTCGGCGCCGACGTCGTCCAGCAGGCCCGCGATGTCGCCCGTCAGCGCCACGATGTCGTAGTCCTCGACGGCGCGCGGCACCGACGAGCCGCCGTAGCCGCGCTGATCGGGGGCCAGCACGTGATACCCCGCGGCGGCCAGCACCGGGATCTGATGCCGCCACGAGAAGGCGAGTTCGGGAAAGCCGTGGGCCAGGACGACCAGCGGCGCGCCACGGTCACCCGCCTCCGTCACCCGCAACGTCACGCCGTTGGTGTCGATGAACCGTTCGGTCGATGTGGGCACGTCTCCAGCCAAGCACAGCCGCCGGGAACCTTCCGTCGTTGTTCTAGCGGTAGCCTGAACCCACCAACCTGCGCTCATCGGAAGGACGTGGCCGACTGGAGTCTCCTCCGAGTCTCGCCGGCCAAACAGACAACGAATGAAACGTAAGAACGTCATCCGCACCCTCACCGCGATAGCGGTCGTGCTGCTCCTCGGTTGGGTCTTCTTCTTCTTCAGCGACGACACCCGTGGGTACAGCCCCGTGGACACGTCGGTGGCGATGAGTCAGATCAACGGCGACAACGTCAACGCCGCGCAGATCGACGACCGCGAACAGCAGGTCCGGCTGGACCTCAAGAACGGCAACGGCGACACCGAGGACAAAGACAAGGTCATCGCGAAGTACCCGAACGGGTACGGGGTGCCGCTGTTCGACGCACTGAGCGCGAAGAACATCAAGACCAACACGGTGGTCAACGGGGACGGCGTCTTCGGTTCACTGCTGTTCTACCTCCTGCCCCTGCTGTTGTTCGTCGGGTTGTTCGTGATGTTCTCCCGCATGCAGGGTGGCGGCGGCCGGATGGGCTTCGGCTTCGGCAAGTCCAAGGCCAAGCAGCTGAACAAGGACCTGCCCAAGACCACGTTCGCCGACGTCGCAGGCGTCGACGAGGCGGTCGAGGAGCTCTACGAGATCAAGGACTTCCTGCAGAACCCGACTCGGTATCAGGCGCTGGGCGCCAAGATTCCCAAGGGCGTGTTGCTCTACGGTCCGCCGGGAACCGGCAAGACGCTGCTGGCCCGCGCGGTTGCCGGCGAGGCCGGCGTGCCGTTCTTCACCATCTCCGGCTCTGACTTCGTCGAGATGTTCGTCGGCGTCGGCGCCTCCCGCGTCAGGGACATGTTCGAGCAGGCCAAGCAGAACAGCCCGTGCATCATCTTCGTCGACGAGATCGACGCCGTCGGACGGCAGCGCGGCGCAGGTCTCGGCGGCGGGCACGACGAGCGCGAGCAGACGCTGAACCAGCTGCTCGTCGAGATGGACGGTTTCGGCGAGCGCCAGGGTGTCATTCTCATCGCGGCGACCAACCGACCCGACATCCTCGATCCGGCGTTGCTGCGCCCAGGCCGCTTCGACCGTCAGATCCCGGTATCCAGCCCCGATCTGGCCGGCCGGCGGGCGGTGCTCAAGGTCCATTCGGCGGGCAAGCCGATCGCCGAGGACGCCGATCTCGACGGCCTGGCCAAGCGCACGGTCGGCATGTCCGGCGCCGACCTGGCCAACGTGATCAACGAGTCCGCCCTGCTGACCGCCCGCGAGAACGGAACGATCATCACCGGTGCCGCGCTGGAGGAGGCCGTCGACCGCGTCGTCGGCGGGCCGCGCCGCAAGGGCCGAATCATCAGCGAGCACGAGAAGAAGATCACCGCCTACCACGAAGGCGGTCACACCCTCGCGGCCTGGGCGATGCCCGACATCGAGCCGATCTACAAGGTGACGATCCTGGCCCGCGGCCGGACCGGAGGCCACGCGATGTCGGTGCCCGAGGACGACAAGGGCCTCATGACGCGCTCGGAGATGATCGCTCGTCTGGTCTTCGCGATGGGCGGCCGCGCGGCCGAGGAGCTGGTGTTCCGCGAGCCCACCACGGGGGCGTCATCCGACATCGACCAGGCCACCAAGATCGCCCGCGCCATGGTGACCGAATACGGCATGAGCGCCAAGCTGGGTGCCGTCCGCTACGGCACCGAGCACGGCGACCCGTTCCTGGGTCGGTCGATGGGTGTGCAGGCCGACTACAGCCACGAGGTCGCTCAGATCATCGACGACGAGGTGCGCAAGTTGATCGAGGCCGCGCACACCGAGGCGTGGGAGATCCTCACCGAATACCGCGACGTCCTCGACGTCCTGGCCGGTGAGCTCCTGGAGAAGGAGACGCTGCACCGGGTCGAGCTGGCGGCCATCTTCTCCGACGTGAAGAAGCGCCCACGCCTGACCATGTTCGACGACTTCGGCGGTCGGGTGCCGTCGGAGAAGCCGCCGATCAAGACGCCGGGCGAGCTCGCGATCGAGCGGGGCGAGCCCTGGCCGCCGCCGATGGAGGAGCCGGCCTTCAAGGCGGCGATCGCCGCGGCGAGCAGGGCGAACGAGGGGCAGAACGGCGCCCACGGCACCAACGGCAACGGACAGGCCAACGGTCACGGCGGAAGTCGCGTCGGCGCCAACGGCGCACCGGGTGGCCCGACGCAACCGAACTACGGGGCACCCGCTGGCTGGCACGCCCCGGGCTGGCCGCCGCCAGGACCGGGCCAGTATCCGCCGCCGCCGCCGTCCGGCTGGGGCCCGCCCCAGCAGCAGGGTGGCTACCCACAGCCGTACCAGCCGCCCTATCCTCCGTATCAGCCGTACCCGCAGCCCGGGCAGCCTGCCCCTCGCGGCGGCGCACCCGCGCCGAACCCGTACGACGACGACAAGGGCGCCGGCGACGGGCCCGCCACGCCGCCCGGCGGCTGATCCGACAGGAGGCTCCGATGACGAAGCCTGGTTCACCCTCGTTCGTCCCCGCCGAGTTCGATCAAGCGCGGGCGGAGAAGGCCGTACGGGAGCTGCTGTACGCCATCGGTGAAGACCCCGACCGGCATGGCCTGATCGACACGCCGGCCCGCGTGGCCCGGGCCTACCAGGAGATGTTCGCCGGGCTCTACTCCAATCCCGACGACGTCCTCAACACCACCTTCGACGAGCAACACGACGAGCTCGTGCTGGTCAAGGACATCCCGATGTACTCCACGTGTGAACACCACCTGGTGTCGTTCCACGGGGTCGCCCACGTCGGCTACATCCCCGGTGCCGACGGCCGCGTCACCGGCCTGTCCAAGCTGGCCAGGGTCGTCGACATGTACGCCAAGCGCCCGCAGGTGCAGGAGCGGCTGACGGGACAGGTCGCGGACGCGATCATGCGCAAGTTGGACCCCCGCGGGGTCATCGTCGTCATGGAGGCCGAGCATCTCTGCATGGCGATGCGCGGTATCCGCAAGCCCGGTGCGACCACCACGACCTCGGCAGTGCGTGGACAGTTCAAGACCGACAAGGCATCGCGCTCCGAGGCGTTGGATCTCATTCTGCGGACGTGAGTACCACGCGCGTGCAGGTGATGGGCGTCGTCAACGTCACCGAGGACTCCTTCTCCGACGGCGGCCTGTACCTCGACCGTGAGCGCGCCGTCGCCCACGGGTTGGCCCTCACCGCTGCCGGCGCGTCGATCATCGACGTCGGCGGCGAGTCGACCCGACCCGGTGCCACCCGCGTCGATGCAGCAGTGGAGAGCGCCAGGGTGCTGCCCGTCATCAAGGACCTTGCGGCACAGGGTATTACGGTGAGCATCGACACCATGCACGCTGCGGTCGCGCGGGTGGCGTTGGAGAATGGCGCGAAGATCGTCAACGACGTGTCCGGTGGCCGCGCAGACCCCGACATGGCGCCCCTGGTGGCCGAGGCCGGCGTGCCGTGGATCCTGATGCACTGGCGGGCGGTCGGCGCCGAACGCCCGCACGAGGTACCCCAGTACGGCGACGTGGTGACCGAGGTCCGCGACGAGCTGCTGGCCTCGGTCGACGCCGCGGTCACCGCAGGCGTCGATCCTGCGAACCTGGTGATCGACCCGGGGTTGGGCTTCGCCAAGTCCGCCGAGCACAACTGGACGTTGTTGGCGGCGCTACCCGAGTTCGTCGACTCCGGCATCCCCGTGCTGGTCGGCGCCTCCAGGAAGCGGTTCCTCGGAGCGCTCCTGGCCGACGGTGAGGGAGGGCTGCGCCCGCCCGACGGTAGGGAGACCGCGACCGCGGTGATCTCCGCCCTGGCGATGATGCACGGCGCCTGGGGCGTGCGGGTGCACGACGTGCAGGCCTCGGTCGACGCACTGAAGGTCGTGGAGGCGTGGTCCGGCGGGCTGGAGCGCAGCGACCGGGGAATCGACTCCGTGGCTCCCCAATGGAAAGGTGAACGTGGCTGACCGAATCGAGTTGCGTGGCTTGGCCGTTCGCGGTAATCACGGCGTCTTCGACCACGAGCGGCGCGACGGTCAGGACTTCGTCGTCGACATCACGGTGTGGATCGACCTCGCCCCGGCCGCCGCGAGCGACGAGTTGGCCGACACCGTCGACTACGGCGCGTTGGCTCAGCTCGCCGCCGACGTCGTGGCCGGGCCGCCGCGGAACCTGATCGAGACGGTCGCCGCCGAGATCGCCGACCGGGTGATGGCCGACGAGCGGCTGCACGCCGTCGAGGTCGTCGTGCACAAACCCGACGCCCCGATTCCGCTGACGTTCGCCGACGTCGCGGTGGTGGCGCGGCGATCCCGGCGCGGCATGCGGGCCGCGACGTGACCAGGATCGTGCTGTCGATCGGTTCGAACGTCGGTGATCGCCTCGCGCACCTGCAATCGGTGGTCGACGGTCTGGGGTCCGCCATCCGCGGCGTCTCCCCGGTGTACGAGACCGACGCGTGGGGCGGCATCGAGCAGGGGGCGTTCCTCAACGCGGTCCTCATCGCCGAGGACCCGTCGCTCGGTTGCCGCGACTGGCTACGCCGCGGCCGGGAACTCGAGCAGGCCGCCCAGCGCACGCGCGATCAGCATTGGGGGCCAAGGACTCTCGACGTCGACCTGGTCTCCTGCCACGACGGCCCCGACGAAGTGTCCAGCCGCGACGAGGAGCTGACCCTGCCCCATCCCTACGCCCACCAGCGAGCGTTCGTCCTGACGCCGTGGCTCGCCCTCGACCCGGCGGCGACCCTCACGGTGAACGGCACGCCGCTTCCCGTCGCCCAGTTGCTGGCCGGTCTGGACGCCACCGAACGCGACGGCGTCCGGCTGGCGGATCACGTGCTGGTGAGCTGATGGGCCCGACCCGCAAACGTGACCTGACGGCCACGACGGTTCTTCTCGCGATCGTCGGCTACGTGCTGGTGAGCCTGACGTATCGCTGGTTCCCACCGATCACCGTCTGGACGGGGCTGTCCCTGCTGGGCGTGGCAGCCGTCGAGGCGGGTTGGGGGTTCTACGTCAGATCCAAGATCGGCGACGGGAAGATCGGCGACGGGCCGGGCTGGCTGCATCCGCTGGCCGTCGCGCGCGCCGTGATGATGTCGAAGGCATCGGCGTGGGTGGGGGCTCTCGTCCTGGGTTGGTGGGTGGGCGTTCTCGTCTACCTGCTGCCCAGGCGTAGCGGGCTCAGAGTGGCGGCCGAGGACACCGCGGGGGTGGTCGTGGCCGCGGTGAGTGCACTGGCGTTGGTGGTCGCCGCCCTCTGGCTACAGCATTGCTGCAAGTCACCCGACGAGCCGCCGGAGGATGCCCGCGGTGAGCTTCCATGAGCAGCTGACCAGGCGAATCGCCGACGCGGTCGATACGCGATGAGACCCGGCGCAGGTACAGTCGGCGCATGACCGAACCGACTCGTGGGGTCCGCGCGCGACGCGGAAACCGCAGGCCGGGGTCGTTGCTGCTGACGGCGTTGCTGGTGCTCGCCATCGTGGCCAGTTCGGCGCTGGTCTTCACCAACAAGGTCGAGTTGTTGAAGCTTGCCGTGATCGTATCGCTGTGGGCGGCGGTGGTTGCTGCGTTCGTCTCGTTCATCTACCGGCGGCAGGCGGATCTCGATCACGCCAAGTCGCGCGACCTCAAGCTGGTGTACGACCTGCAGCTGGATCGCGAGATCTCCGCGCGGCGGGAGTACGAGTTGTCCATCGAGGCTCAGCTGCGCCGCGAACTCGCCTCAGAGTTGCGGGCACAGACATCCGACGAGGTGGCCAGTCTCCGTGCCGAACTCGCGGCGCTGCGCGCAAACCTCGAGATCATCTTCGACACCGACCTGCAGAGCCGGCCGGCCATCGAGAACGAACGCACCACCGTGCACCGCTTCGGCAATTGGGATGCCGTACCTCAGCAGCAGGTATCGGCGCCGGAGCGTAGTCAGCGAAGCACCAGCCCCGGCCGGGTGATCAGCAGTCGCATCGACACCGAGACGCCCGAGGACAGCGACCCCAACACCGAGGAAAGCCCGATCATCGACGTGCCCGTCGAACCCCACCCGCCCGAGGACGAGTGGTCTCCGGAGGTACTGGGCGGTGCGCATCGCCGACCGTCCGAGCCGGAACCGGACGATGGCGGGTGGCGACCGCCTCCTTCGCAGGACGAGCCCCAGCCCCCGGGCCGCCGACGCGCACCCGAACCCGAGTCGGTCCCGGTCTCCGACGGTCGGCAGCCGTGGTCGCCGGTGGACGTTCCCGCACCGCCACCGCCGCCTCCGCCTCCACCGCCACCTCCACCCCCGCCGCCGCCACCGCGTCGAGAGGAGCCGGAACGTGTCGCCAGGCACGCACCGACGGGATCCGGGTGGCAGCCCGTGCCGGCCGAGGGGCAGTACATCCCCGCCGGGGTGCCGGGAAGCAACTGGGCCTCCCCGCCCGTCGTGGAACCGGACGCACCGCCGGCCGCGCCGCCCCCGGCACCGGCCATGACCCCGCCGCCGACCGAGGCGACGAGGCCGGGTCGGCACTACACCGCCGACGTTTCCGATGCCGAAGCGGCGAGGCGAGCCCGCCACTCGGCCGCCGCCGAGGTCGACCCCGGGCGTCGTACCGCCCCGACCCTCGCGACTCCCGCGTCGGCACCGCCGGAGGCCCCGGAGGCGGCGACCGCCCGCCATCGCGGAGCCGACGAGGCAGAAGAATCCGCCGGCCAGCACATTGGCGGCCAGCCGGTCTCGGAGCTCATGGCGCGGTTGCAGGCGAATGCCAGCACCGGCGGTGGCCGTCGCCGTCGTCGCGAGGAGTGAGCTAGTCTCGAGCCGACCGTCCGGTACCCGCTCAGCCGGGACCGGAACGCCGGACACGAGCATGCGAGGTCGTCTGCGATGGTGCAGTCCCCCGGGTACGCCTGGGGTCCCCCCGACGGACTGCGACCGGCCCGACTCACGGTGGGCATCATCTCCGCCGGTCGCGTGGGAACGGCTCTCGGCGTCGCGCTGGAACGCGCCGACCACGTCGTCGTGGCGTGTAGTGCGATCTCCCGGGCGTCGCGCCAGCGAGCCGAACAACGCCTCCCCGACACTCGGGTGCTCCCCGTTCAGGACGTGGCCGCCCAGGCGGAACTGCTCATCCTGGCGGTCCCCGATGCCGAACTCGCCGGTCTCGTCTCGGGATTGGCGGCCACGGGATCGGTGCGGCCGGGCACGATCGTGGTGCACACCTCGGGGGCCAACGGCATCGGCGTGCTGCGCCCGCTGACCGAACTCGGCTGCATCCCGCTGGCCATCCATCCGGCGATGACGTTCACCGGTTCGGACGAGGACGTCGCCCGGCTCTCTGGAGCATGCTTCGGCATCACCGCCGCCGACGACGTCGGTCATGCCGTCGCCCAGTCGCTGGTCCTGGAGATCGGCGGTGAACCGTTCGGAGTCCGTGAGGACGCCCGCGCGCTCTACCACGCCGCGCTCGCCCACGGCGGCAACCACGTCACCACCGTCCTGCTCGACGCCGTCGAGGCCTTGCGCGCCGCGCTGCGAGGGCAGGAACTGCTGGGTCAGGAAGTGGTCGGCGACGCTCCAGGGGGTATCGCCGAACGCGTCCTCGGACCGCTGGCGCGCGCGTCTCTGGAGAATGCGCTGCAACGCGGGCAGTCGGCGCTCACGGGCCCGGTGGCCCGCGGCGATGCCGCCGCGGTGACCGCTCACCTACGCGCGCTTGCCGAGGTCGATCCCGAACTCGCGCAGGCATACCGGGCCGATTCCCTGCGCACGGCACAACGCGCGCACGCTCCGGCGGCCGTGTTCGCCGCGCTCGACGATCCACCCAACGAAGGAGGTCGTGCGTGAACGTCAGGAAACCGCCCGCATTCACCGCGGGTGAGCTGAACCTCTACACCAAGATCCGGGAGGCGTCCGACGTGGGCCGGGCGCTTCGGACCACGGGGCGACGCGTCGTGCTGGTGCCGACGATGGGGGCGCTGCACGACGGCCACCTCGCGCTGGTGCGTACCGCGAAGCGGGTACCCGGCGCGGTCGTCGTCGTGTCGATCTTCGTCAACCCCCTGCAGTTCGGCGCCGGTGAGGACCTCGACGCCTACCCCCGGACACTCGACGATGACCTGGCGCTGCTGCGCACCGAGGGCGTCGAGATCGTGTTCGCGCCGACCGCGTCGGAGATGTACCCGAACGGGCAGCGGACGACCGTGCACCCCGGACCGCTCGGGGCCGAGCTCGAAGGCCATTCTCGGCCAACGCATTTCGCCGGGATGCTGACCGTCGTGTTGAAGCTGCTGCAGATCGTCCGACCGGATCGGGCGTACTTCGGGGAGAAGGACTACCAGCAGCTCGTCCTGGTGCGGCAGATGTCCGACGATCTCGACCTCGACGTGAAGGTGATCGGGGTGCCGATCGTCCGCGAAGCCGACGGGTTGGCACTGTCTTCCCGCAACCGATACCTCTCCGAGGCCGACCGCGAACAGGCGGGGGCATTGTCGGCGGCTCTCCTCGCGGGCATGTACAACGCCTCCCGCGGTACGGCGGAGGCGCTCGATGCCGCCCGCGGCGTGCTCGACGAGGTGCCCGCGCTCGACGTCGACTACCTGGAGGTGCGGGATCCGTGGCTGGGACCGGCTCCCGCCGAGGGACCGGCCCGGCTGCTGGTGGCCGCGCGACTGGGCGGCACCCGCCTGCTGGACAACATCGCCATCGACGTGGGCGCGGCAGCGGGTATCGACGGGCATTCCCGCGTCGACTCGGGGCGCAGTCACGAACTGCCCTGGAGGAACTGACGCCGTGCTCCTGGCGATCGACGTCCGCAACACCCATACCGTCGTCGGGTTGATCTCCGGCGCGGGTGATCATGCGAAGGTGTTGCAGCACTGGCGGATTCGTACCGAGGCCGAAGTCACCGCCGACGAGCTGGCGCTAACCATCGACGGTCTGATCGGTGACGATGCCGAACGGCTCACCGGGGTGACCGGTCTGTCGACCGTACCGTCGGTGCTCCACGAGATCCGGGTCATGCTGGAGCAGTACTGGTCCTCGGTGCCGCACGTCCTGATCGAGCCGGGTGTGCGGACGGGCATTCCGCTGCTCGTCGACAACCCGAAGGAGGTCGGCGCCGATCGGATCGTCAACTGCCTGGCCGTCTTCCAGAAGTACGGGACACCGGCGATCGTCGTCGACTTCGGTTCGTCCATCGTCGTCGACGTCGTGTCGGCCAAGGGGGAGTTCCTCGGTGGGGCGATCGCGCCGGGCATCCAGGTGTCCTCGGATGCGGCGGCGGCACGGTCGGCGGCCCTGCGCCGGGTGGAGTTGACGCGGCCCCGCTCGGTCGTGGGCAAGAACACCGTCGAGTGCATGCAGGCCGGCGCTGTCTTCGGTTTCGCCGGTCTGGTCGACGGTCTGGTCAGTCGTGTCCGCCAGGACGTCGACGGGTTCGGCGGCAGCGACGTCACGGTGGTGGCCACCGGGCACACGGCGCCCCTGCTGCTGCCCGATCTGCGCACCGTGGCGCACTACGACCCGCACCTCACCCTCGACGGGCTGCGTCTGGTGTTCGAGCGCAACCAGAAGCGCTAACCCCTCCCCCCTCCGCGATTTCGCGCGTTCCTGTTGACGTGTGGCTCGGCCGGGAGAATCATGTGTTGCGTACTGCGCACCGAGTTGCGCACTATGCAACAGTCGGAGGATCTCTTGGCAGCCCCCAAGGTCGTCGTCATCGGTGCGGGAATCGTCGGTAGCTCGTTGGCGGACGAACTCACGTCCCGAGGTTGGACCGACGTCACCGTGCTGGATCGCGGCCCGTTGTTCGCCACCGGTGGGTCGACGTCGCACGCGCCCGGATTGGTGTTCCAGACGAATCCGTCCAAGACCATGTCGGAGTTCGCGAAGTACACGGTCGAGAAGTTCGGCGGTCTTCATCACCCCGGCGGCTGGGCGTTCAACCCGACCGGCGGGCTGGAGGTCGCCTCGACGCCGGAGCGCTGGGCCGACCTGCACCGCAAGGCCGGCTGGGCCCAATCGTGGGGCATCCCTGGCGAACTGCTCACCCCGGGCCGCTGCGCCGAACTGCACCCGCTGCTGGACGCCGACCGCATCCTCGGCGGCTTCCACACGCCGTCGGACGGGTTGGTGAAGGCGCTGCGGGCGGTCGAGGCGCAGGCGCAGGCGGCGACCGCCCGCGGTGCGACGTTCCGCCCGCACACCGAGGTGCTTGGCATCGTCGACGACGGGCGGAAGGTGACCGGTGTCCAGACCGCCGACGGTGTCATCGCCGCCGACGTCGTCGTGTGCTGCGCCGGATTCTGGGGCGCTCGGTTGGCCAAGCAGGTCGGCCTCGTCGTGCCGCTGGTGCCGATGGCCCACCAGTACGCGACGACGGGCCGCATCGAACCCCTCGTGGGCCGCAACACCGAGGTGGCCGAGGCCGGGTTGCCCATTCTGCGGCACCAGGACCAGGATCTGTACTTCCGCGAGCACGTCGACCGGATCGGCATCGGCTACTACGGACACGAGCCGATGCCCGTCGATTTGTCGACGTTGGCCGCCGACACCGCGGGCGAGCAGATGCCCTCGATGCTGCCGTTCACCGACGAGGACTTCGCCCCCGCCTGGCGCGAGTCGCTGAAATTGCTTCCCGTTCTGGGTGATTCGAAGATCGAGCAGGGTTTCAACGGCATCTTCTCGTTCACGCCCGACGGCTTCTCGATCATGGGTGAGCACCGCGAACTGAGCGGCTTCTGGGTAGCCGAGGCGGTCTGGGTCACGCACTCGGCGGGTGTCGCGAAGGCCACCGCGGAGTGGATCATCGACGGTGCTCCCGGCACCGACGTCCACGAGTGCGACCTCTACCGCTTCGAAGACGTCGCCCGCAGCGACGAGTTCATCATGACCACCAGCTCGCAGGCCTTCGTCGAGGTGTACGACATCGTCCACCCGCACCAGTTCCGCGAGGCGTTGCGCGGTCTTCGCACCAGCCCGTTCTACCCGCGTCAGCAGCAGCTCGGCGCGTTCTTCTTCGAGGGTGGCGGTTGGGAACGCCCCGCCTGGTATGAAGCCAATGCCCCTCTCGCCCAACGCCTCAAGGGTGAGGGTCTGGCCTTCCCGGAACGCGACGAGTGGTCGGCGAAGTTCTGGTCGCCGATCTCGATCGCCGAGGCGCACTGGACCCGCCAGCGTGTCGCGATGTACGACATGACACCCCTGACCCGCTACGAGGTCGCCGGCCGCGGCGCCGTCGGGCTGCTGCAGCGGCTCACCACCAACAACGTCGACAAGAGCATCGGCTCCGTCACCTACACCATGCTGCTCGACGAAACAGGGTGCGTACGAAGCGATCTCACCGTCGCCCGCCTCGCCGCCAACCGCTTCCAGGTCGGGGCCAACGGCCCGATGGACTTCGACTGGATCACCCGCCACCTGCCCGACGACGGCAGCGTGACCGTTCGTGACATCACCGGCGCGACGTGCTGTGTTGGCGTCTGGGGACCCGCGGCGCGCGAGCTGGTGCAGCCACTGTGCCATGACGACCTGTCGCACGGCGGGTTCAAGTACTTCCGTGCCCTCGCCACTCATCTCGGCGCGATCCCCGTGACCATGATGCGGGTGTCCTACGTCGGCGAACTCGGTTGGGAGATCTACGCCGACGCCGCTTACGGTGCGGCGCTGTGGGATCTGCTGTGGTCGGCGGGCCAAGAGCACGGCGTGATCGCGGCGGGCCGAATCGCATTCAACAGCCTTCGGATCGAGAAGGCGTACCGGTCCTGGGGCACCGACATGACGGCCGAGCACCAGCCCGCGTCGGCGGGCCTCGACTTCGCCGTCCGGATGGCCAAGGACGACTTCGTCGGCAAGGCGGCGCTGGAGCAGGCACAGCCGCCGTCGAAGACGTTGCGCAGCATCGTGTTCCACGATCCGACGGCGGTGGTGCTCGGCAAGGAGCCGGTATACCTGGCCAACGACGAGGGCAGCTGCGTCGGATACGTGACCAGCGCCGCCTACTCGGCCACGGTCGGGCGGTGCATCGCCTATGCCTGGCTGCCAACGGCCACGGCACCCGGTGACGTCGTCGCCGTCGACTACCGCGGAAGCCGCTACGGCGCAACGGTCCACGAGGAGCCGGTGGTGGATCCCGAGATGACGAGGATCAGGCGATGAACTACGACGTCATCGTGGTCGGGCTCGGCGGGATGGGAAGCGCTGCGGCCTACCACCTGGCCGCCCGCGGTCAGCGGGTCCTCGGCCTGGAGAAGTTCACCCCGGCCCACGACAAGGGGTCCAGCCACGGCGGCTCACGCATCATCCGGCAGTCCTACTTCGAGGACCCGGCCTACGTTCCGTTGCTGCTGCGTGCCTACGAACTGTGGGAGATGCTCGCCAAGGAGTCGGACCGTGAGGTGTACCGGATCACCGGTGGCCTGTTCAGCGGTCCGCCCGACTGCCTGACCGTAGCCGGCAGTCGGCGCGCCGCCGAGCAGTGGTCGCTACCGCACGACGTGCTCGATGCCCACCAGGTGAGCACCCGCTTCCCGAACTTCACGCTGCAGCCGGGTGACATCGCGGTCTACGAGGCCATGGCGGGGTTCGCGCGACCGGAGCTGACGGTGCAGGCGCACATCGACCTGGCGATTCGCGAGGGTGCGACGCTGAACTTCGGCGAGCAGGTCCTCGAGTGGACGGAGACCGCAGGCGGCGTGCGGGTCACCACCGACCGCGGCAGCTACACCGCGGGCCAGGTCGTGATCTGCCCGGGGGCATGGGCGCCGCAGCTCCTCGCCGAGTTCGGCATCCCGATCACCGTCGAGCGCCAGGTGCTGTACTGGCTCGATCCCGTCGGGGGAACGGCAGCCTTCGAGAACCAACCGATCTTCATCGACGAGAACGCCGCGGGCATGCAGGTTTACGGCTTTCCGGCGATCGACGGGCCGGCGGGCGGTGTGAAGGTGGCGTTCTTCCGCAAGGGCATCGTCTGCACACCCGAGACGATCGACCGCGAGGTGCATCCCGACGAGATCGCCGAGATGCGCACGCGGGTCGCCGACCTGCTGCCGGCCCTCGATGGACCCTGCTTGCACTCCGCCACCTGCATGTACTCCAACACGCCCGATGAGCACTTCGTCATCGCCAGGCATCCGGATTCGACGAATGTCACCGTGGCGTGCGGATTCTCCGGCCACGGCTTCAAGTTCGTCCCCGTGGTCGGTGAGATTCTGGCGGACCTGGCGATGACCGGCACCACCGAACACCCCATAGCTCTCTTCGACCCACGGAGGCTGGTGACGCCATGACGGGCTCCCTCCCACCCCTGCTCGTACCGGACGTTACCGAGAGCCCCGCGCTCATAGCCACACTCGGCGGCGACTTCTACACCAGTGCAACGATATTCGAAGCCGAGCAGGAGCAGATCTTCGAGAGCATGTGGTTCTGTGCCGCCAGGTCCGCTGAACTCGCCAAACCCGGACAGTTCAAGACCGTCCAGGTGGGCCGAGAGAGCGTGCTGGTGGTCCGCGGCCGCGACGGGGCGTTGCGCGCCTTCCTCAACGTGTGCCGCCACCGCGGGGCGACGCTGTGCACCGAATCCTCCGGCGAGGTCAAGCGAAGTCTGCAGTGCCCGTACCACGCCTGGACCTACGCGCTCGACGGCAAACTCATCGCGGCACCCAACCTGGCGTCGTTGAAGGATGCTGCGGGTGAGGGCATCGACCGCTACCGCTACGGCTTGGTGCCCGTCGCGCTGACCGAATGGCTCGGTTACGCCTGGGTCTGCCTGGCCGACGACCCGCCGTCGTTCGCCGCCGAGGTCGTGGGGGAGGCCACCCGCCGGCTCGGTGATCCCGCCGCCATCGACCACTACGCCATCGATGAGCTGACCGTCGGTCGCCGGATGGTCTACGACGTGGCCGCAAATTGGAAGTTGATCGTCGAGAACTTCATGGAGTGCTATCACTGCGCCACCATTCACCCCGAACTCACCGAGGTGCTCCCCGAGTTCGCCAAGGGACTGGCCGCGCAGTACTACGTCGGCCATGGCGCTGAGTTCGGCTCGGAGGTCACGGGTTTCACCATCGACGGGAGCGCCGGTTTCGACGTCCTACCCGGTGTCACCGAGGACCAGGACCGGCGGTACTACGCCGTCACCGTCAAGCCGACGGTGTTCATCAACTTGGTGCCCGACCACATCATCTTCCACCGGATGTATCCGATGGCTCCCGACCGCACCATCGTCGAATGCGACTGGCTCTACACGCCGGAAGTGGTGGAGCAGGGTCGCGACGTGTCCCGCTCGGTCGAGCTGTTCCACCGGGTCAACGAGCAGGACTTCGCCGCGTGTGAACGCACCCAGCCCGCAATGTCGTCACGCGCCTATCGCAACGGCGGTGTACTCGTTCCTTCCGAACACCACATCGGGGAGTTCCACGAGTGGGTAGTGTCCCGAGTCGGCGCCCGGAGCCGCCCCGGCGGCGACATCGGGCTTGGGCCCCACGCCAGCGACGGGAGGTGACATGTGAACGGTGAGCCCGACCTCTACATCGGTGGTCGGTGGCGTCATGCGTCCGATGGCGGAACGCGGGACATCGTCAACCCGGCCGACGGCAGCGTGGCCGCCGTCGTCGACGAGGCGACCGATACCGACGCCCGTGATGCCGTCGGTGCCGCCCGCGCGGCCTTCGACGAGGGATCATGGCCCGCGACGCCGGTCGCCGAACGGTCGGCCCTGCTAGACCGGATCGCCGACCTACTCCAGCGCGACAAGGAGAAGCTCGCTTCACTGGAGACCCGCGACACCGGAAAGACCCTGGTGGAGAGCAGGATCGACATCGACGACGTCACGTCGGTGTTCCGCTACTACGCCAAGCTGGTGGGGGTCGAGGCGGACCGGGTCATCGACGTCGGCGACGCGACCATCATCAGTCGCGTCGTCCGCGAACCCATTGGCGTCTGCGTACTCATCGCGCCGTGGAACTATCCGCTGTTGCAGATGTCCTGGAAGGTCGCGCCCGCCCTCGGCGCGGGTTGCACGATGGTCGCCAAGCCCAGCGAGGTCACACCGCTGTCCACCATCGCGTTCGTCCACCTGCTCGAGGAGGCCGGTGTTCCCGGTGGCGTGGTCAACCTCGTGCAGGGCAGCGGCGCCGCGCTCGGAGCGGCGTTGACCGACGACGGGCGCGTCGACTTCATCTCGTTCACCGGCGGGTTGGCCACCGGACGCACCATCACCAGGGTCGCGGCCGAACACGTCACCAAGGTTGCCGTGGAATTGGGCGGCAAGAACCCGCACATCGTCTTCGCCGACATCGGCACCGGAGATGCGTGGGACGCCTCCGTCGACCAGGTGCTGACCGGTGTCTTCCTGCACTCCGGGCAGGTGTGCTCGGCGGGCACCCGGCTGATCGTCGAGGAGTCGATCGCCGACGACTTCGTCGCGGCGTTGGTCGGCCGCGCCGAGAAGATCCGGATGGGCGACGGTATGGATCCCGCCAGCGAGACTGGACCGCTGGTATCCGAACAGCACCGCGCCAAGGTGGAAGCACATGTGGCGGCGGCTATCTCGGAGGGGGCAACGCTCGTCACCGGCGGCTCGCGACCCACCGACGCCGCGCTCGAGAAGGGCAGTTTCTATCTGCCAACGATCTTCGATCGGTGCGACCGATCGATGGGGATCGTCCAGGAGGAGACCTTCGGACCGATCCTGACCGTGGAGCGATTCACGGACGAAGCCGAGGCGATCAGGCTCGGCAACGACACGGAGTACGGTCTCGCGGCGGGCGTTCGTACGTCCGATCCGGCGCGGGGCGAACGTGTGGTGCGCGCGTTGCGGCACGGCACGGTGTGGCTGAACGACTTCGGTTACTACACCGCGGCAGCGGAGTGGGGCGGGTTCGGGAAGTCTGGTAATGGTCGCGAGCTAGGACCCACTGGTCTCGCGGAATACCAAGAGCTAAAACATATCTGGCAAAACACCGCGCCGAAACCCGCAGGCTGGTTCAAAGGTGAATGACCTGCCGCGGCGAGCACGTTCAGGAAGGACCGCGTCATGGCTGTTGATGTGAGTTCGTCGGGCACCGATAGTGGTGGCCTCGACGACTTCGGTTACAAGGAGTCCCTCGACCGCAGCATTGGCAAGTTCGCCAGCTTCGCGGCCGGGGTCAGCTACATCTCGATCCTCACCGGCACGTTCCAGTTGTTCTACTTCGGTTTCGGCACGGCGGGCCCCGCCTACCTGTGGTCGTGGCCAATCGTGTTCATCGGTCAGATGGCCGTCGCCCTGTGCTTCATGGAACTCGCGGCGAAGTACCCCGTCGCGGGCTCGGTCTACAACTGGTCCAAGAAGCTCGGCAGCCGGATCGTCGGGTGGTCGTCGGGCTGGCTGATGCTCACCGCGTCCATCGTGACGATCTCCGCCGTGGTGCTGGCCTACCAGCTGAACCTGCCCCGCATCTGGAGCGGATTCCAGATCATCGGCGACGGCACCGGGGAATACGACTTCGCGGCCAACGCCGTCCTCCTCGGCAGCGTCCTCATCGCCTTCACCACGGTGATCAACGCGCTCGGCGTCAAGCTGATGTCGCTGATCAACAGCGCGGGTGTCTTCATCGAGCTGATCGCGGCGGTCCTGATCGCGGTCATCCTGGCCGCCAGCACCACACGCGGTCCGTCGGTGTTCTTCTCTACCAACGGTTATGGCACCGGGGAGAGTGGCGGCTGGCTTGGTGCGTTCCTGATCGCGTCGCTTGCGTCGGGTTACGTCATGTACGGCTTCGACACCGCCAGTTCGCTCGGTGAGGAGACCGTCGAGCCACGCCGTACCGCACCCAAGGCGATCCTGCGCGCCATCCTCGCCTCGTTCGTCATCGGCGGCGCCATCCTCGTCTTCGCGGTGATGTCGGCACCGGACCTCGACGATCCGAAGATCGGGGAGAGCACCGGCGGACTGCAGTACATCGTCGAGCAGGTGATGTGGGGACCGCTGGGCAAGGTGTTCCTGATCTGTATCGTCGTGGCGGTCACCGTCTGCACGCTCGCCGTGCACACCGCGGCCATCCGGTTGACGTTCGCGATGGCTCGGGACAACGCACTTCCGTTCGGCGACAAGCTCGCTCGCGTCAACCCGAAGACCCAGACGCCGATCATCCCGGCGATCGTCATCGGCTTGATCGCGATCCTCATCCTCGTGATCAACATCGGCCAGCCGAAGATCTTCACGGTCCTGACCTCGATCGCCATCATCATGATCTACCTGGCCTACCTGATGGTGACGGGCCCGATGCTGAAGAAGCGCTTCCAAGGCGAGTGGCCGCCAAAGGATCTCGCCGAGGGCGGCTACTTCACCATGGGCAAGTGGGGCATGGCGGTCAACGTCGTCGCGGTCGTCTGGGGCATTGGGATGGCCGTGAACCTGGCCTGGCCGCGGGCGGCCGTCTACGGTGACCCCTGGTACAACACCTGGGGCGCCTTCGTCTACATCGGGGTCATCCTCGGAGCGGGGCTGGTGTGGTACGGCGTCAAGGGGCGCCACCACATTGGCACACTGGAGTCGCACGCCGCGCCGACGAAGGCCGAGGCGGGCAACCTCGATCCGGGGCCGATCGGTGTCTGATAGCGAATTCGACACCGCAGGCACTGCGACGTTCGACTACGTGATCGCGGGCGGGGGGACGGCCGGCTGTGTGCTGGCCGCCCGCCTGTCCGAGGATCCGGACGTGACGGTGTGTCTAGTCGAGGCCGGCCCGACGGACGTCGGTGACGACAACATCCTTCCGCTGTCGGAATGGATGCACCTGCTGGACTCCGGCTACGACTGGGACTACCCGGTTGAACCGCAGGAGAAGGGCAACAGCTTCATGCGGCACGCCCGCGCGAAGGTGCTCGGTGGCTGTTCGTCGCACAACTCGTGCATTGCGTTCTGGCCGCCGGCCGAGTGTCTCGACGAGTGGGTCGAGATGGGTGCCACCGGCTGGGGTGCCGCTGAAATCCTGCCGCTGGTAAAGCGTTTGGAGAACAACGATGCGCCGGGAGATCACGGACACGACGGGCCCGTCCGCCTTCAGGACGTACCGCCGAATGACCCCTGTGGCGCGGCGGTGCTGGAGGCGGCCGCGTTGGCAGGTCTGCCGACGACGGCGTTCAACCGCGGTGAGACCGTGCGCAACGGTGCCGGCTGGTTCCAGATCAACGTGGGCACCGACGGCATCCGCATGTCGACTTCGCACGCGTACCTGCACCCGATCCTGGACTCTCGCAAGAATCTCGAGGTTCGGACCAACTGCTGGGTCTCGGAGATCCTTTTCGACGATGCCAATGGGGCCACCGGTGTGCGCTACCAGCGGCCCGACCTCACCGGCTATGACACGGTGTCCGCCCGCCGCGAGGTCATCGTCACCGCGGGGTCCATCGATACGCCGAAGTTGTTGATGCTGTCCGGAATCGGGCCCGCCGAGCACCTCACGGAGATCGGCATACCGGTTCGGGTCGACTCGCCCGGAGTCGGCTCCAACCTCGACGACCACGTCGAGGGGCTGGTGTTCTGGGAGGCGTCGCGCCCGATGGTCACCACGTCCACGCAGTGGTGGGAGATCGGCCTGTTCACCACGATCGACGAGGGTACGCCGCAGCCGGATCTGATGATGCACTACGGCAGCGTGCCGTTCGACATGAACACGTTGCGACGCGGCTATCCGACCACCGACAACGGTTTCTGCTTGACGCCCAACGTGACTCAGGGCCGGTCACGGGGAACGGTGCGGTTGCGCAGCCTGGACTTCCGGGACCGGCCGAAGGTCGATCCCCGCTACTTCACCGATCCCGAGGGCTACGACGAGCGGATCATGCTCACCGGTATTCGCCTGGCCCGCAAGATCGCCGAGCAGGCGCCCCTGAAGGAGTGGATCGCGCGCGAGCTGGCGCCCGGCCCGGACGCCACCACCGACGAGGAACTGCTCGACTACGTCCACCAGACGCACAACACGGTCTATCACCCGGCCGCCACCGCACGCATGGGCTCGGTGACGGATCCCATGGCGGTGCTCGACCCGCAGCTACGGGTCAAGGGCGTGTCCCGGTTGCGGGTGGTCGATGCGTCGGCGATGCCGAAACTGCCTGCGGTGAACCCGAACATCACCGTGATGACCATGGCCGAGAAGTGCGCGGACCTGATCCGGGGGACCTGAGCCGGTTCCTTGCTGAGCACACCCCGTTCCAGGGGATGCCGAGCGACGAGCTGGAGGAGCTCGCGGCCGGGTCATCGGCGGTCGACTTCGCCGCCGACGCCGTGATCGCCGACTACTCCGCGCAGGTGCCGCACGACGTCTGGATGGTTCGGACGGGCCACGTGGCGCTGCAAGCCGCCGACGGCTCGACGATCGACACCATCGAACCCGGTGGCATCTTCGGTTACACACCGTTGCTCACCGGCGGCGGCATGGAGTTCGTGGCGCGGGCCACCGAGCCGAGCATCCTGATCCGCCTGCCGGGGGACAAGGCCCGGGCGCAGTTCGCCAAACCCGCCGGCCTGGCCTTCCTCGCGTCGTCGGCCTGGAGCGTCACGCCGGGCGACCGGCCGGCGCTGGTTCCGGTGGCCGACGGCCGACCGGTCGGCGAGCTGGTCCGCGGCACCCCGCTCCTGGTGGCCCCCGACGTCTCGGTGCGCGACGCCGTGGTCCGGATGACCGAGCACCACGTCTCCTATGCCCTGGTCGCCCTGCCCGGCGGCGAGTTCGGGATCTTCACCGACCGCGATCTGCGGACGCGGGTGGTCGCCGCGGGGCTCTCGGTCGAGGTGCCGATCACCCGGGTGATGAGCGCACCCGCGCAGCGGGTCACCGCCGACCTGACGGCCGAGACCGTTCTGATGCAGATGCTCGAGAGCGGGCTGAGGCACATGCCGGTGACCTCGCCGCGGGGTGAGGTCGTCGGCGTGCTCGAAGACGCCGACCTGCTCGCGGCGTCGGCGCGGCAGAGCTTCATGCTGCGGCGGTCGATCGGCCTGGCCGGCGACGCCGCGGAGCTGCAGGCCGCCGCGCAAGACGTCACGCACGTCGCCAGCGCACTGTTCCGCAGCGGGACCAAGGCGTCCGCGACCAGCGGCATCCTCTCGATCGTGATCGACAGCGTGGTTCGGCGGGCGCTGGAGCTCGCCCTCGCCGAAACGGCCGCGACGGATCAGAGTGCGTCCGTTCCGACGTCGGGTTTCGCGTGGCTGACTCTCGGCAGCATCGCCCGACGCGAGGCCATGCCGTCCTCCGACGTGGACAGCGCGCTGTCGTGGCGGGACGACCTGTCGCCGGACAGCGACCTGTTGCGGGCGATCGCCAGGCGCACCCACGCCATCCTCGACGGCTGCGGGCTGCCGTCGGACAGCAACGGCGCGATCGCCGCGAGCCCGAACTTCGCTCGCTCACAGAGCGCGTGGGCGGCCGCGGCCAAGGGGTGGCTCCAGGATCCGTTGGTTGGCAAGGGGCTTATCCTGTCCTCGCTTCTGCTCGACGGCCGGGTGGTGTGGGGAGATGCCGTCCTGCACACCGTTCCCGCGGCGTACCGCAGGATGCGCGCCGAGCACCCGAACGCGCTGCGGCTGCAACTGCTCGACGCGCTGTCGGGACGGGTCCGCACCCGTTCGCTGCGCGACGTGCTGTCGCGTCGCGGTGGCACGTTCGACCTGAAGAGCCACGCCGTGACGCCGATCGTGAACCTGGCGAGATGGGGTGGGCTGGCCGGTGACGTCGCCTCCGCGTCGACGCCCGCACGGCTGTCGGTGGCGGCGGCGACCGGAGCGCTCACCGAACGGGATGCCGCCACCCTTGGCGAGGTCTTCGGCATGGTGCAGCGGTTGCGGATGACCCACCAGGTCGAGCAACTCTCGGCAGGCCACAGTCCAGGCGACGTCGTGACGATGTCGGAGCTGTCACCGCTGAACCGAAGCCTTCTCAACGACGGCCTGCGTGAGATCGCAGCCGTCCAACGACGTGTCGGCAACTTCGGCATGCCCGCCGTATAGGGTCATTTCGATGGCACTGGCACAGAGCGGCGGGTCGACCGAGGACGGGACGCGGTCGGGCACCGTGCAGTCCGTGGACCGTGCGCTCGTGTTGCTGGAAATCCTCGCGACATTGGGTCAGGCGGGTGTCACCGAGATCGCCGCCGAGCTCGGAGTGCACAAGTCGACCGTGTCGCGGCTGATCTCGGTGCTGGAGGCCAGGGGCTACGTCGAGCAGCTCTCCGAGCGGGGCAAGTACCGGTTGGGTTTTGCCGTCGCGCGGCTGGCACGCTCCACCAGCGCCCAGCTCGACCTGGTGAAGCAGAGCCAGGCCGCGTGTGACGCGTTGGCGCTGGAATCCGGTGAGACCACGAATCTGGCGGTGCTCGACGAGGACCGGATCGTCAACGTCGCCGAGGCGATCGGTCCCGCCGGGATCGCCCTGCGGACCTGGGTCGGACAGAGTTGTGCCGCGCACGCCACGTCCAGCGGGAAGGTGCTGCTGGCCGGTCTCGACGCCGACGAGCTGCGGAGGCGACTGGGCAGCCGGCTGGAGCCGTTCACCGACGCGACGTTAACCGGGCGGTCGGAGCTCGAGGCCGAGCTCGCGGTGGTCCGCGAGCGCGGCTGGGCCAGCGTCCGAGAGGAGCTGGAGGTCGGCCTGAACGCGGTCGCGGCGCCGGTCCGCGACGCCGACGGCGTGGTGGTGGCGGCGCTGAGTGTCTCCGGGCCGGCGTATCGGTTGAGCGAGGACGAGTTCGACGCCACCGCCAAGCGCACCATCGCGACGGCCGAGGTGATCAGCAGACGGCTCGGCTGGATCGCGATCACGGCGCGCTAACCGTCGCCTCGCGGACGTCGCCGCCCCCAAATCGCCTAGGCTGGCACGTCGTGAGCTCAGCAGATGTTCCCGAAGACGATCTACCCGAACAGTTCCGCATCCGCCAGGAGAAGCGCGCGCGGCTGCTCGCCGAGGGCCGCGATCCGTACCCGGTCGACGTGGCCAGGACGCACACGCTCGCCGAGCTGCGCGAGCAATACGCCGACTTGGCGGTAGACACCGCGACCGGGCAGATCGTCGGCATCGCCGGTCGGGTGGTGTTCGCGAGGAACAGCGGAAAGCTGTGCTTCGCCACGCTGCAGGAGGGTGACGGCACTCAGCTGCAGGCGATGGTCAGCCTGGACGGCGTGGGCCGAGAGTCCTTGGACGCGTGGAAGTCCGACGTCGATCTCGGTGACATCGTGTTCGTGCACGGTGACGTGATCAGTTCCCGGCGGGGCGAATTGTCTGTGCTTGCCGATTCTTGGCAAATCATTTCGAAGGCGTTGCGCCCCCTTCCCGTGGCGCACAAGGAACTTAGTGAGGAGTCCCGGGTTCGGCAGCGTTACGTCGATCTGATCGTGCGGCCGGAGGCGCGCACCATTGCTCGGCAGCGAATCGCCGTCGTCCGCGCCGTGCGGTCGGCCTACGAACGGCGCGGATTCCTCGAAGTCGAGACGCCCATCCTGCAGACCCTCGCGGGTGGTGCCGCCGCGCGCCCATTCGTCACGCACTCCAATGCGCTCGACACCGATCTCTTCCTTCGTATCGCGCCGGAGTTGTTCCTGAAACGGTGTCTGGTGGGCGGATTCGAGAAGGTGTTCGAGTTGAATCGCGTCTTTCGAAACGAAGGCGCGGATTCCACGCATTCACCGGAATTCGCGATGCTGGAGACATATCAGGCCTATGGCACCTATGACGATTCCGCGACTGTGACGCGCGAGATTATTCAAGAGGTGGCCGACGAGGCCATCGGCACTCGAAACGTACCGCTGCCCGATGGCACGACCTACGACCTCGACGGCGAATGGGCCACCGTCGAAATGTATCCGTCGTTATCTGCGGCCCTCGGCGAGGAGATCACCCCCGAGACCGACGTCGACCATCTTTGGGCGATTGCCGATGCCCGCGGTGTGGAGATCCCCCGCGATCGTGGTTTCGGGCACGGCAAGCTCGTCGAGGAGTTGTGGGAACACGCGGTCGGGGCCACCCTCTGGGCGCCGACCTTCGTGCGTGACTTTCCCGTCGAGACCACGCCGCTGACGCGCGCTCACCGCAGCATTCCCGGCGTCACCGAGAAGTGGGACCTCTACGTCCGTCGCTTCGAATTGGCGACCGGATACTCCGAGTTGATCGACCCCGTGGTGCAACGTGAGCGGTTTGCCGCACAAGCGAAGGCCGCAGCCGCGGGCGACGACGAGGCGATGCTCCTGGACGAGGACTTCCTCGCCGCATTGGAGTACGGGATGCCACCTACCACGGGCACCGGAATGGGAATCGATCGCTTGTTGATGGCCCTGACGGGCCTGACGATTCGGGAGACCGTTTTGTTCCCGATTGTGCGCAGGCACGGAAGCTGACGGCAGTTTTCATACCTTTGTGTTGAATTGCGAAGGTTCCTATGCAAACATTGTTCAGGGTTTCGAGCGAAGTGTGACTGCGCGCCCGCACGGAAGGGTTCAGTGTGAGCCATGGCAAAGAAGGTAACTGTCACCTTGGTCGACGATTTCGACGGTGAAGGTTCTGCCGACGAGACCGTTGAATTCTCACTCGACGGAGTGAGCTACGAGATCGACCTTTCGTCGAAGAATGCTTCGAAGCTTCGGAATGATCTGAAGCAGTGGGTGGAGGCCGGCCGCCGGGTCGGGGGCCGTCGTCGAGGCCGTGCGGCCAGCTCGGGACGCGGCCGGGCGTCGATCGACCGCGAGCAGAGCGCCGCCATTCGGGAATGGGCGCGCCGCAACGGCCACAGCGTTTCCACGCGCGGGCGCATCCCGGCCGACGTGATCGACGCATTTCACGCGGCAACGTAAGCGCTGATTGCCAGCGCCCGGATCGGGTGAGCAGTTTCGCTAGCGGCGAAGCATTCGCTCACGGTCGGTGGAAACGATCCGCGCGAACACGGCGTTGGGCTGTATGCAGCGCGAGAGACTTTGCCGCCGGCCTTTTCACCAGGAGAGGACAAGCGGGGCAGCCCACGCCACCGCCCACTACAGTGGACGGCAGGTGCAGAGCACGGCCCGCCGTGCAGGCTTATTCAGGCGCTGCGCTATCTACGGAGGGCAGGTAACCACCGATGTTCGAACGCTTCACTGACCGCGCACGGCGCGTCGTCGTCCTGGCTCAAGAAGAGGCCAGGATGCTCAACCACAACTACATCGGCACCGAGCACATCCTCCTTGGCCTCATTCACGAAGGCGAGGGTGTCGCGGCGAAGTCGCTGGAGTCGCTGGGCATTTCCCTCGAGGGTGTCCGCAGCCAGGTCGAGGAGATCATCGGCCAGGGCCAACAGGCGCCGTCCGGGCACATCCCCTTCACCCCGCGCGCCAAGAAGGTGCTCGAGCTGAGCCTGCGCGAGGCGCTGCAGCTCGGCCACAACTACATCGGTACCGAGCACATTCTGCTCGGCCTGATTCGTGAGGGCGAGGGCGTTGCGGCCCAGGTGCTCGTCAAGTTGGGTGCCGAGCTGACGCGCGTGCGCCAGCAGGTGATCCAGCTGCTCAGCGGCTACCAGGGCAAGGAGACCGCCGAGACCGGCACCGGTGGCCGCGGCGGCGAGGCGGGCAACCCGTCGACGTCGCTGGTGCTCGACCAGTTCGGCCGCAACCTGACCGCCGCCGCGATGGAGGGCAAGCTCGACCCCGTCATCGGCCGCGAGAAGGAAATCGAGCGGGTCATGCAGGTGCTGAGCCGCCGCACCAAGAACAACCCGGTGCTGATCGGCGAGCCCGGCGTCGGCAAGACCGCCGTCGTCGAGGGGCTGGCGCAGGCCATCGTGCATGGCGACGTGCCCGAGACGCTCAAGGACAAGCAGCTCTACACCCTGGACCTCGGGTCCCTGGTGGCGGGCAGCCGCTACCGCGGTGACTTCGAGGAGCGCCTGAAGAAGGTGCTCAAGGAGATCAACACCCGCGGCGACATCATCCTGTTCATCGACGAGCTGCACACGCTCGTCGGTGCGGGTGCCGCCGAGGGCGCGATCGACGCGGCGTCCATCCTGAAGCCGAAACTCGCCCGCGGTGAGCTGCAGACCATCGGTGCCACCACGCTCGACGAGTACCGCAAGTACATCGAGAAGGACGCCGCTCTGGAACGACGCTTCCAGCCGGTGCAGGTGGGTGAGCCGACCGTCGAGCACACCATCGAGATCCTCAAGGGTCTGCGGGACCGGTACGAGGCGCATCACCGGGTGTCCATCACCGACGGTGCCATCGTCGCGGCGGCCACGTTGGCCGACCGCTACATCAACGACCGGTTCCTGCCCGACAAGGCGATCGACCTGATCGACGAGGCGGGCGCGAGGATGCGCATCCGCCGGATGACCGCTCCGCCAGACCTGCGCGAGTTCGACGAGAAGATCGCCGATGCCCGCCGGGAGAAGGAGTCCGCGATCGACGCGCAGGACTTCGAGAAGGCGGCCAATCTGCGCGACCGCGAGAAGACTCTCGTCGGTCAGCGTGCCGAGCGTGAGAAGCAGTGGCGCTCAGGTGACCTGGACGTCGTGGCCGAGGTCGATGACGAGCAGATCGCCGAGGTGCTCGGCAACTGGACCGGCATCCCCGTGTTCAAGCTGACCGAGGCCGAGACCACGCGTCTGCTCCGCATGGAGGACGAGATCCACAAGCGGATCATCGGACAGGAGGACGCCGTCAAGGCGGTGTCCAAGGCCATCCGCCGCACGCGCGCCGGCCTGAAGGACCCCAAGCGCCCGTCGGGCTCGTTCATCTTCGCCGGCCCGTCCGGTGTCGGTAAGACCGAGCTCTCCAAGGCGTTGGCGAACTTCCTCTTCGGCGACGACGACGCGTTGATCCAGATCGACATGGGCGAGTTCCACGACCGCTTCACCGCGTCGCGGCTCTTCGGTGCCCCTCCGGGGTACGTCGGCTACGAAGAGGGCGGCCAGCTCACCGAGAAGGTGCGCCGCAAGCCGTTCTCGGTCGTGCTGTTCGACGAGATCGAGAAGGCGCATCAGGAGATCTACAACACCCTGTTGCAGGTCCTCGAGGACGGCCGCCTCACCGACGGCCAGGGCAGGACGGTGGACTTCAAGAACACCGTGCTGATCTTCACGTCCAACCTCGGCACCTCCGACATCAGCAAGGCGGTCGGTCTCGGCTTCACCCAAGGTGGCGGCGAGAACAACTACGAGCGGATGAAGCTCAAGGTCAACGACGAGCTGAAGAAGCATTTCCGCCCGGAGTTCCTCAACCGCATCGACGACATCATCGTCTTCCACCAGCTGACGAGGGAAGAGATCGTCCAGATGGTGGAGTTGATGATCGCCCGCGTCGGCAACCAGCTCAGGGCCAAGGACATGACCATGGAGCTGACCGACAAGGCGAAGGCACTGCTGGCCAAGCGTGGCTTCGACCCGGTGCTGGGCGCACGGCCGCTGCGTCGCACGATCCAGCGCGAGATCGAGGACGCGTTGAGCGAGAAGATCCTCTTCGACGAGGTCGGCCCCGGTCAGCTCGTCAAGGTCGACGTCGACAACTGGGACGGCGAGGGTGCGGGCGAGGACGCGGTGTTCACGTTCGTCGGTGTGCCCCGGCCCATCGTCGACGAAGATGCGCCGGACCTGGCCAAGGCAGGCGCGACGGGAACCGTGACCACCTCGGAGTGACGCGGCACCACTGATCGCCGAGATGGGCGGTACCCCGAAGGGGGTGCCGCCCATTTTCGTCGTGTAGGGGTTAGCCGAGGGCCGGTGTGTGCCTATGATGCTCAGGTAATCGACGGACGAAGGAATGCTGGTGAAAATCCAGAGCGGTCGCGCCACTGTGAAAGTCAGACCCGACGTTCGTCACCTCTGATACGGGACGCGAATTCCCGAAAGGACACTTGACATGACTTCTTCCGAAACCCACCAGAGCGCTTCTCGCGCACTGGACTTCTCCGCCACCAAGGCCGCCGTGTGGCTGTCGGCGACCGCCTTCCTCGCGCTGCTGATGCTGTACTTCGTCGGCATGGACCAGGGCGCGACGTCGATCTTCGGCAGCGACACCCACGTGCACGAATTCCTGCACGACGCTCGTCACCTCCTCGGCTTCCCCTGCCACTGACGCGCCGGGAGTAGTCCACACGATGGAGAAACAGATCATCGGGCGCGGCCTCCTGGCCGGCGCCCTCGCTGGTGTGCCCGCCTTCGCCTTCGCCCGGATCTTCGTCGAACCGGTCGTCGAGCGTGCCATCGGCTTCGAGGACGGGGTCGGGACCGCCCACGAGTCGATGCACGGGTCGGGGCACGACCACGGCCACGGGATTGAACTGTTCACCCGCGGCGTGCAGGCCAACGTCGGCATGGGCTTCGGGGTGTTGGCGTTCAGCGTCGCGATGGGTGCCTTGTTCGCCGTGGTGTTCGCCGTCGCCTACGGCCGGATCGGCAACGTGTCGGCCCGGGTGCTGTCGGTGCTCGTCGCCGGTGCGATGTTGTTGAGCCTGTACGTCATACCCGCACTGAAGTACCCGGCCAACCCGCCCGCGGTAAGCCTCGAGGAGACCATCCGTCAGCGCACGCTGCTGTATCTGCTGATGGTGGTGGCGTCGGCGGCGCTTCTGGTGGGCGCGGTGTACCTCGGCCGTCGACTGGTGTCCCGCCTCGGGGCCTGGAATGCCACCTTGGCCGCGGCGGGCGGCTACCTGGTCGCGATTGCCGTGGTGATGCTGGTCCTGCCGACGACCGACGAGACGCCCGGCCCGCTGCGCGACGATGCCGGCAACATCGTCTACGAGGGTTTCCCGGCTGACGACCTCTACGAGTTCCGGCTGTTCTCGCTCGGAGTGCAGGTCGTCATGTGGGTGACCATTGGTCTGGTGTTCGCCGCGTTGATTGCGAAGGTTCTCGACGGCAGGCGGACCAACGTGGGGGTCGGCCTCGACACGTGAGTGAGCGTGAGTGAGATCGTCCGGCTGACCCTCGTCTCCCACGCGATGACGGAGGCGATGGCGGCCGGACGGTTTCCCAGGGACGAGCCCCTCAGTGCCCTCGGGCAGCGGCAGGTCGACGCCACCGTCGACCTCGGTGTGGTCGACGCCGCACTGTGTGCGCCCGAGAAGCGGACCAGGCAGACCGCCGAGCTGCTCGGGTTGCGTGCGGAGACGGAGCCTCGACTCGCCGATCTGAACTGCGGCGGCTGGCGGGGCAGCGTCCTCGGTGGTGTCGGCCCTGCCGAGCTCACGCTCTGGCTGACCGATCCGACGCAGGCGCCGCACGGTGGCGAGTCGGTCGTGAATCTCGTGACCCGAGTGGGCAATTGGCTGGATTCATTGTCCGACCGCCGCGGCCGGATCGTGGCCGTCACCCATCCGAGCGTGGTGCGCGCCGTCATCCTCGTTGCACTGAACGCGCCGCCGAAGTCGTTCTGGCGCATCGACGTCGGCCCGGTCAGTCGCACGGTCCTGCATCTCCGCGGGCACGCGTGGACGTTGAGGTCGACGGGCTGATGACTCAGGCGGGCTGGATCAGCGCGAACGCGCCCTGGGCAATCGACAGGAGCCAACTGGCCGCCGTCAAGCTGCGGAACTTCGGCCAGTTCAACTGGAAGCTGACCACCCACGGCTGACCCGTGCGATCGACGGCATACCAGCTAAAGGCGATGTCGCCAGGGAGATTTCCGCCCTTGGCGCCGATGTAGGTCCACGCCGTCTCGTCGAGTTCGATGCCGGGAGTGGCCGAAAGGATGTCCCGCACCGGCGCCGCGGGCCCGACCGCGGCCGTTTGCAGGGCGGCGTGCACCCGGCAGATGTCCGTCGCGGTGCCGTACCACTCCGCGCCGTACGGCGAGGCGGGCGTGTGGGTACGCTCCGGGTCCGGTTCGTAGTGGCGGGAATTCGTCTGAGCGATGATCTGCGCCCGGCCCTGCGGTGACGCTTCCTTCCACTGCTCGCGCAGATCGGGTTCACCCCAGCCCACCGAGAAGAGCTCGTGGGTGTTGGGGAAGGGTGTCATGCTGGCGGGGTCGTGATGTCCCGCGTGCACGAGCGCCCGTTGCATGGCCCCGGGGCCGAGGCGTGCCATCAGCAGGTCCGTGGCCATGTTGTCACTGGCCGAAATCATCTGCTGCGCAGCGTCTCTCACGGACACGCGAGAGCCCGGTGGCAGATCTTCGAAGCCGGCGGACCCGACGGCCTTTGCCTCCTTGGTGATGGTCAGCTGATCGTCCCAGCCGACGGTGCCGGCGTTGACCGCGTCCGCGATGGCCAGCAGCACGTACAGCTTGAAGATCGAGGCGAGCGGCAGCGAATCGTTCACATGGGTCCCGGCCACCATCGTGCACGTGCCGTCGGTGACCTTCGACGCCTGATACGAGTAGTGCGCCCCAGACTGCGTGAGCACCGCGTCGACGTCGGACCACTGCGTGATCCGCGGCTTCTGCAGCGTGACCTGGAACCGGTCGACCATCCCGGCGTCATTGGTACGCAGCTGGATGTCTTGTCCGACGCCATAGGAGGTCAACAGGTGCAGGGTCGACTGTCCGGCGCCGTAGTCGATCCCACTGACGGTGAAGGGCCTGTCCCACCACATCCGGTCCATCATGAAGGCGACGTCGTTCACCTGTGGTGCCGCGGCGAGCGTCGCCACGTTCACCGGTCCGATGGGCCACTCGGAGTTGAGCATGTCGACGGTTTGCTTGGCACGCAGCCCCTGAGGGGTGTTGGTGTCGATGTGGGCGCCGTAGGCAGCCTCGGCCGGTGCGGCCGGTCCGCTGTGGGCGCATCCGCAAGCCAGGGCGACGACGAGGGCGCATGTCACCGCGATCGCAGTTGCCCGCCGTCGGGCCTGGCTACGCGGGCGAGCCGGTCCCCGCAAGATATGCCCCCATGTTGTCGCTACGCTCCCGCCCGCTGAACGTCCAACACGACCTCGAACTCGAGCAGCGATGCACCCGTGGCGACGGGATTCGCCCGCTGACCCGCGTGGGCCTCGACTGCCGGGCCGCTGGCCCAGGCTTGGAAGGCCTCCTCGGACTCCCAATGGGTGACGACGAAGTAGCGGTCTTCGCCCTTGACGGGACGCAGTAGCTGGAACCCAAGGAAGCCGGGCTGACCATCGACGGCGTGGGCGCGGTTGGCGAAGCGCTTCTCCAACTCGGGGCCTGCGTCGGGCGGTACCTCGATCGCATTGATCTTCACGACGGACATGGGCTCTACGTTACCGGTTCGTTATCCCGGATCGTCGTCAGTCACCCGGGCCCTGCCAGGATGTCGGGCATGCGTTCCCCCCTGCTGACCGCTCGCGGTGGCCGGGGGGAGCCGATCGTGCTGGTGCACGGACTGATGGGGCGCGGTACGACCTGGTCGCGTCAGCTGCCGTGGTTGACCGAACTGGGGGAGGTGTACACCTACGACGCGCCGTGGCATCGGGGCCGCCACATCGAGGACCCGCATCCCGTCAGCACCGAGCGGTTCGTCGCCGACCTGGCAGACGCCGTCGCCGAACTCGGGCGGCCCGCCAGGTTGGTCGGACATTCGATGGGTGGCCTGCACTCGTGGTGCCTCGCGGCCGCGCGTCCCGATCTGGTGACGGCGCTGGTCGTGGAGGACATGGCGCCCGACTTCCGCGGCCGGACCACCGGACCGTGGGAGCCGTGGCTCCATGCGCTGCCCGTCGAGTTCACCTCGGAGCGCGCGGTCTACGACGCCTTCGGGGATGTCGCCGGGCGGTACTTCCTCGAGGCGTTCGACCGGACCGCCACCGGATGGCGATTACACGGCAGGCCCGAGAGGTGGATCGAGGTCGCCGCGCAGTGGGGCACCCGCGACTACTGGCAGCAGTGGCGCGCCGTTCGCGCGCCCGCCCTGCTCATCGAGGCGGAGAACTCCGTTACTCCGCCCGGCCAGATGGCGGAGATGCAGGCGACCGGTCAACGGGCCACGCATCTGCGCGTGCCCGGCGCCGGGCACCTCGTGCACGACGACGCCGCGCGGGAATATCGCGCTGCAGTGGAACCGTTTCTAGCGGCGTTCGCCCTGCGCACCTGACGCAGGCCACGAAGGAGTCTTTTCGAACCTGGTACGGGCTGCGTCGGCGTCGTGCTGGACGCGGTACCAGTCGGGATCGCCGAACTGGTTGATGAGGTGGCCACGAACCGCGTCGTGACGATGACTGGCCCAGCTGAGCAGGGCGGCGAGCGCGAACGGGGCGGACAGGACGAGGAAGGCAAGTATCACGTTCATGGCAGCAATTGTGTGTCCGCGAATATTCCGCCAACAGTGGCAGTGCAGACATGGTGCGTTAAGATGCTGCCATGATTGAGAGCGTCTCGACGCTGGTGCTGGACGGTGTTGCCCCGTTCGAACTCGGCGTGATCTGCGAGGTCTTCGGCATCGATCGCACCGCCGACGGCGTGCCCAACTTCGACTTCAAGCTGTGTGGTCCCGAAGCCGGCAAGCCGCTCCGGATGACCGTCGGGGCGCACCTGACTCCCGACCACGGACTCGACGGCCTGATCGGCGCGGACCTGGTGGCCATTCCGGCCATCTCGGCTCCGTACCCGCCGGAAGCCCTCAATGCCATTCGCGTCGCCGCCGCATCCGGGTCGATCATCCTGACGGTGTGCTCGGGGGCCTTCGTCGCCGGTGCGGCCGGGTTGCTGGACGGCCGCAAGTGCACCACCCACTGGATGCACGCCGACGAACTGGCGGCACTGCATCCGACGGCCGTAGTCGATCGAGACGTGCTCTTCGTCGATGACGGCAACCTCATCACCAGTGCGGGCACGGCGGCGGGCATCGACGCGTGTCTGCACCTGGTACGACGCGAGCTCGGCAGTGAGATCACCAACATCATCGCCCGCCGGATGGTCGTACCGCCGCAGCGCGACGGCGGCCAGCGGCAGTACATCGACCAGCCCATCCCCATACGATGCTCCGAAGGTTTTGCCCCGCAACTGGATTGGATCCTGAGTAATCTGGACGTGCCACATACGGTCGCCTCGCTCGCCAGGCGAGCCAGCATGTCCGCCAGGACGTTCGCGCGCAGGTTCGTCGACGAAACCGGTCGCACCCCGATGCAGTGGGTCACCGATCAGCGGGTGCTCTATGCGCGACGACTGCTCGAGGAAACCGACCTCGACATCGACCGGGTCGCCGACAAGTCCGGATTCGGTACGGCGACCTTGCTGCGGCACCACTTCAGGCGCGTCGTCGGCGTCACGCCATCGGACTATCGTCGCCGGTTCGCTTGCGACGACTCTGTCTGTGCCGCAACGGCTTAGGCCGGGGCGTCAGGGGGTGTAGACGCACCAGGTGCCCGGGACACCCTTGAGTTGGTAGGCGCCGCGGTCGGTGAACGCGCGGTGTGAACCGGTCACGATCTCGCGCACCGTCGAGGACACCAGGACCTCGCTCGGATCGGCCAGGGCGGCGACGCGCGCGCAGATGTGAACTGCCATCCCCGCGATGTCGTTACCCCGTACCTCGACCTCGCCGGCGTGGATGCCAGCCCGCACTTCGATGCCCAGCGTCCGGATCGCGTCGACGATCGCCACCGCACAGTCGATGGCGACACTGGGACTGCTGAACGTCGCGACGAAACCGTCACCGGCGGTGTTCACTTCGCGGCCACCGAAGCGCAGCAGTTCCCTGCGCACCACCGTGTCGTGCCCGTCGAGCAGGTCGCGCCAGTGTTCGTCGCCCAAACTGGCCGCCCGCTCGGTGGACGCGACGATGTCGGTGAACACGATCGTCGTGAGGACTCGCTCGAGGTCGGTGCTGCCTCGCCTACCGGTGATGAACTCCTCGATCTCGGCGAGGATGGGCGTCGCGTCGCCGACCCAGTACAGGCTGTCCGCTCCGGGAAGTTCGACGTAGCGCGCCCCGGCGATGTTGTCGGCGAGGTAGCGGCCATGGCCGACCGCCACGAACGAGGACTGCGCGCGGTGCACCACCAGCGTCGGCGACGTGATCAGCGGAAGCCTTTCCCGCGCATCGGCATCGACGAGCGCCTGACTGGCGCGTCGGGCCATGCTCGGTGAGGCTGCCCGATTGCCCGCCGCATCCCACCACGCCCGGAACGCCTGATCGTGGGACACGGACGGAGCGACGAGTTGCAGGATGTCGAAACCTTGCTCGACGGCATCCGGTTCCATCGCGACCGTGGTGAACGGACTGGTGCCACTGCGCGGGATACCGACGTCATAATCGGGCGCCCACAACGCCCGCGCGCTGGCAGTGAGCAGGATGAGGCCTGACAGTCGCTCGGGCCGGTCGCTGGCGAGGATGAGCGCGCTGATGGCGGTGAAGCCAGATCCCATCACCGTGACGCGTTCGCATCCGACGGCGTCCATCACCGCGATCGCGTCCTCCGCCCAGCACGCCGGCGTGATCTTGTCCGCACCGATGCGCGAGGACATGCCCATGCCGCGATGGTCGAATCGGATGACTCGGCAGAAAGTGGACAACCGCCGGTAGAACCGGGACATGGAGGGCTCGGCGTCGATCGAGTCGATCGGGATGAAGGGTCCCGGCATCACCAAGAGATCCGACGGACCGTCGCCGAGCACCTGGTAGGCAATGTCCAAGTCGCCCCGCGATGCGTATCGAGTCCGCGGAGCCCGCGAGACGGGTACGACCACACTGCCAGGCTAGTTCACCGGTGTGGGGTCCCCCCCGCCTCCACCACCTTCACCGGCGAGTGCGAACAAGCCCTCGGCCGTCTGTTCGACGAGACCGTCGGTCAGCAGAGAGTCGAGCGCCCGGTCGCGCTGGGCGGGATCCGACAACCACGCCACGTCCAGCTGACTTCGGCGCACCGGAGTGTCGTTGCCGCGCAACACGTCCAGGAGTCGGCCGCGCACCTGGCGGTCGGTTCCGGCGAACTTCTGCACGCGCCGGGCCGGCTCGGTCGACGGCGGGTACCCGGCGGACCGCCACGAGCAGACGCTCAGCGGGCACACCCCGCAGCGGGGTGAGCGCGCGGTGCACACGATCGCCCCCAGCTCCATCAACGAAATCGAAAACCCAGGTGCACGTTCATCATTCGGGAGAATGGCATCGACCTCGGCGAGATCGCGGACGCTGGCGGGTGAATCCGCCCGACCGTGCACCACCCTCGCGACCACGCGTCGCACGTTGGTGTCCACGACCGGGACGCGCTGACCGTAGGCGAAGCAGGCGACGGCGCGCGCGGTGTAGGCGCCGACGCCGGGCAGGGTCAGCAGGGTGTCAACGTCATGGGGTACGACGTCACCGTGCTCGCAGGCGATGACGATCGCGCACTCGTGCAGACGCTTCGCCCGGCGCGGGTACCCGAGCTTTCCCCAGGCCCGCAGCACGTCGGCGGCACTCGCCGCCGCAGTCGCGGACGGAGTCGGCCATCGTGCCACCCAGTCGCGCCAGATCGGCTCGACCCTCGCAACCGGGGTCTGCTGCAACATGAACTCGCTGACCAGGATCTGCCACGCCGGCACGCCGGGCCGCCGCCACGGCAGGTCCCGCTGTTCTCGTGAATACCACACGAGAAGTTCACTCGCGTCGACCATCAGGGTCGACTCCATGCACAATGTCGCAATGCCGAACACGAGCCCGATAACCGCATGGAAGGCACTCAGCGAGGGTAACGACCGCTTCGTCGCCGGAACTCCCGAGCATCCCAGCCAGAGCATCGACCACCGTGCCAGCCTCGCCGATGGGCAGAAGCCGACCGCAGTGGTGTTCGGGTGCGCCGACAGCCGGGTGGCCGCCGAGATCATCTTCGACCAGGGCCTCGGGGACATGTTCGTCGTCCGGACCGCCGGCCACGTGCTGGATTCGGCGGTGCTGGGCTCCATCGAATACGCGGTCACGGTGCTCAACGTGCCCCTGATCGTCGTCCTTGGGCATGACAGCTGCGGAGCGGTCAAGGCGACGCTGGCAGCGCTCGACGACGGCGCGGTGCCCGGTGGCTACGTGCTCGACATCGTCGAACGCGTCACCCCATCGATCCTGCTGGGCCGCAAGGAGGGCCTGACCAGGGTCGACGAATTCGAGGCGCGTCACGTCACGGAGACCGCCAAACAGCTCGTCAGCCGGTCGAAGGCGATCTCCGACGGCGTCGCCTCCGGAACCCTGGCGATCGCCGGTGTCACCTACCACCTCGCCGACGGACGGGCCTGCTTGCGCGAATCCGTGGGCGACATCGGCGCAGGCTAACTGGCGACACGCCGGGCAAGGTCGGACGACTATGTGTGACCTGCCCTTACCGTAGATTCGTGCTGGAAACTGAACCGCTTGGCCCGTTGCCGCCGGAGATCTATCGGCGCAGGCGGTTTCTCGCGCTTGGTGTTGGGGCGCTAGTCATCGTCATCGTGATCGCCGTCGTCGTGGTGGTGTTCACCAACAGCACCGGCGGAGACTCGGCCGGTACGCAACCCACTACGTCGGCCGCCGCGTCCTCCCCGCAGCTCCCCGGGGCGAACCCCGAGGTCAAGACCCCGATCCTGCCGCCCGCCCAGCAATCGCCGGCCCCCACTCCGACGCCCGTCGAGGCCGTCGTACCGCCGCCGGTCCTCAAGGAGGGCGACGACTGCCCCGACTCCACCCTCGCGGTCAAGGGCATCACCAGCCAGCCCGACTACGTCGTCGGCGATCAGCCGAAGTTCACCATGGTCGTCACCAACATCGGCCTGGTGGCGTGCCAGCGTGACGTCGGGGCCGCGGTGCTGGCGGCCTACGTGTACGGACTCGACAACAATCGGCTCTGGTCCAACCTCGACTGTGCGCCGTCGAACGAGACGCTGGTCAAGACGTTCAACCCCGGCGAGCAGGTGACCACCGAGGTGACCTGGACCGGTATGGGGTCGGCGGCGAACTGCCCGCTGCCACGGCAACCGATCGGGCCGGGGACGTACAACCTGGTGGTCCAACTGGGCAATCTCCGGTCGGCGACGGTGCCCTTCGTCCTTGCCGAACCGGCCGCCGCGGGCGCAGGTGAGGCACCGCCAGCCCCCGCGGACGTCCCCGCCCCCGCCGAGGAGACCCCGGCACCGGCAGGCAACTGACGCCTTCGGCGCCGATCGCCGCGGGGCCTGCGGATTGTTTACCTCCCCGCAACGGGGAAGGGTTACTCCGCTGGGTCGGTCGCCTTCGGGGTCCTGACCTACCCGCTGTTTCTGTTGTGACCTCGGGATCGCTGACTGCCGCGATCACGGCGCACGCCGCCCTGGCGGCGATCGAGGCAGTCTTCGCATCCGCGGCACTGTCGGCGGGTGCGGAGTTGTTCGCCACCCGGGTGCGCTCCAGCGGCTACGCCATCGGCTACAACACGTCGGTCGCGGTCTTCGGCGGAACGACGCCCTACATCGCCGCATGGCTGGTGGCCACCACCGGCAGCGTCATTGCGCCCGCCTACTACGTCATCGCCGCAGCGATCATCACTTTCGCGACCATTCTGACGATGCGCGAGACCGCCGGTCGCCCGCTCCAGCAGCTGGTCGGGGAGAGGGCACCCAGCTCACCGGCGATGCGCGGCCGAGTCAGTGACGGGCGGTAGCGCCAGCCGACTCGGTCAGGCCAACTGGTCGGCGATCGTCGACTCGGCGAGCTGGGACAGCCCCTCGCGGATGTGCCTGGCCCACATCGAGCCGATCCCGTCCACGGACTGCAGATCGTTGGCGCTGGCAGCAAGGACACCCTGAAGCGAGCCGAAGGAACGGACCAAGAGGTCGACGTGCGCGAACTGGAGCCTCGGGATGCCGGCCATCGCGCGGTAGCCGCGGGAACTCATGGCGGAGTCCTGCGCCTCGAGCGTCGACGGATAGCCGAAAACCCTTGCCAGAGCGGTGAAGTCGAGTAGCTCGTTATCGCTGAGGGTATCGAGTTCGTCGAGCGTGGCCACCACCTGCGCCGTGGACGGTGGATCCGGCGCGGCATGGTAGTCGCGCGCGATCAGTTCGCGGGCGGTGTCGTTGTCACCGACCAGCTCCTCGAGCTGCAATTTCAGCTGGCGCCCGTTGGTCCCCAGTTCGACGACGTCGGCATCGATCTCGAGGCTGATGCGGCGCACCATCTCCAGCCGCTGTGCCACGGTCATCACGTCGCGCAACGTGACGAAGTCCTCGATCTCGGCCGTCGAGAGCTGACGGTTGACCTCGTCGAGCCGCGCCTTGTAGCGCTCCAGCGTCGCAATCGTCTGGTTGGCGCGCGAGAGGATGGTCGCCGAATCGGGGACGACGTGCCGCTCACCCTCGACGTACACCGTCACGATGCTCATCGAATGGCTAACGGAGACAACGGGATAACCAGTCTGTACGGCGGTGCGCTCGGCGGACCGGTGCCGCGTGCCCGACTCTTCGGTGGGGATCGACGGGTCGGGCACCAGCTGGACGTTGGCGCGCAGGATGCGGGTGCCGTCGCTGGACAACACGACGGCGCCGTCCATCTTGGACAGCTCGCGCAGCCGGGTGGGTGCGTAGGCGACGTCGAGGGCGAAGCCGCCGTCGCAGATCGCCTCGACCGAGTCGTCGTACCCGAGGACGATGAGAGCGCCGGTGCGGCCACGCAGAATGCGTTCCAGCCCGTCCCGGAGTGCGGTTCCCGGCGCGAGCTGACCGAGGGTCTCCCGCAGCGTCGGTCGAGCGAGTTGCACGACGTTGCCGCGCGTTGTCCTGGCAGCCTTCACGGCGATCGACCCTTCCTGCTCCGGCCGCCATTGTCCGCGATGGTCCGCAGAACCCGCAATGCCCCCGAGATGTCGTCGGCCGGCATGACGGTCAGACCGGCGGGAACGTCCTTGCAACCGGGCGGCACGATGGCAGTGCTGAACCCGAGGCGGGCCGCTTCGGCGAGGCGCCGGTCCATGCCCGTCACGCGGCGGAGGTCGCCCGCGAGGCCGACCTCGCCGATGGCCACCACCGTCGTCGGCATCGGGATGTCGGAGTAGGACGAGGCGATCGCCAACGCGACCGCCAGATCCGAGGACGGATCCGTGAGCCGCATCCCGCCGACCGTCGACAGGTAGATGTCGTTCTGACCGACGTTCAGCTTGGCGCGCTTCTCCAGGACCGCGGTGATCATCGCCGCCCGCGCGGAGTCGATACCGCTGACCGCGCGACGCGGATTGCCCGCGGAGGCCGAGCCGATCAGGGCCTGCACCTCGCCGATGAGCGGCCGTTTGCCGTCGAGTGTCACCGTCACCGAGGTGCCGGATACCGGTTGCGGCCGCTGGTCCAGGAATAGACCCGACGGATCGGCGACGCATTCGATTCCATTGTCGTGCAACAGGAAACAGCCAACCTCGTCGGCAGCGCCAAAGCGGTTCTTCACGCCGCGCACCATTCGCAGGGCCGATGTCCGGTCACCCTCGAAGTGCAGCACGACGTCGACGAGGTGCTCGAGGGAACGCGGTCCCGCGATGGCGCCATCCTTGGTCACGTGGCCGACGAGGATGATCGCCACGCCGGTGGTCTTCGCCGCCATCGTCAGGGCCGTGGTCACGGCGCGGACCTGGGTGACGCCGCCAGGGACGCCGTCGGCCTCGGTGGTCGACATGGTCTGCACGGAGTCGACGACGATCAGGGTCGGCCGGACTTGTTCGATGTGGCCGAGCGCGGTCTGCAGATCTGACTCGGCGGCGAGGAAGACCTCGTCGTGGGTGCAGCCGGTGCGTTCGGCCCTCATCCGGATCTGGCCCGCGGACTCCTCGCCGGAGAGGTACAGCGCCCGACGCCCGGTCATCGCCCACCGGTGCACGACCTCCAGCAGCAGCGTCGACTTGCCGACCCCAGGATCACCGGCCAGCAGCGTCACCGAGCCCGGCACGAGGCCCCCACCGAGAACGCGGTCGAGTTCACTGACTCCGGTGCCGAAGTGCTTGGTGGATCCCAGGTCGATCGAACTGATCGGCACGGCGGGTGAGCTGGGTGCGACGGCACGCGATCCCGAACCCGCGATCGGGGTCAGGACCGCGATCTCATCGACCGTGCCCCAACTGCCGCAATCCGGGCATCGACCAACCCACTTGGCGGTGACGTGTTGGCACTCCGAACAGCGGTGTTGGGACCGTGCCTTCGAACTCACCTTCGCCACGTGCTGACGGTATCCGTCGGCACCGACAGAACGTCGGCGTCGGAGCTAGCCGCCGTTCGTGTCGGTTTCGCCGCTCGCCTGGGCCGGGGCCTCGCGGCGGGGTGCCTCGCCCGCGGAGATCGGCACGACGAGCTCCTTCTGGCCCGAACGCTCGAACGTGAAGGTGAACGGGTAGTTGAGCCCGTTGCTGATCGGTTGGGTCAACTGGACCGAGGCCTGCGCGGTCTCGGCTGCCTCGGTGGCGTCCAGCGGGCTCGGCGTACCGTCGGGCGTCCCGACCACCAGGGTCCCGCCGGCGGGCACCTGGAGGTCGCCGGTCAGGCGCACGGTGCCGATGCCGGAGGTGATCGAGACCAGGCGATCACCGGTCTCGGTTGACTCGTTGACCGCGACGAACAACAGCTCGACGTCACCGCCGGGGCGCACGTAGTCGGAGGTCTGATCGACGCGCAGGTGGACGTTGCGCAGCGCAATCCCACTGGAGGAGTCGCCCACCCAGGCGAGGGTGCCGTTGACCGCAGGCTGCTGACTGGCCGTCTGCGAGATCTGGCCGGCGCTGCAACCGGACAGGGTGAGGACCGCGGCCGCGCCAAGAGCGGCCAGTGCGACGGCGGAAGACCGGGTTTTCAAGGGCGTCACTCTGGCCTCCTGCTCGGGCGACGGGACGGCCGTGAGGAACGTCCCGTGTGTCGACTATGCAGAGTAGTAGGTGGTGGTGACGGGTGGAAGTCGAGGGTTGACCCGGGGCGCGAGATCGCTGGCGAGGTGCGGTCTTCGGCACCTCGCGATCAGTCGGCGCGGGTTTGCCGAACTGGGTGGTTGTTGCATGGATTCTTTACGGTGTCAACCCCTAGTCTTCACCTGCCGTGCCCCTGACCTGCATAGTTGCGCAACGCGTGTCTTAGCCCCGTGCTAACATTGGTTTGTGAAAGGGGCTCGAATCTGATGATTTTCAAGGTCGGAGACACCGTTGTCTATCCACATCACGGTGCTGCATTGATCGAGGCGATCGAAACCCGGACCATCAAGGGCGAGCAGCGAGAGTATCTCGTCCTCAAGGTCGCTCAGGGCGATCTCACCGTTCGAGTTCCCGCCGACAACGCGGAGTACGTCGGCGTTCGTGACGTGGTGGGTCAGGAGGGTCTCGACAAGGTCTTCCAGGTCTTGCGTGCTCCCCACACCGAGGAGCCGACCAACTGGTCGCGCCGCTACAAGGCGAACCTCGAGAAGCTGGCCTCCGGTGACGTGAACAAGGTCGCCGAGGTCGTTCGCGATCTGTGGCGTCGTGATCAGGAGCGCGGGCTGTCCGCGGGCGAGAAGCGCATGCTGGCCAAGGCGCGGCAGATTCTGGTTGGTGAGCTGGCTCTGGCCGAGAACACCGATGAGGAAAAGGCCGAGAGCATGCTCGACGAAGTTCTGGCCGCCGCTTCCTGACGTCCTCGGGCGCGTCCGTTGGACGGTAGTGAAACGGCGTGCGGATGACGATGAACTTTAGGGTTGGTCTCGGCACCGACGTACACCCGATCGAAGCTGGTCGGCCGTGCTGGTTGCTGTGCCTGTCATTCGATGATGCCGACGGTTGTGCGGGGCATTCCGATGGAGACGTTGCCGCGCATGCTCTTTGCGATGCGCTGCTGAGCGCTGCCGGACTCGGCGACCTCGGCAGTGTGTTCGGGACCGCCCGCGCCGAGTGGCGAGGCGTCAGTGGATCGGACATGCTGCGCCACGTGCGGGGCCTCCTGCGGACCAACGGTTTCCGCGTGGGCAACGCGGTCGTCCAGGTGATCGGCAACGAGCCGAGGGTCGGACCACGTCGCGACGAAGCGCAGCAGTTGCTGTCCGAACTCCTGGGTGGTCCGGTATCGGTATCGGCGACCACCACCGACGGGCTCGGTCTCACCGGCCGCGGGGAAGGCCTGGCGGCGATTGCGACCGCTCTGGTAGTTGCCGACGAGCGCTCGCGCGAGCAGCAGGCAACCGGGGTTGACGATTGACGCCTGACGGGCCGGTAAGCTGGCCCGTCGTGACCGTTCCGCCCCTGCGACTCCACGACACCATGACGGGTGTGGTGCGTGACTTCGTCCCGTTGCGCGACGGCCATGCCTCGATCTACCTGTGTGGCGCCACGGTCCAGGGCTTGCCCCACATCGGCCACGTCCGCAGTGGTGTCGCGTTCGACGTGCTGCGTCGCTGGCTGACCGCGAAGGGCTTCGACGTCGCCTTCATCCGCAACGTCACCGACATCGACGACAAGATCCTCAACAAGGCTGCCGACGCCGGCCGGCCGTGGTGGGAGTGGGCCGCCACCTACGAGCGCGCGTTCACCGCGGCGTACGACGCGCTGGGCGTGCTGCCGCCGTCGGCCGAGCCGCGGGCCACCGGACACATCACGCAGATGGTCGAGCTGATCGAGCGCCTCCTCGCCGAGGGGCACGCCTATACCGGTGACGGCGACGTGTACTTCAACGTCTTGAGCTTCCGCGACTACGGCAAACTGTCCGGCCACCGCATCGACGACGTGCACCAGGGCGAGGGCGTCGCGACGGGTAAGCGCGACCCGCGCGACTTCACGCTGTGGAAGGGCGCCAAGCCGGGCGAGCCGTCGTGGCCGACGCCGTGGGGCCGCGGCCGCCCCGGCTGGCATACCGAGTGCGTCGCGATGTGCGAGACGTATCTCGGCCCGGCGTTCGACATTCACGCCGGCGGAATGGACCTGGTGTTCCCGCACCACGAGAACGAGATCGCCCAGGCGCGTGCCGCGGGTGACGACTTCGCCCAGTACTGGATGCACAACGGCTGGGTCACCATGGGTGGCGAGAAGATGAGCAAGTCGCTGGGCAACGTGCTTGCGATCCCGGCCGTGCTCCAGCGTGTCCGACCCGCGGAACTGCGCTACTACCTAGGCAGCGCGCACTACCGGTCGATGTTGGAGTTCTCCGAGAACGCTCTTCAGGATGCGGTCAAGGCCTACACCGGTGTCGAGGAGTTCCTGCACCGGGTGCGTAGTCGCGTGGGAACGATCGTGCCCGGTGACTGGACCGTGAAGTTCGGCGCCGCGCTCGACGACGATCTGGCCGTGCCCGCGGCGCTGGCCGAGGTGCACGCCGCGCGCGCCGAGGGCAACCGCGCCCTCGACGCGGGCGATCACGACATGGCGATGACCCACGCGAGGTCCATCAGGGCGATGATGGGCATCCTCGGCTGCGATCCGCTCGACGAGCGTTGGGAGTCGCGCGACGAGACGTCGGCTGCCCTCGCTGCGATCGACGAACTGGTCCAGTGGGCGCTGGCGGGTCGCGCTGCGGCCCGCGAACAACGAGACTGGGCGCAGGCCGACGAAATCCGCGACCGGCTCAAGGCGGCCGGCATCGACGTCACCGACACCGCCGACGGGCCGCAGTGGGCGCTTCTGGACGCAGACGGCAAGTCGGGTTCGCCCGACAGAGGGGCATAGCAATGGCAGGCAATTCCCAGCGGCGCGGAGCGGTGCGCAAGGCAGGCACGAAGAAGGGTCCGACCATCGGCTCGGGCGGCGTGCGTCGTCGCGGGCTGGAGGCCAAGGGCGCCACCCCGCCCGCCAGCGCCCGGCCACACCACCCCGCGGGCAAGCGGGCCGCGACGGCCGCCCGCAAGGACCAGGGGCGCCACAAGAAGACCGACGAGACCGAGGTCGTCCTCGGGCGCAACCCCGTGTTGGAGTGCCTGCGTGCGGGGGTGCCCGCCACCGCGCTGTGGGTGGTCCTCGGAACCGAGTCCGACGAACGGCTCACGGAGTCGGTGCAGCGGGCGGCCGACAAGGGCATCGCGATCCTCGAGGTGCAGAAGCACGATCTCGACCGCATCAGCTCGAACGGGCTGCATCAGGGCATCGCTCTGCAGGTGCCGCCCTACGACTACGCGCACCCCGACGACCTCCTGCGGGCGGCGACCGCGGATGCCACGCCCGCCCTCCTGGTGGCATTGGACAACATCTCCGACCCCCGCAACCTGGGCGCCATCGTCCGATCGGTCGCGGCGTTCGGTGGCCACGGCGTCCTGATCCCGCAGCGCCGTTCGGCGTCGGTGACCGCCGTTGCGTGGCGGACGAGTGCGGGCGCCGCGGCGCGGCTCCGCGTCGGGCGGGCGACGAATTTGACCAGGACGCTGAAGAGTTGGGCCGACGAGGGCCTTCTGGTGGTGGGTCTCGACGCCGACGGTGACACCCAACTCGACGAACTGGACTGCCGGGGACCGATGGTCGTCGTCGTCGGCTCGGAGGGCAAGGGTTTGTCACGGCTGGTGCGCGAGAACTGCGATGCCATCGTGTCGATCCCGATGGCCGGGCCGACCGAGTCGCTGAACGCGTCCGTCGCGGCGGGCGTGGTGCTGGCGGAGATCGCTAGGCAGCGGCGCTAGAGGCATCCACCGCCGGGTTTGGTGATAGGCGAGGAAGACGTTCAGCGCATCGAGCGCACGCAGGGACTGGGGTGAGGCCACGTCAGACCCCGATCAGCTGGATCGCCGCCCACAGACCGACGACCGCGACCCCGAGCGTGACCGGGACCGTAAGGAGCCCGACGCGACTGAACTCGAGGAAGCTCGCGGGGAGGCGTTCGCGCTGAACCACGCTGCGCCACAACAGGTTCGACAGTGACCCGGGATAGGTGAGGTTGGGTCCGACGTTGACCCCGATCAACACCGCGAGCACTGCGGCCGGTCCAATCCCCGCGACCAGCGGCAGCAGGACGAGCACGGCGGGCAGGTTGTTGACGACGTTGGACAGCAGCGCAGCGGCGACGGCGATGCCGAGCAGCGCGGGCAGCGTGGTGCCCGACGGCAGCACGTGGCGCATCGCGTCGTCGAGGCCGTGCGCCATCACCGCGGTCACCACGACGCCGAGGCACAGCACGAACGCCAGGAAGGGCACGTTGGCGGCCACCGTGATGCGTGACACCGTCGTGGTGCGGCGGATCAGCCCGCGCGCCCCGAGCACGACCGCACCCGCAAGCGCTGCCCAGGCCGGGGCGATGTCGAGAAGCGACGTCACGGCAAAACCGGCCAGGGTCAGGGCCAGCACGACGAGGACGAAGATCGGCAACTCCGCCGGCGGAGGAGTGACCGCGGCGGCGGGCTCCTCGCGCAGATCGCGACGGAAGAACCAGCGCAGCAGAACGTATTCCGCAGCGATCGCGAGGAGCCAGGGCAACGCCATCACGGCGCTGAAGTGAGCGAAGGTCAGACCCGCCGCACTGAAGGCGAGCAGGTTCGTCAGGTTGGACACCGGTAGCAGCAGGGACGCCGTGTTGGCCAGGTGCGCGGTGGCGTAGGCGTGGGGGCGCGACGGGATGCCGAGTGTGCGGGCCGTGGTCAGCACGACCGGGGTCAGCAGTACGACGGTCGCGTCGAGGCTGAGGACCGCGGTCGTCGTCGCGGCGATGGCGAAGACCGTCCCGAGGAGCCGCTGCGGTCTGCCCGTACTGCGGCGGGCCATGGCGACCCCGGCAGCGTGGAACAGACCTTCGTCGTCGCACAGTTTCGCCAACACCAGCACCGCGGCGAGGAATCCGACGACGGGCAGCAGTTCGGTGATCTCGGCCAGGGATTCGTCGAGCGTGACCACCCCGAGTGCGATGAGCAAGCCCGCCGCCGGCACGGCCGCCACGGCTTCCGGCCAGCCCCTCGGCCGGAACATGGCGAACGCCAGCACCACCGCCAGCGCGACGAGCGCTAGCGTCAGATCCACGGGTCAGCACGTTCCCAGAGTGTCGGAAGATGAAGGGGCACCTCATCTTCGGCTGCCAGCCCGGTCAGCATTCGCATCGATGCGTCGAGGTCGTCACCGGCGTAGGGCAGCGCGCGTAGCGGCTCGTGCAGCGGGCGGAAGAAGTCATCCCAGTGGATCAGCACGACTCGCCGTGCGCCGACCGTGCGCACCGCCTCGTTCCAGTAGTTGATCAGGTAGCGCTCGGGCTGCAAGCCCAGTTGTCCCACCCCGAGATAGACGACGTCGGCACGATACCCCCGAAGGGCACCGGGGACGAAGCCCGCACTTCCGATGACGAGCATCCGACGGTCCGACGCGCGATGGTGGATCAGCGTCGACCACGACTCTCCGCATCGGTAGGCCGACGCCTTGACGGGTGGTACGACCGGGCCGCCGATGACGCCGGGGAAGCGATCGGGTGGGCAGTGGTCACCGACGACGAGCGTGACGTCGAAGGCGCCCAACGACACTGGTTCCCCGGGGGTGACGACGACGAGCCGGTCGTCGGATAGACCGGCGCCACGGCCGAGGTGGGCGGCCGACGTACCGCCGACCAGCTTCGCGCCCGTCCGCTGGGCGACCACCGCCGAGTCCATCGCATGGTCGTAGTGGGTGTGGACGGGCAGGACGGCGTCGAGACGTTCGACGCCGAGACGGGTCAGGCATCCCTCGATACGGGGGAGCGACGGGACCAGCTTGCGCAAGCCGACGGTCGGCAGCGAGGGGCGGGTGAAGAAGCCGTCGGTCAGCACCGCCGAATCGCCATCGTCGATGAGCAGTGTGGTGACGCCCGCCCAGGTCACGGTGAGCGGGGACGACGGTGTGGCCGCCGGTTGGTCGAACCGACCGCGGTAGTCGGCGAGATCGGGCCGGCCGAGCTTGAGCCGCATCAGGTGAACGCCCGCAATGCGACGCCCTCCGCGGTGAGCCGATCGCGGACGGCGGTGGCGATCTGCACGGCACCCGGCGAATCTCCATGCACGCAAATGGATTCCACGGTGATCGGGATGGTGGATCCGTCGATGGCCGAAACGTTGCCGTGGCCGACCATCGACGCCACCCGGTCCGCGATCAGCTCGACGTCGTCGAGGACGGCACCGGGTTCGCGCCGTGACACGAGTCGCCCGTCGGGCTGGTAGGCCCGGTCGGCGAAGGCCTCCGGCACGGTCCGCAGGCCGTGGTGCTCGGCCGCGGCGAAGAATGCCGATCCGGCCAGGCCCAGCACCGGCAGGCGGGGATCCACGGCCCGCACCGCCCGGGCTACCGCAGCCGCCTGACCATGATCGGTGACGATCGTGTTGTACAGCGCCCCATGCGGTTTCACGTAGCTGACCAGCGATCCCGCCGCGGTGGCCAGCGCCTGCAGCGCACCGATCTGATACATCACGTCGGCCGCGAGGTCCTCGGGTGTCATGTCGATGTATCGCCTACCGAAGCCGGCGAGGTCGCGATAGCTCACCTGTGCTCCGATGCGAACCCCGCGTCGTGCTGCGGCCTCGCACACGCGCAGCAGGCCGGCCGGGTCGCCGGCGTGGAAGCCGCATGCGACGTTGGCACTGGTGACGACGTCGAGCATGGCGTCGTCGTCGCCGAGGCGCCACACCCCGAAGCCCTCACCGAGGTCGGCGTTGATGTCGACGGTCACGGCGGACACGTCGGCAAGCCTACGGTGGCGACGGGCGCATCCGACCAGCCGTTCTCCGAGACGAACTCGGCCAGCGGCCGGCCGACCGTCCACCGATCGATCTCGAGCACCGGGCGGTCGGGGAAGTCGGGCACCGGACCCAGGCACAGGATCGCCACCGGTTCGGCGTCGTCGGGCATGCCGAGCAAGGCACCGAGCCGAAGCGGATCGAAGATCGACACCCAGCCCATGCCCAGACCCTCCGCCCGCGCCGCCAGCCACAGATTCTGGATGGCACACGACACCGAGGCCAAATCCATCTGCGGCAGGGTCCGTCGACCGAAGACGTGGCGGCCTCGATCGTCACCGAGGGCGACGACGAACAGTTCGGCGCACTCGAGGATGCCCTCGACCTTCAGGCGGAGGAACTCGGCGGCGCGCGCTCCCAGGGCCTGCGCGGTCCGTTCGCGCTCGTCGGAGACCAGGCCGTGGATGCGCAGCCGCAGCCCGTGGTCGGTGATGCGGAGGAACCGCCAGGGCTGCATCAGTCCGACGCTCGGCGCGGCGTGTGCGGCCCGCAGCAGCCGGGTCAGGACGTCATCGGGCACCGTGGCGCCCGCCACGAAGCGCCGCATGTCGCGGCGTTCGTCGATGGCCCGGTACACCGCCCGCTTCTCGTCCGGGCTGAACGCGTGCTCGGTCACGGCGGTCAGCGTACGTTCATGGGCGTGCGCACCGAGGTACTGGTCACGGCAAGCGAACTGCGGCAGCTCATCTCGAGTTCGGAGCCGCCGGTGATCCTGGACGTTCGCTGGCAATTGACGCAGCCGGACGGCCGGGCCGCCTACGAGGCGGGCCACGTTCCCGGTGCGGTGTACGTGTCGCTGGAGGACGAGCTGACCGATCACGGCGTGCCGGGCCGGGGCAGGCACCCGTTGCCGTCGGGGACCGCGCTGCAGGCCGCGGCGCGGCGGTGGGGAGTGAATGCCGGGTGCGCGGTCGTGGTCTACGACGCCTGGAACCGGGCGGGCTCGGCCAGGGCCTGGTGGGTGCTCAAGGCGGCGGGTCTCGACGACGTGCGCATCCTGGACGGCGGTCTGGCCGCGTGGACGGGCCCCCTGGAGACCGGCGTGGTCATGCCCGACCCCGGCGACGTGACCACCGCCCACGACGACCTGTACGCGGGTGGCATGCCGACGTCGAGTGCCGATGACGCCGCCGGGTTGGGCCATCGGTTGGCCGACGCGCGGGCGCCGGAACGGTTTCGCGGGGAGGTCGAGCCCGTCGACCCCGTGGCCGGGCACGTTCCCGGCGCCGTCAACGTGCCGAGCACCTCGCTGCTCGCCGCCGACGGGACGTTCCTTGCCGCCGACGACCTCGGCATTGCGCTGGCCGGTGTCACCGGGGCGTACTGCGGGTCGGGTGTCACCGCCTCGGTGGTGGTGGCGGCCGCCGCAGTGACCGGCACCGACGTCGCCCTGTTTCCCGGGTCGTGGTCGCAGTGGTCTGGCGAACCCGCCCGTCCCGTCGCTATCGGCGACTGACGCGCCGGCCGCCGATCGCCCAGCACAGCAGGAAGATCGCGAACGAGATCGTCGTGACGAACACCGAGACCGGGACGCCTGGGGCCAGCGACAGCACGATGCCGCCGACGGCCGAGATCTCGGCGAAGACGACCGAGGCGACGATGGCCGCCCCGGGGGCCTTGAAGATGCGGGCCGCGGCGGCGGCCGGTGTGATCAGCAGTGACATCACCAGGAGGGCGCCGACGATCTGGACGCCCTGGGCGGCGGCGATCCCGACGAGGGCGGCGAAGACGATGCCGAGTGCGCGCACCGGCACCCCGCGCCCGGCCGCCACGTCCGGGTCGACGGTGGCGAAGAGCAGGGGCCGGTAGCTCACCGCCAGCACGGCCACGACGAGCACCGTGATCACGCTGAGCAGCGTGAGCCCGGAGTAGCCGACGCCGACGATTTGCCCCGTCAGCAGGGCGAAACTGGTTCCCGTTCGACCTGGATAGAGGTGGATGAACAGCACCGCGAGGCCGAGGCCGAAGGCCATCACGACGCCGATCGCCGAGTCGCGTTCGCGCGCGCGTTGGCCCAGGACGCCGAATAGTATTGCAGCCAAGGCACTTCCGACTAAGGCGCCGAGCCCGACGTTGAAGCCGGTGAGCAGCGCGAAGCTCGCCCCTGTCAGTGACAGCTCGCTGGATCCGTGGACCGCGAACGACATCTGCCGCATCACGATGAACGGCCCGATCAGCCCGGCGAGCAACGCCAGCAGCGCCGCGGCGATCAGCGCCTGCTGGACGAAGTCGCGCCGAAGCAGGTCTGCGGTGACGTCGAACGCGAACAGGTTGGCCAGCAGCTCGACCAAGCGGTCAGGCATGGTCGTGTCCGCTGGCATGGCCCGAGTGATCGTGTGGGTTCTCGCAGTGTTCGCCGACGACCACGTACTGTCCGCCGATCTTCACGACCGCGATGTCGGCCCGGTAGAGCTCCGAGAGCGTCTCCGACGTCATCACCTCGGCCACGGTGCCGACGCGGAAGCGACCGTCCACGAGGTAGAGCACGCGATCGACGTACGGGAGAACGGGATTCACCTCGTGCGTGACGAACAGCACGGCGGTGCCCGAATCCCGGCGTCGCTGGTCGATGAGCGCCGAGACGAGTCGAGCGTTGGCCGGGTCCAGGTTGAGCAGCGGTTCGTCGCACAGCAGCAGCGCCGGGTCGGTCGCCAGCGCCTGGGCGATGCGGACCCGTTGCAGCTCGCCGCCGGACATCACGCCGACCGGGACCTCGCCGAGGTGAATTCCGTTGACCTGCTCCAGGGCCCGGGTCACGACAGCGCGTCGGGCCGTCCGCTGGCGTGGGCCGGTGATGCCCCACCGGTGCCCGTCGTACCCGAGCCCGACCAGGTCACGTCCGCGCAGGGTCAGTCCGCCGTCCATCGAACGGTGTTGTGGCACATAGCCGATACCGCCCGACACCTCGGCGGTGCCCCCGCTGAGCGGGACCTGACCCAGCAGGACCTGCAGCAGGGAGGTCTTGCCCGTGCCACTGGGGCCGAGCACGGCGAGGAATTCGCCTGCGCGCACCGTGAGATCGAGGTGGTCCCACAGGACGCGTGCGCCGAAGGCGAGGCGGGCGCCGGAGAGTTCGACTACGGGCGAGTCGTCAGTCGCCACGAAGCGACCCTATCGCGTCACTGCCGGAGCGCGGTCCAGCTGGTCGGCCAGGTCCTGGACCGTCTTGCGCTGCCACTGCAGGTAGTCGAGGCCGTCCTGCAGCGTCTCGGTGACCATGACGAGGGGAACGCCTGCCGTGCCCGCGGCATTCTGGATCTGGTTCGTCACCGGTGACTCGGTCTGCTGGTTGACCACGACCGCCGACACCTGGCGGCCGTCGATCAGGTCCAGCATCGCCGCGACGTCGGCGGGCGAGGGATCGTCACCCTCTTCGGCGGCGTTGGCGAACGACTCCGGGGTGCGGTCGGTGATGCCGGCCCCGGCCAGCAGGTAGTGCGCCACGGGTTCGGTGGAGACGACGGCGGCACCGGGATGCTCGAGCCCGATTCCCCTCTCGGTTTCGGCGATGGCGTCGGTCGCGGTGCCGAAGGTGGCCGCATTCTTGCGGTAGGCATCCGCGTTCGCCGGGTCGTCGGTGGCGAGGTGGTCGGCGATGCTGGAGGCCACCGCCTTGGCCGTCGCGAGGTCGTAGAACACGTGCTCGTTCGCGGGCTGGCCGTCGGACTGAGCCGGCGTCAGGGAGTACGCGTTGACGGCGGTGACGCCCTGGTGCTCGAGCAGGATGTCGTCGGCCCACTGGTCGTAGTGGCCGCCGTTGTAAACGACCAGCGTCGCATCGGTGATCGCAGCGGCATCCGATGGTGTCGCCTCGTAGGAGTGCGGGTCGTCGGTGACACTGTCGAGGATCGAGCGCACGTCGGCGTGCTCACCTGCGACCGCCTTGGCGACGCTGCCCCACACGTCGGTGGTGGCGACCACCGTCGGGCGGCCCGACGGGTCCGGCGACGAGGCCGTTCCACAGGCTGCGACACCGAGACCGAGCAGGGTGAGAGTCAGTGCCAGTGCGGTGCGAACGGGGGCGCGAAGGGCCACGTCTCGATCTCCCTCATGTTAATGAAAACCATTTCCATTAGAGCGTAGGGCATCGGCTGGGGACGCGCAAAGCCCAGTGCCTGGACGCGCGGGGCGACACCAAGGGGTCGCGGAGCGCTGAACTCTAGGGGAATCCCCGATTCGCCCGGAGCTGGTTGAGGTTCATCATTGCTCGACGACGTCACGAGGGGGACGACGGCGCGGGGGGTTCCGAACCGTCTCCTGGCGTGTCCGAAGTCAAGGGTCCGGCCCATGGAGGTCCGGATTGCCAGGGCGGAGCTCGGGATGGTGTCGTCTGGGGGGTCGACGCCAGCCGCGGGGGAGGGCTCCATCGTTGCCTGGTCGGGGTCCGGCGAATCGTCGGACCCCGATCAGGCAGCCGACGACGGCGCGACGGGTGCAACCGGGCGGCTCATCGCCGGTGTGCGCCACGCGGACAGCGTCCTGACCGGCCGCTGATCGATCCGCTAGCGTCTGCACCATGTCCAGAGGTCCTACGCCACGTCGGCGGGCAACCCTGGCTTCACTGGCCGCCGAGCTCAAGGTGTCGCGGACCACGATCTCCAATGCCTACAACCGCCCGGACCAACTGTCGGCCGACCTTCGCGAACGCGTGCTGGCGACCGCCAAGCAACTGGGCTACGCCGGACCCGATCCGGTCGCCCGCTCGCTGCGCACCCGCCGTGCCGGCGCGGTCGGCTTGATGCTCACCGAGCCGCTGAACTACTCGTTCCGCGACCCTGCGGCACTCGACTTCGTCGCCGGCCTCGCCGAATCGTGTGAGGAGGTGGGCCAGGGTCTCCTCCTGGTCGCAGCCGGTCCGAATCGCAGTGTCAGCGACGGTACCGCCGCGGTCCTGTCGGCTGGCGTCGACGGATTCGTCGTCTACTCGGCGTCCGATGACGATCCCTATCTCCAGGTGGTCACGCAACGTGCGCTACCGATCGTCGTCGTCGACCAACCCCAGGACGTGCCGAACGCATCGCGGGTGTGCATCGACGACCGCGCCGCCATGCGCGGCGTCGCGGAGTACGTCATCGGGCTGGGGCACCGGGACATCGGGCTGCTCACGATGCGGCTGGGACGTGAGTGGCCGCACGGCGACGCCCCCGCCGCCGTCGCCGACCTGGATCGCACGCGTACCCCGCACTTCCACGTCCAGCGGGCGCGCATCCAAGGCGTGCGCGATGCAATGGAAGCTGCTGGGCTGCAGGGAAGTTCGTTGACGGTCGTGGAGAGCTACGAGCATCTGCCGACGTCGGGCGGCCGGGCGGCCGAACTGGCCCTCGAGGTCAATCCCCGGATCACGGCGCTGATGTGCAACACCGACGTACTCGCCCTCTCGGCGATGGATCATCTTCGCGCACATGGCATCTACGTCCCGGGGCAGGTCACCGTGACCGGCTTCGACGGTGTGCCGGACGCTCTCGCACGGGGCCTGACCACCGTCAAGCAGCCCAGCGTCGAGAAGGGCCGCCGCGCCGGTTACCTGTTGCACCGGCCGCCTCGTTCGGGCCTGCCCGTCATCGAGGTGCTGGAGACGGAGCTGGTGCGCGGCCGGACGTCCGGTCCTGCCGCCTAGTGTGCGTCCAGATCGTGAAAATGCTCCAGAACAGGCGAATTCGCGATCTCAGCGCACACTAGCGCCGTCGCTCCACCAGGTAGGCCAGCGTCTCGGCGACGTCTTCCGGGGACGCGACCCGGTAGCGCGCGAGCGTGTCACCCGCGCCGACCTTCACGCCCACGTCCGTGTCGAGCATCCGACGAAACGCCTTCTCGTCGGTGACGTCGTCACCAAGGAAGACCACCGCCGTGGCGTCAGTCTGTCGACGCAGGAGATCGACAGCCTCGCCCTTGTCGGTGGTTATCACGGCGAATTCCAAAACCCGCTTGCCCGACGTGATTTCGACACTCAATGCCTCACCGATCGCCTGCGCTGCGGCCAGCGCCGCAGCTCCGTCGGCTTCGGAGGCATTGCGCACGTGAAGCGCGACGCTGGCGGGCTTGGTCTCGACGGTGACCCCCGGCCGCCCGTGGGCGATCGCGGAAAGTTCGGCGGCGATCCTAGACAACAGCGCCTCGTCTACCTCGAGGGCGAAGCCGCTGTCGAATTCCGCGCCGTGGCTCCCGACCAGGTGCACGCTCGACGGCATCCCCGAGTACTCGCGCAACACCGCCAGCGCACGCCCCGACACCAGTGCGGCATGGGTGGACGGAAGCGCCGCCAACGCGATCACGGCCTCTGCCGCAGCAGCCAGCGGGCGCGCGTCGGCGGGATTGTCGACGATCGGGGCGAGGGTGCCGTCGAAGTCGGAGGCGACGAGCAGGCTACGTGTCGCGGCCGCCTCATCCAGCGCACGCACGAGGTCGGCAGGCAGATGTGTCGACTGGCTCACTCGACGAGCCTTTCACTCCGGCCCGCCGAATCAGATCTTGGGGTGTTCCCCGTCGCCGATCAGCAACCGGACCGCCAGATCCAGCCGCTTGCTGACGTCGGTCGCCGAGGCCCGGCGGGTTAGCCACGCCAGCAGGTTGGACAGCCACACGTCAGAGATCACGCGGGCGATGTGGAATTGGTCCTCGGTGGGCTCACCGTCGCTCATCGCGCGGGCGAACATCGAGTCCATCAACTTGCCGACGTGATCAACCTCACCCGCCGCGGAGGCGTCGGCGAACACGAAGGCCCTCGTCATGGCCTCGGTGAGCAGGGGGTTGCGCTGCATGGAGCGGTTCAGTTTGCCGACCATGATGTTCAGCCGCTGGTACGGCGTGCCGCCCGCCAGCGAGGCGCGGTCGGTCTTGGCGTCGATGCGTTCGAACTCGCGGCCCAGGGCGGACACCAGCAGGTGGACCTTCGAGGGAAAGTAGCGGTAGAGCGTGCCCACCGCGACGTCGGCGCGTTCGGCGACCGCACGCATCTGAACAGCCTCGTAGCCGCCCTTCGAGGCGATGGCGAGAGTGGCGTCGAGGATGCGCTTGCGTCGTTCGCGCTGCGCCTCGGAGCCGAGTTCGGACTCGGCGAGAACGGCCACGTTCATCACCTGGCGAGGGCCGGCGGTCGAATCTGACCCCGAACCTGAGCTTGTTGCTGCTGGCAGCGAAGAGCCGGACATGCGGCAGGCATCTCCTTCGTAGTACGCACTAGGGGAAAACGATACGCACGCGGATCAGGAATCTTCCACCTCCGTGCCCCCGGACAATCGACGTGTCCTGCTGTAATGGCAGTCGACTTGACGTTGGAACGCTGGCACCATTAGAACACGTTCTAGTGAGAAGCACGGCCTTCTCTCCCAGGTCAAGGAGGGCCCGACGATGGTGCATACCGGTTCCATACCCGCCACCGGCACGGAGGAACAATTTGCTGCGCGCGAGCTCGTCAGGAGTTGGGCCGCGTCGTCGGGCGCCATCACCGCGGTGCGCGCCGTCGAGCAGGGCGATCCCGAGGCATGGCGCAGCACGTATGACGGGCTGGCCCAACTCGGCATCTTCGGCGTGGCCGTACCCGAGGACCTCGGCGGCGCGGGCGGCAGCGTGGAAGACCTGTGCGTGATGGTCGACGAGGCCGCTGCGGCCCTGGTGCCCGGGCCCGTCGCGACCACGGCGCTGGCCTCGCTGGTGATCACCGACGAGAAATTGCTCGACGCGCTGACGTCCGGTCAGCGCACTGCGGGGGTGGCGCTGCGCTCCGACATCGTCTTCGACGGTGAAACGGCAACCGGCACGGCGAAGTTCGTCCTGGGTGGTCTGGTCGACGGCATCCTCGTCCTGCCTGCCGGCGATGCGTGGCTCTACGTGGACGCGACCGCCCCGGGGGTGACGGTCGAACGGTTGGAGGCCACCGACTTCTCGCGGCCGCTGGCTGCCGTCGAGCTGTCGGCGGCGCCCGCGACCAGGATCGACCTGCCGTCGCAACGGGTCGTGGACCTGACGGCGACGCTGCTGGCCGCCGAGGCCGCCGGGGTGGCGCGCTGGCTGCTCGACGCGGCCACCGAATATGCGAAGGTGCGCGAGCAGTTCGGCAAGCCGATCGGCAGCTTCCAGGCCGTCAAGCACATGTGCGCCGAGATGCTGCTGCGGTCCCAGCAGATCGCCGTGGCCGCAGCCGACGCCGCAGCCGCCGCGACCGAAGCCAACCCGGAGCAGTCGTCCATCGCCGCCGCGGTCGCCACCGCCATCGGTATCGACGCCGAGAAGGTCAACGCCCGCGACTGCATCCAGGTGCTGGGCGGTATCGGCATCACCTGGGAGCACGACGCGCACCTCTACCTGCGGCGCGCCTACGCCAACGCCCAGTTCCTCGGCGGCAGGTCTGCGTGGCTGAGGCGTTGCGCGCGGCTGACCCGCGACGGCGTCCGCCGTCAGCTCCACCTCGACGTCAGCGAGGGTGAGGACATTCGGGCCGAGGTCGCCGCGATCGCCGCCGGCATCGCCGCGCTTCCGGCGGAGAAGCGGCAGGCTGCCCTCGCAGAGGCGGGGCTGCTGGCACCGCACTGGCCCAAGCCGTACGGACGCGAGGCGTCGCCTGCCCAACAGTTGGTGATCGATCAGGAGCTCGAGGCAGCGGGCGTGGTGCGGCCCGACCTCTCCATCGGGTGGTGGGCGGCGCCCACCATCCTCGGCCAAGGGACCCCCGAGCAGATCGAGAAGTTCATTCCCGGCACGCTCGACGGTGGCGTGTACTGGTGCCAGCTGTTCAGTGAGCCCGGGGCCGGTTCTGACCTTGCAGCCTTGCGTACCAAGGCGATTCGTACCGAGGGCGGCTGGCTGCTCACGGGGCAGAAGGTGTGGACGTCGAATGCCCACCGCGCCGACTGGGGCATCTGCTTGGCGCGGACCAATCCCGACGTTCCCAAACACAAGGGCATCACGTACTTCCTGGTGGACATGCGTTCGCCGGGCATCGACATCCGTCCGCTGCGCGAGATCACCGGCGAAGCCCTCTTCAACGAGGTGTTCTTCGACGAGGTGTTCGTCCCCGACGAGATGGTGGTCGGTGCGGTCGACGGCGGGTGGCCGCTGGCCCGTACGACGCTGGCGAATGAGCGCGTGGCGATCGCCGCAGGCGGGGCGCTGGACAAGGGTATGGAGCACCTGCTCGAAGTCCTCGGCTCACGGGACGGGAACGGCGAGGTCGACTCCGCGGAGGTGGATCGACTCGGTGGGCTCATCGTCGCGGCTCAGGTCGGGGCGCTGCTCGACAAGCTCATCGCACAGATGGCCGTCGGCGGCCACGACCCCGGCGCGCCGTCGAGCGTCCGCAAGCTCATCGGCGTGCGATACCGGCAGAACCTCGCCGAGGCGATCATGGACTCCCAGGACGGGGCGGGCATCGTCGATTCACCCGACGTGCGCTACTTCCTGAACACCCGGTGCCTGTCGATCGCGGGCGGCACCGAGCAGATCCTGCTGAATCTCGTCGGCGAGCGGCTACTCGGGCTCCCGCGCTAGGCGGGGCCGGAAGCCGTCCTGAACGTGAGGGCGGCACCGTTCATGCAGTAGCGAAGGCCGGTCGGTTCCGGGCCGTCGTCGAAGACGTGACCGAGGTGCCCGCCGCAGCGGCGGCACCGCACCTCGGTGCGGCTCACACCGAGGGTGTCGTCGCGCTTCTCGATCACGGCGTCGTCGAGCGGCTGCCAGAAACTCGGCCAGCCGGTGCCGCTGTCGAACTTGGTGCTCGACGCGAAGAGATCCAATGCGCAACCCGCACAGGCGAACACACCCGAGCGGCGCTCGTCGTTCAGCGGGCTGGTGTACGGCGCCTCGGTGCCCGCGTTGCGCAGTACGTCGTACTGGTCGGAGGTCAGCAGCGTGCGCCACTCGGCATCGGAATGGCCCACCTCGAACACCTCCGTCGAGTCGCGGGGAGTGTCGGCCCCGGCAATGTCGCGCAGTGAGCCGCACCCCGCGAGGACGCCGACCATCGCGCCGGTCAACAGGAAGTGCCGCCGGTTCATCTCTGCAACGGTAGGCCGCTCGAGCTACCGGAACCGGTTCGCGAAGGCCCTCCGTCAGCCTCCGGTAACAACCGCGGCCCCCATACCGGTCCGCGGCGCAGGACACTGGACCCATGATGGTGAACCGCGCGAGGCTGACCCTGGGTGGTGCCCTCGTGGTGCTCGGCGTGGCTGGGGCGGGGTTCCTCGGCGTGCAGTCCGGGACCATCGCCAGCCCGGCCGTGCTCACCGGCATCGGCACGGCATCGACATTCGTCGTCCCCGCCCCCGACGTCGACGAACCGATGGCGGCACCCGGCACGCAGGAGACCGCCGTGCTCGCGGGCGGGTGCTTCTGGGGTGTTCAGGGTGTCTTCCAGCACGTCGACGGTGTCACTCAAGCGGTGTCCGGCTATGCGGGTGGGGAACAGGCCACGGCCGACTACGACACGGTCAGCACCGGCACCACCGGGCACGCCGAGTCGGTCCGGATCTCCTACGACCCGCAGAAGGTGACCTTCGGTCAGCTTCTGCGGATCTACTTCTCCGTCGTAGCGGACCCGACCCAGCTCGACCGGCAGGGGCCCGACGAGGGCACGCAGTACCGCTCGGCGATCTTCGCGCAGGACGCCACCCAGCAGCGCGTCGCGGACTCGTACATCTCGCAGCTCTCGTCGGCCGCGGTGTTCCCCGGTCCCATCGTCACCAAGGTCGAGCCGAACACCGGCTTCTTCCCCGCCGAGGCGTACCACCAGGATTACCTGAACTCGAACCCGTCGAGCATGTACATCGCGATGAACGACATGCCCAAGGTCGAGGCGCTTCAGCAGTTGTTCCCCGACGAGTACCGCGCTCAGCCGGTGCTCGTCGGCACCGACTAGGCACGGACTGGAAAAGCCTGGCGGCCGTCAGGCGTACGTGGTCTGGGCGCAGGCGGTCGGCGTGGTGAGGTTCACGCTGCCGTACACCACCTGAATGAACGCGCACACGATGTAGTCCGCGTCCGTCTTCGGCTGTCCGGTGGCCCAGTCGACCGTCCGGGTGTTGCCGTGCACCATGAACTTCTCGGGCGGGCCGCCACCGAAGTACACGGTGGGGAATTCGACGGGACCGATCGACTTCATCATCCGCGTGTTGGGCGCGTTGAAGTCCGAGTCGAGGTAGACCAGTCGGTTGGACGACCGCAGGGTGGTGTTCTGCCTCGCGTAGAAGTCGTTGGGGAACGGGATGAAGGCGCCGTCCGCGCCGCGCAGGTTCGCCGCCGTGTCGAAGTAGCACTGATTCTCCGCCTTCACGCAGGTGGCGGTGGTGTGCATCTCGAGGGTGGTGAGCCCGTCGATCGGGATCGAGCTGGTCGCGGTCTTCGTCGCGGCGCCCGACGGCGCCGTCGGCGTGACACAGGCGAGTGCCAGCAGGGTCGCCGCCACCGTCGCGAGAGTCGAGCCCAGCCGCGTCACGTTGCTCCTAGGAGATCGGTCCAGCGAATGTTAGCTCGCACGTCATTCGTCATAGGTGACTTCGACGAGATCCGACGCCGGCTTGGCCTGGCAGGCGAGGATCAGACCCTCGTCGAGGTCGGAGGCTTCCAGGACGTCGTTGACGTCCATGTCGACCTTGCCGCTCTTGACCAGCACTGCGCATGCGCCGCAATGACCTTCGCGACAGGAGAACGGCGCATCGAGACCCTTGTCGAGCATCACGTCGAGCAGCTTGGCGTGGCGCGGCCACCGGATCTCCTGGGTCGCACCGTCGAGGGTGACGACCGCCGTCGCCGGACCTTCGTCGCTCTCGTCCTCCTCGATGACCACGGCAGCAAACGGATCCGACGTCAACGACTTGAACACCTCGATGTGGACGCGCGCCGGTGCCGCACCCGCCGCCAGCAGCGCCGCCTCCGCCGCCGCCATGAACGGACCGGGCCCGCAGATGAACGCCTCCCGCTCGACGTACGGCCCGACCAGGTTGCCCAGCGCGGCCGTACTCGGCAGACCCTGCACGGTTTCGATCCAGTGCACGACCGTCAGGCGGTCGGGGTACCGCGCCGCCAGCTCGCGGAGACCGGCTGCGAAGATCACCGACTTCTCGTCGCGGTTGGCGTACACCAGGGATACCCGGCCGCTGCCCTCCGATAGCGCCGACTTCAGGATCGCCATCATCGGTGTGATGCCGCTGCCGGCGGCCAACAACAGGAAGTCGGTATCGAGTGTCCGAGGGACGAAGGTGCCCGACGGCGCCAGGACGTGCAGGCGCATGCCCGGGTGGGCGTTGTCGCACAGCCAGTTGGACGCGTAGCCGCCCGCCGTGCGCTTGACGGTGACGGTCAGCGCGTCATCGGTGAACGGCGAACTGCACAGGGAATAGCAGCGCGCCACCGAACCGGTTCGGTCGCTGGGCACCCGCAGCGTGAGGAACTGGCCGGGTTCGTGGCGCAGGCGCTCGGCGGGGATCTGAGCTCCGTCGGGCACCTCGAACACCAGCGATCGTGCATCGGCGGTTTCGTCGATGACGTCGGCCAGTTGCAGCTCGAGCACGTGGGTGCCGAGCGGCTCTTCCATCACGGTCGATCCTCCATCTGTCGATGACGCCGGTTGGGGCGCCTCACGGCCAAAACTAGAACACGTTTCAAAAACGTTCTTTCGCAGGTCTAGCGGTCATAGGAATGCGTTACTCGACACAAATCGTAACGTGTTCTAATCTTTGTACAGATCGTGTCGGCCCCAACTGCCCGGAGGCAACAGTGACGTCCATTGAACAACGCGACGTGCAGTCGGTCCTAGACGGCATCGATGACTTGTTGCCGCTCATCGCCAAGCGCGCGCAAGCGGCCGAGGATCTGCGTCGCATTCCCGACGAGACCATCGCCGAACTCGACCAGGTCGGTTTCTTCAAGCTGCTGCAGCCCGAGCAGTGGGGCGGCCTGCAGTGCGATCCCGCCCACTTCTACGAAGCGGTCCGCAGGCTCGGTAGCGCGTGTGGCTCGACCGGTTGGGTCAGCTCGATCATCGGCGTGCACAACTGGCACCTCGCCCTGTTCGACCAGCAGGCACAGGACGAGGTCTGGGGTGACGACGCGACGGTCCGCGTGTCCTCCTCGTACGCGCCGATGGGTGCCGGCGTCGTCGTCGACGGTGGGTACCTCGTGAGCGGTGCCTGGCAGTGGTCCTCGGGTTGTGACCACGCGACGTGGGCCTTCCTCGGCGGCCCAGTCATCAAGGACGGTCGTCCGGTCGACTTCGGCAGCTTCCTCATCCCGCGTAGCGAGTACCGCATCGACGACGTCTGGCACGTCGTCGGCCTGAAGGCCACCGGCAGCAACACGGTCATCGTCAAGGACGTCTTCGTGCCGAAGCACCGCTTCCTGTCCTACAAGTCGATGAATGACCGCACCGCGGGTGGTCTGCAGAACAACACCGCACCGGTGTACAAGATGCCTTGGGGCACAATGCATCCCACCACCATCACCGCACCGATCATGGGGATGGCCTACGGCGCCTACGACGCACACGTCGAGCACCAGGGCAAGCGCGTTCGCGCGGCGTTCGCGGGGGAGAAGTCCAAGGACGATCCCTTCGCCAAGGTGCGCATCGCGGAGGCCGCCAGTGACATCGACGCGGGCTGGCGTCAGCTGATCGGCAACGTCAGTGACGAGTACGCACTGCTCCAGGCGGGGCAAGAGATTCCGTTCGAGCTCCGCGCCCGCGCACGTCGCGATCAGGTGCGCGCGACGGCCCGGGCGATTTCGTCCATCGACCTGCTGTTCGAGGCGTCCGGTGCCACGGCGCTGGAGACCGACAAGCCCGTTCAGCGGTTCTGGCGCGACGCCCATGCCGGTCGGGTGCATGCCGCCAACGAGCCGGAGCGGGCCTACCTCATCTTCGGAAACGAGGCGTTCGGGCTGCCTCCCGCGGACACGATGGTGTGATGACCTCCTTCGCTCAGGAACTCGAGAACCAGCAGGAGGTCACCTTCGAGTCGACCTCCCGCTTCGCGCAGGTCCGCGAGGACATGCGCCTGCACTATCACGAAGCAGGCGTGGGCAATTCGCAGACCGTGGTGCTGTTGCACGGCGGTGGGCCCGGGGCGTCGAGCTGGTCGAACTTCGCCAAGAACATCGCCGTGGTGGCCAGGCACTTCCACGTGCTCGCCGTCGACCAGCCGGGGTACGGACTGTCGGACAAGCACACCGAGCACGAGCAGTACAACCGCTACAGCTCGACCGCGCTCCTCAACCTGTTCGATCACCTCGGCATCGAACGCGCTGCGCTGGTGGGTAATTCGCTGGGTGGCGGCACGGCCGTCCGGTTCGCACTCGACAACCCCAAGCGGGCGGGCCGGCTGGTGCTGATGGGCCCGGGCGGGCTGAGCGTCAACCTCTTCGCGCCCGATCCCACCGAGGGCGTCAAGTTGCTCGGTAAGTTCACCGTCGATCCGACGCGCGAGAACATGGAGAAGTTCCTGCGCATCATGGTCTACGACCAGAAGCTGGTCACGCCGGAGCTGATCGACGAGCGGTTCGCCATCGCCAGCCAGCCCGAGTCGCTGGCCGCCGCCCGCGCGATGGGAAAGTCCTTTGCGGGCGCCGACTTCGAGCTCGGCATGATGTGGCGCGACGTGTACAAGCTGCGCCAGCCCACGCTGCTGATCTGGGGCCGCGAGGACCGGGTCAACCCGCTCGACGGCGCTTTGATGGCGCTCAAGCAGATCCCGCGGGCGCAGTTGCACGTATTCGGGCAGTGCGGGCACTGGGCGCAGCTGGAGAAGTTCGACGAGTTCAACGAGCTGACGATCGACTTCCTCACCGAGTCGAAGGAGGCAAACAAGTGAGCATTCAGTCACTGGGGTATCTACGGCTCGAGGCCACCGACGTATCGGCTTGGCGGGAGTACGCGCTCAAGGTGCTGGGCCTCGTCGAGGGCAAGGGCGCCACCGACGGTGCGCTCTACCTACGCATGGATGAGTTCCCGGCCCGCCTCATCGTGGTCCCCGGTGAGCGCGACAGGTTGCTCCAGTCCGGGTGGGAGACCGCCAATGCTGCCGCGCTGCAGGACATTCGGTCCCGGCTCGACATCGAGGGCACGCCGTACAAGGAGGCCACCGCCGCCGAGCTCGCCGACCGTCGCGTCGACGAGATGATCGTCTTCGACGACCCGTCGGGCAACACCCTGGAGATCTTCCACGGCGCGGCGCTCGAACATCGGCGCGTCGTCAGCCCCTACGGGCACAAGTTCGTCACCGAGGAGCAGGGGCTGGGCCACGTCGTGCTCACCACTCGTGACGATGCGGAGTCGCTGCACTTTTACCGTGACGTGCTCGGCTTCTCGCTGCGCGACTCGATGCGGTTGCCGCCCCAGCTGGTCGGCAGGGAACCCGGTGACCCGCCCGCGTGGCTGCGCTTCTTCGGCGTCAATCCCCGGCACCACAGCCTCGCGTTCATGCCCGGCGAGACGCCGAGTGGCATCGTGCACCTCATGATGGAGGTCGGCAATAGCGACGACGTCGGGCTCTGCCTCGATCGCGCGCTGCGGCGCAAGGTACCCATGTCGGCGACTCTCGGCAGGCACGTCAATGACAAGATGCTGTCGTTCTACATGAAGACCCCCGGCGGGTTCGACGTCGAATTCGGTTGTGAGGGACTCGAAGTCGACGACCACGGCTGGGTCGCGCGGGAGAGCACCGCGGTCAGCCTATGGGGTCACGACTTCAGCATCGGCTTCAAGTAGGCGTCCGGGAGTGAGCGCCGACATCGATCCGCGCACGTTCCGACACGTGCTCGGCCAGTTCTGCACCGGCATCACGATCATCACGACGGTGCACGACGACGAGCCCGTCGGGTTCGCCTGTCAGTCGTTCGCCGCGCTGTCGCTGGACCCGCCGCTGGTGCTGTTCTGCCCGACCAAGGTGTCACGGTCATGGCAGGCGATCGAGGCCAGCGGCAAGTTCTGCGTCAACGTGCTTCACGAGAACCAGAAGGACGTGTCGGCCCGCTTCGGTTCCCGGGAACCCGACAAATTCGCCGGAATCGATTGGCAGCTATCGGCTCTGGGTTCACCAGTGCTCGGCGGCACGCTCGCGCACATCGACTGCGAGGTTGCCTCCGTGCACGACGGTGGTGACCACTTCGTCGTCTTTGGTGCGGTGCACTCGTTGTCTGAGGTGTCTCCCGAGAAGCCGCGACCGCTGCTCTTCTACCGCGGCGAGTACACCGGCATCGAACCCGACAAGACCACGCCCGCGCAGTGGCGTGACGACCTCGACGCGTTCCTCACGACGACGACGGCCGATACCTGGCTCTAGCCAGCCGGTTACCGCTGCGCCGTCAACACCGCGATCGAGTTGGCGATGATGTCGGCGGTCGACCACACCCCCGCCGCGCGGGTTAGCCGAGGTGGGAGTCGATGAAGTCCACGATGTCGGCGGCGACGCGCTGGTGGGTGACGTCGTTGAGGATGTCGTGGCCACCGCCCTGGATCTCGTCGAGCGTCAGCGGTTCGATCTGCTCGGCATACGCCCGCAGCGCGCCGACGGGTGCGATCGGATCGTTGCTGCCGTGCACCGCGAGCGTCGGCACCGCCAGCTTGGGCAGCCTGGCCCCGAAGGTGTCCCACCCCCGGTCCAGTTCACGCGCCAGTGGGCCGCCGTCCGCGTCGACGAACGCCAGCGGGTCGTTCTCCATCGCGTCGAGGTAGAACGGGTCGGCGGACAGCTGGCTGGGAGCGATCTCGAACGTCGAGTCCGCGTCGACCAAGCCTGGCACCGGAACGAGCGGCGCACCGGAGATCACCCCGGCGCGTTGACGGTCCGGCGCGTCGAGCAGTCGGAACAGTGTGACGACGGCGCCGAACGAATGCCCCTGCGCCACAATGGGAATGTCGGGCGTCTCGTCGAGGGCGAGCTCGGTCAGCCGATCTGCCAGTGCTGCGCTCGCCTCCAGCGAACGGAAGTCTCCGCGGTCGCCCGCGGTCAGCCCGTGCCCGAACTGGTCGACCGCCCACAGGTCGATACCCGCCGCGTTGAGGGCGAACGCGTACCGGTGGTACAGACCGGTGTGCTCACCGAAGCCGTGCAGGAAGATGACCGCGGCGCGCGGTTCGGGCGCGGCCCAGTGGCGGTAGTAGGCCCGGCCCTCCGCGTGGGATGAATCGGTCTCCAGGAATGGCATGGCCCGAGCCTAATTCGCTCAGGCGCTGGCGGCGACGCCGAGGAGCACATCGCGCTGATCCGCCATCCGGGTCCTGATCGCATCGATGAGCACGCCGACCTCCGGCCGTCTGAGCGTTTCGTGACGAGCCACCAGCCAGTAGCTCAGCAACAGGCCGACGTCGTCGGGGAGCACGCGGACCAGGTCGTGGTGGCGGTCGGCCATGAAGCACGGCAGCAGACCGAGCCCGGCGGCTGCCCGCGTTGCCTCGACGTGGACGAAAACGTTGGTGGAGGTGACCGACTCCCGCATCCAGGGGGCGAAGGTGCGGGCCAGGTCGAGGTCGTCGACCTGAAGCATGGAGTCGATGAAGTAGACGAGCGGATGGGCGGTGAGGTCGGCCCGGGATGCGGGTGCGCCGTGCTGGTTCAGGTATCCGCGGGATGCGTAGAGGCCCAGCCGGTAGTCGCCGAGCCGGGCGGCCTCCGCGCGATGCACCTGCGGCTCGCCCACCACGACTTCGATGTCGAGACCCGACCGCTGCTGCGTCGCCCGCCGGGTGGCCGTGACGAGCTCGACGGCGACCTTCGGGTGACGCTGCTGGACCTGCGCCGCCGCGGGTACGGCGATGTATGCGCTGAAGCCGTCGGTCGCCGACATCCGGACCACCCCCTCCAGCATTCGGGCGCCGGCGGGGCCTGCCAGTGACCGGACCGCGGACTCGACGGACTCGGCTGCCGACAGGGCCTCCCGTCCGAGGTCGGTGAGCTCCCACCCTCCGGCGGAGCGGGCGAGCAGCCGGCCGCCGACCGCCTGCTCCAGGGCCGTGATGCGGCGCGAGATGGTGGTGTGGTTGATGCCGAGTTCCTCGGCGGCGAGGACGAACCGGCCCGATCGGCCGACCGCCAGCAGGACCAGCAGATCATCGGCGCTGATCTTGGAAGCGGTCATTTCTGCATTTTCGCAGACACCTGCTGCAGTGTTGGGCATTGCAGCTCCCGAGAAGTGCACGAATACTTAGTCGACGTGTGGGACGCGTCACATGTGGGTAGTGCAGCAACGGCAGAAGGAGGACGTCGATGAGCAAGCCGATACCGAGCGGACTGCGGCGGGTCGTCGCCGCCTCGATGGCGGGCACGGTCGTGGAGTGGTACGAGTTCTTCCTCTACGGCACCGCCGCCACGATCGTGTTCAACAAGATCTTCTTCTCCGAGACCACCAGTGAGCTCAACGCGATCTTCCTGGCGTTCGCCACCTACGCGGTGGGCTTCATCGCGCGACCGGTCGGCGGCGTGGTGTTCGGCCACTACGGCGACAAGTACGGTCGCAAGAAACTTCTCCAGTTCAGCCTGCTGCTGGTCGGCGCGGCCACGTTCCTGATGGGCTGCCTGCCGACGTTCGGCCAGATCGGCTACTGGGCGCCGGGGCTGCTGGTGGCGCTGCGGTTCATCCAGGGATTCGCGGTCGGCGGCGAATGGGGCGGTGCGATCTTGCTGGTGGCCGAGCACAGCCCCGACAAGCAGCGTGGGTTCTGGGCCAGTTGGCCGCAGGCCGGCGTGCCGATGGGCAACCTGCTTGCCACCATCGTGCTGCTGGTCCTCACCGGGACACTGTCCGACGCGGCGTTCCTGTCCTGGGGGTGGCGGGTGGCGTTCTGGCTGTCGGCCGTGGTCGTACTGATCGGCTACTACATCCGGACCAAGGTGACCGATGCGCCGATCTTCGTGGCCGCCCAGCGGGAAGCCGAACAGATCAAGGCGACGTCCTACAGCGTCGTCGAGGTGCTCAAGCGCTACCCGCGCGGCGTCTTCACGGCGATGGGGCTGCGGTTCGGCGAGAACATCATGTACTACCTCGTCGTCACCTTCTCCATCACGTACCTGAAGGTCCAGGTGGGCGCGGACACCAACTCGATTCTGCGTTACCTGCTCGTCGCGCACTTGGCGCACTTCGCCGTGGTCCCCTTCGTCGGGTACCTGTCGGACCGCTTCGGGCGACGTCCCGTCTACATGGTCGGTGCGGTCCTTGGAGCCACCTGGGGTTTCTTCGCCTTCCCCATGATGAACAGCGGCAACTACGTCATCATCACGGCCGCGGTCACGCTGGGCCTCGTCATCCATGCGTTCATGTACGCCCCGCAGCCAGCCATCATGGCGGAGATGTTCCCGACCCGCATGCGGTATTCCGGTGTCTCCCTTGGCTATCAGGTGACGTCGATCGTGGCGGGCTCGCTGGCGCCGCTCATCGCGGTGAAGCTGCTCGACATCTACGACTCCTCGGTGCCGATCGCGATCTACCTTGCCGTGGCCTGTGCCATCACCTTCGTCGCGGTGCTGGTGGCCCGCGAGACCAACGGCATCGACCTCGAGTCGCTCGACGTCGCCGACGCCGACGAGGTCGCAGCGGAGCGTCGGGCGACCGTCGGATGACCGATCTGGCCGGGCGCACGGCGCTGGTGACCGGTGGCGCGAGCGGCATCGGCGCCGCCTGTGCACGAGAACTCGCGAACCGCGGAGCCACGGTCACCGTCGCCGACGTCGACGAGGTAGCGGCAAAGGCCCTGGCGGACGAGATCGGCGGGCACGCCTGGGGGGTCGACCTGCTCGACGTCGGCGATCTGGAGGATCTACGTCTGGACGTCGACGTCCTCGTCAACAACGCGGGCGTACAGACCATCGACCCGATCGTGGAGTTCGCGCCGGAACGCTTCCGCTCCATGCTCGCCCTCATGGTCGAGGTCCCGTTCCTGTTGATCAGGGCGGCGTTGCCGCACATGTACGACGCGGGTTTCGGTCGGGTCGTGAACATCTCGTCGGTGCACGGGCTGCGCGCATCCGAGTTCAAGGTGGCCTACGTCACCGCCAAGCACGCGCTGGAGGGCCTGTCCAAGGTGACTGCCCTCGAGGGCGGACCGCGCGGGGTGACCAGCAACTGCGTGAACCCCGGTTATGTGCGAACGCCGTTGGTGACCAAGCAGATCGCCGATCAGGCTCGCACCCATGGGATCGATGAGCAAGAGGTGCTCGAGCGGATCTTGCTCTCCGAGAGCGCCATCAAGCGACTCGTGGAGCCCGAAGAGGTGGCGTCCCTCGTCGCCTGGCTGTGCAGCCCGGCCGCGGGGATGGTCACCGGGGCGTCCTACACGATGGACGGCGGCTGGAGCGCGCGCTAGGTGCATCGCGCCGCCCGGCTGTACCTTTGATCTTGGATCTGGCAAACTTCGGACGGACCTCCTCCACGATCCGTCGCGGGGGTTGTCGAGGGCTGGTTTCGACATCGAACCGAGGTGGCGTTGATGCAGTCTCCGCTGGCGCCGACATCGGCACAGAAACCGAGGGTTGACTTCGCGCAACCGCTTTCGTACTTGCCAGGCCGGTTGTTTTTGACGTCTTCGTCAGTAGAGATGCCGCCGAAGGTTGGGACGGCGTTGGCCGCACTTCTGGTCGGAGTCATGGTTTACGGCGGCATGACGATCGTGCGCAGCAATGCCACTCTGATTACGCTGACCGGTCAGTGGCTCTATCCGTCCCTCATGTTGGGGGCGGCTGGAGTGGTTGCCGCGCGCGCGTGCGTGCGACGCGATGAGCGGGGGGTCTGGTGGTTGATCGCTGCCGGTATGTCGATACCGGCGGTGCGCAACTTCCTCTACCCGGCCTTTGGCCCGATGAGCTCGCTGCGCCCACTGTGGCTGCTGTTCTATGCACTGATGTTCGCCGGGCTGCTACTCCTGCTGCGGATTCGGGTGGGACGACTGCCCCTCGCCCTTTCGCTAGATGCCATCATCGTCGGCTCGGCGGTGGCCGCGTTGGCGGCGATCGCCTTCGGCCCATACGGCGCGGCCACCAGTGAATCTACAACCGAAGTGGTTCTGGCACTGGCATTTCCGGTCGGGGACCTGTTGTTGGTGGCACTCGCCGCGGGGGCACTCTCGATGCTTGGTTGGCGGGCCGACCGGAGGTGGGCGCTGCTCGTCGTCGGCTTTGCGTTCTATGCCGTTGCCGACACGCTCTACATGTTTTACGTCGCCGATGGCTCCTACCTGCGTGGCAGCTGGTTCGACGCGCTGAGGCCCGCGGCGGCACTCCTGGTGGCGGTCGCCAGCTGGACGACATCGCGAGGTCAGACCGGCCACCCCCCCAGACGGGCTACCGCGGTTCCACAGCTGCTGTTCACAGTCGTGCTGATGGGACTTCTCATCATCGGGTACGACGCCAGACTGCCGCGGGTTGCGTCGGTCCTGGCCACGTGTGGTCTGGTCGCCGTCGCGGCCAGGCTCGCCGTGGCGTTCCGCGAGATCAGCCAACTCGTCGACAGCCACCGCCACTCGATGACCGACGATCTCACGAAGTTGGGCAACCGGCGGGCGATGTCCACGGCGTTGAGCACGGCATCGCTGGCTCATTCGACTCAGACCGGGAACAGCCCGGGACCCGGGATGCTCCTGATGGACCTCGACCACTTCAAGGAGATCAACGATTCGTTCGGGCATCACGTCGGCGATGAGCTGTTGTGTCGGGTGGGCGAGCGGCTCACCCGGTCGACGCGAGCGGGTGACGTGCTGGCCCGCGTTGGGGGGGACGAGTTCGCCATCCTGCTGCCCGCCGGGGTGGAACTCGACGAGGCCGAGGAGATCGCTGCCCGGATCGTCGAGGCACTGCACGAACCGTTCGTCCTCGATGAGGTGACCGCGCGTGTGGAGGCGAGCATCGGCATCGCCCTCTGTCCGGCCCACTGCAGCGAACCCGAGGATCTGCTGCAACGCGCGGATGTCGCGATGTACAGGGCCAAGGAACTCCCCGGTCGCGTTGCGTCCTACGACAGCACCCAGGACGCACGACGGGTCGACGAGCGACGGATGATCGGCGAGCTGCGCACGGCGATCGGCAACGGACAGATGACGTGCCACTACCAACCGAAGATCCGGGCCGGTGACGGCAGTGTGCACAGCGTCGAGGCGCTGGTGCGTTGGCAGCATCCCTCAGGGGCGTTGATGGCGCCCGACGAATTCCTGCACTTTGCCGAGAGGGGCGGGCTGATGCGGCCCCTGGCGACCTCGGTCCTTAATCTCGCCCTCGGACAGGTGCAGGCATGGCGCAAGCAGGGAATCGAGATGACCGTCGCGGTGAACCTCTCGGCCACCAACTTGCTCGACGTCGATCTGGTGTCTCACGTCGGTGATCTGCTGCGCGCCTACGAGGTTCCTGCCGACGCGCTGATCCTCGAGCTCACCGAGGGGGTGCTGACCTCCAACTCGCCGCGGTCGTACAGCGTGGTCGAGGCGTTCCAGCGGCTGGGCGTCAAGTTGTCCATCGACGACTTCGGCACGGGTTGGTCGTCGCTGGCTCGCCTACAGGAGATGACGGTGGACGAGCTGAAGCTCGACCGAGTGTTCGTGGGACGGGTGGCGGATGATCCGCGGTCGATCGCCATCGTGCGCTCAACGGTCGCGCTTGCCCACAGCCTGGGTGCATCACTCGTCGCCGAGGGCGTCGAGGATGCCGCGACCCTGGCTGCGCTTCGCGACTACGGGTGCGACATCACCCAGGGTTACGTCCACTGCCCTCCGCTGCCCCCTGACGAGCTGGATCGGTGGCTGAACGGTCACGGGTGGCCTGCGGCAGCCAGCCACGGCCCCATCCGCCGCAGCGCCTCGGCGACGTCGGACGTGGCGCCCGCAAAGGACAACCGCACGTACCCGCCGCCGTGCACGGTGTCGAAGTCGATCCCCGGTGCAATGGCTACGCCGGTGTCGGACAACAACTTCGCGCAGAAGTCCAGCGAGTCCGTCGAGTAGTCGGAGATGTCGGCGTAGACGTAGAACGCCCCGTCCGCCGGTGCCAGCCGGGGCAGTCCGATCTCCGGCAGGCCACGCAGCAGCATCTCCCGGTTGATCGCGTACTGGCCGACTAAACCGTCGGCTTCGGCGGCGGACTCGGAGGTGAACGCCGCGACGGCGGCGAGTTGCGGCAGCGTGGGTGGACAGATGGAGAAGTTGCCGGTCAGCCGGTCGACCGCCCGCGCCAGGGCCTGCGGCACCAGAAGCCAGCCGAGCCGCCATCCGGTCATCGCGTAGTACTTCGAGAAGCTGTTCACCACGATGGCTTCGCGAGAGGTCTCCCAGGCGCAGCTGGTCGCTGGAGCGCCGGGGTACACCAACCCGTGATAGATCTCGTCGCTGACCAACTGGACACCGCCGGCCTCGCACCACGCCGCGATCGCGGCCAGCTCCGCGGGCGGGATCACGGTGCCCGTCGGATTGGCCGGACTGGCGAGCACCACGCCCTGCAACGGCGGCTCGATCGCGGCGAGCATCTCGACCGTCGGCTGGAATCGGGTCTCGGGGCCGCACGGTATCTCGACGACCTCGCACCCCAACGCCGAGAGGATGTTGCGGTAGCACGGATAGCCGGGGCTCGTCACGGCCACGCGGTCGCCAACGTCGAAGGTGGCCAGGAAGGCGAGCAGGAATCCGCCGGTGGACCCGGTGGTCACGACGACGTCCTCGGGGCCGACCGCCACGCCGTAGCGATCCAGATACGACGCCGCGATGGCCTCGCGCAACTCTGGAATGCCCAGCGCCACGGTGTATCCCAGGTTGTGCCGGTCCAGGGCGACCGCAGCGGCGGCGCGGATGGGGGCGGGCGCCTGGGCGCTGGGCTGCCCAGCCGAGAGATTGACCAGGTCGCCGTGGGTGCGCTGGCGTTCGGCCGCGGCCAGCCACACGTCCATCACGTAGAACGGCGGTATCCCGGCGCGCAACGCGACACGATCACTCACCTACACCAGGCTAGAGCACCTCGGATTCGAGGCGACGCAGGTAGTCCCGGGGCGGCCCGAGCAGCTGTGCGCTGCCATGTGCCCGCTTGAAGTACAGCTGAATGTCGTACTCCCAGGTGATCGCCACACCACCGTGCATCTGGACGGCTTCGGCGGCGACGGCGGTGAACGCCTCACTGGCCGACACCCGGGCCAATGCCGCGGACGTCGCGGACGGCTCGGACACCGCGTCGTCGACGACCGCTCGCGCCGACTGCACCAGCACGTACATGTCGGCCATCCGGTGCTTGAGCGCCTGGAAACTACCGATCGGCCTGCCGAACTGGACGCGCTCCTTGGTGTAGGCGACGGTCAGGTCGAGGCAACGGCTGGCCGCGCCAATCTGTTCGGCCGCCAACAGGATTGCCGCGGTATCGGCCAGTCCGGGGTCCGGGCCGATCGTCACCACGTCGCCGGGCGTCACGCGGGCCAGCCTGCGGGTGGGATCCATCGCGACGACGGGTTCGGCGGTGAACCCGGTCCAGCGGCTCAGCTTGCCGTCGGCGACACCGACCACCACGTCGGCGACGTCACCGCCCACGACGTAGTCGGGGTCGAACACGACCGCGCCGATCGACTCGCCCGTGGCGAGCCGTTCCAGCGTCTCGGCATCGGGCTCGTCAGCGGCCAGCAGAGCAAGCTCGGCGAGCGTCGTGCCCAGCAGCGGGGTGGGCACCAGATTGCGTCCCAGTGTCTCGACGACGACTGCCGCGTCGGCGAGTTCACCGCCCGCCCCACCGAACTCCTCCCCGATGACCAGGGCCGCCGCGCCGACCTGCTCGCACAGCAGCACCCACAGCGCCTCGTCGTAGCCGCGTTCGGAGACCATCGCCCGACGCACCGCCTCGGGTGAGGCGTGCTTGGTGACCAGCGATGCGACCGTGTCCCGCAACATCTCCCGTTCTTCGGTCACGATGCGAGCGCCTCCAGTACCCGGCGGCGGTGCCAGGTCGGGTCGCCCCACGCGGACCTAAGCGCATGGACGCGCAGGAGCAGCAGCGAGAGGTCGTGCTCCTGGGTGTATCCGATGGCGCCGTGCGTCTGCAGCGATGTCCTGGCCGACAGCAGCGCGGCGTCGGAGGCGGCTGCCTTGGCGGCGCTGACGTCGCGCGCGGTGTCGGGTGATCGGTCGGTGAGCGAGAGCGCCGCACCGTAGACCAGCGGTCGGGCCAGTTCGATGGCGATGTGCACGTCGGCCAGCGCGTGCTTGATCGCCTGATACGAGCCGATCACCCGGCCGAACTGGGTGCGTTGCTTGGCGTAGGCGACCGATCCGTCCAGCATCGCCTGGCCCGCTCCGATCAATTGGGCGGCGGTGACCAACGCACCGAACTCGAAAGCTCTTGTCGTATCGGCACTTCGCGGCTCTCCGGTGGCGGTGACGTCGAAGAGGCGGCGAGCCGGGTCGACGGAGGCATGCTGCTCGCCGGCCTCGGCGGTGTGCACCTCGCCGTCGGTGGCCAACAGAACGAGACCGGCAATGTCGGCATCCACGGCCCGCGGCACACGCGGCGGCATCGCGACCGTGGCGATGAGCTCACCGGCGGCCAGCGCGCCGCTGCGTTCGTCATCGGCGAGCAGGATCGGTGCGACCGCGATCGATTCCGCCACGGGCCCCGGAACTCCCCAGCGGCCGAGGCGCTCTGCGGCCACCACCAGGTCGACGGCATCTGCGCCGATACCGTCGAACTCCTCGGGTACGGCCAATGCCGTGATGCCCAGATCCGCGAGCGTCGCCCACACCTTTCGGCCGGGGCCGGTATCGCCGGCGGACCAGGCGCGGATGGCGGCGGGCACGTCGGCGGCCGCCAGGGCACCGTCGATGCTGGCGGCGAAGTCACGCTGAGATTCGTCCAACTCAAAGTGCACGGTGATTTCTCATTTCGGTTCCCGGGGGAGGCCCAGCAGCCGCTCGGCGATGATGTTGCGCTGAATCTCGTTGGTGCCGGCGTAGATCGGGCCACCGAGGGCGAACAGCAGACCATCGGTCCAGTGGTCGACGAGCTCACCGTCGGCGCCACGTAGATCGAGCGCGGTCTGGTGCAGGGCGACGTCGAGATCCGACCAGAACACCTTGGTCACCGACGATTCGGCGCCGAGTTCACCGCCTTCGGTCAGCCGGGTGACGGTGCCGAAGGTGTGGAGTCGATAGGCCTGCGCCTTGATCCACGCGTCCGCGACGCGATCGGCGTAGGCGGGGTCGCGGTCGACCTGCCAGGCCTTCACCAGACGTTCGGCGGGCGCGAGGAAGCGGGCCGGACTGCGCAGCGACATCCCGCGCTCATTGCTCGACGTGCTCATCGCGGCGCTCCAGCCGCCGTCCACGGCTCCGATGACGTCCTCGTCGGGGACGAACACGTCGTCGAGGAAGATCTCCCCGAAACCGGTGTCCCCGCCCAGTTGGGCGATCGGCCGTACGGTCACCCCGTCGGCGCGGAGGTCGAACATCAGGTAGGTGAGCCCGCGGTGCCGTTGGGCGGCCGGGTCGGTGCGGAACAGTCCAAAGGCGCGGTCGCCGAACGGGGCTCGCGAACTCCAGATCTTCTGGCCGTTGAGCCTCCAACCGCCGTCGGTCCTGGTGGCGGTCGACCGCAGCGACGCCAGGTCGCTGCCGGACTCGGGTTCCGACCACGCTTGGGCCCAGATCTCCTCGCCGCTGGCCATCTTGGGCAGCACGCGCCGCTGCTGCTCCTCGGTGCCGTGGGCGAACAGTGTTGGGCCGAGCATCGAGGTGCCGTTCGCGCTGGCGCGACCCGGCGCTCCCGCGCGGAAGTACTCCTCCTCGTAAACGATCCACTGCAGCAGCGTCGCGTCCCGGCCGCCGTACTCCTTGGGCCAGGCGATGACCGACAGGCCCGCGTCGAACAGCACCCTGTCCCAGTGACGGTGCTGCTCGAATCCCTTCGCGGTGTCGTAGGACTCCGTCGGGAAGTGCGATCGGTTGGCCGCGAGGAACTCGCGCACCTCGGCGCGGAACTCTTCGGTGTCGTCGTCGAACGTCAGGTCCATCAACTGGTCTCTCGCAGCAGCGGTTTGACCACTTTTCCTCCAGGGTTTCGCGGTAGCGCATCGACGAAGGCCACCGATCGGGGTGTCTTGAAGTTCGCGAGATGCTGACGGGTGTGGGCGATGACGGTGGCCTCGTCGAGCTGGTGGCCAGGCTTGACGACGATGAACGCCTTGCCGACTTCGCCGAGCCGGGTGTCGGCCACGCCGATCACGGCGCTGTCGGCGACGCCGTCGAGGCGCGCGAGGACCTGCTCGACCTCGGCGGGGTAGACGTTGAAGCCGCCGCAGATGTACATGTCCTTGAGGCGGTCGGTGATGCTGAGATTGCCGCGCTCGTTCAGTCTTCCGACATCGCCGGTGTGCAGCCAGCCGTCCTCGTCGATGGCGGCGGCGGTGGCCTCGGGGTCGTCGAGATAGCCGAGCATCACGTTGGGGCCGCGCAGCAGGACCTCGCCCGCGCCGTTCTCGTCGGGCGCGTCGATCATCAGCTCGAAGTCGGCGATCGGACTGCCGCACGTCGTCGCGACCGTGACGGCATCGTCGTCGGCCCGGCACATCGTCCCGAAACCGCTTGCCTCCGTAAGCCCGTACGCCGTCAGCACGATGTCGATGTCGAGTTCGTGCTGCATGCGTTCGATCAGCACGACGGGGACGACGGCCGCGCCGGTGACGGCGAACCGCAGCGACGTCAGGTCGTAGTCGCCGCGACGGGGATGGTCGAGCAGGGTCTGGTAGATCGTCGGCGGGCCCGGCAACACGGTGATCTTCTGGTCCTGGACCGCGCGCATCGCCTGCTCGGGGTCGAACGTCACCTGCGGGATCAGCGTGGCGCCGGTCTGCAGGCAGGCCAGGATGCCCGCCTTGTAACCGAAGTTGTGGAAGAAGGGGTTGATGCACAGGTAGCGGTCATCGCTGGTGAGCTGACCGCACGCCGCCCACGCCGCGGGTGCGTCGAGGGACTGCCGGTGCGCGCACAGCACGCCCTTGCTGCGCCCGGTGGTGCCGGAGGTGAACAAGATGTCGGACACGTCGTCCGGGGTGACGGCGGCGGACCGGGCGTCGGCGGCCTCGAGATCGGTGCCGCGGGCCACGAATTCGTCCCAGGTGCCGTCGGCCTCCCGGACGGGCACCCGAACGATGTGCCGCAGGGCGGGCAGCGCCGCACGGTCGAGTTCGGTGGTCCGGTCGGATCCGAGGAACTCGCCCATGGCGATGAGTAGCGGCGCGGAGGTGCGGGCCAGGATGTCGGTGGCCTCACTGGCGGTGTAGCGCGTGTTGAGCGGAACGACGACAGCGCCCGCGTAGTGCGTCGCGAGGCACGCGACGACCCAGTGCCAGGTGTTGGGCGACCAGATCGCCACCCGGTCGCCGGCGTTCACACCGAGGTCGATCATCGCCGCCGCGGCACGCCTGACCTCGGCCCTGAGTTCGGCGTAGGTGAGGGTCCGGTCCTCGGTGACGAGCGCCTCGTGGTCGGAGAATTCGCCGCTGACTCGGTCCAGTACGCCGGGAACGGTCCTCGGCTGGCTCTCCATCGAGACTCCTCTAACAAAGCAAGTGCTTGGTAGGTTAGCCTACAGGGGTGATAGAGGTCCAGGAGTTCCGGGCCGAGGTCCGGCAGTGGCTCACCGACAATCTCGTCGGCGAATTCGCCGCGCTCAAGGGGCTCGGCGGGCCGGGTCGGGAGTACGAGGCGTTCGACGAACGACTCGCGTGGAATCGGCACCTCGCCGCCGCAGGCCTGACGTGTCTGGGGTGGCCCGAGGAGCACGGTGGGCGCGGTCTGTCGGTGGCGCACCGCGTCGCGTTCTACGAGGAGTACGCCCTCGCCGACGCCCCCGACAAGGTCAACCACCTGGGCGAGGAACTGGTCGGTCCGACGCTGATCGCCTATGGCACGCCCGAGCAGCAGAAGCGCTTCCTGCCGAAGATCCTCGACGTCACCGAGCTGTGGAGTCAGGGGTACTCGGAGCCGGGTGCGGGCAGTGACCTCGCAGGAGTGTCGACGTCCGCGGAGCTGGTCGGCAACGAGTGGGTCATCAACGGGCAGAAGGTCTGGACGTCGCTGGCGCACTGGGCGCAGTGGGTGTTCGTGGTCGCCCGTAGCGAGAAGGGCTCCAAGCGGCACGCCGGCCTGTCGTATCTCCTCGTCCCGCTGGACCAACCCGGCGTCGAGATCCGGCCCATCGTTCAGCTGACGGGCGACTCGGAGTTCAACGAGGTGTTCTTCGACGATGCCCGCACCGACGCCTCCATGGTCGTGGGTGAGCCCGGTGACGGCTGGCGCGTCGCGATGGGCACGTTGGCCTTCGAGCGCGGCGTCTCGACGCTGGGACAGCAGATCCGTTATGCCCGTGAACTGTCCGGCATCGTCGACTTGGCCAAGAACACCGGTGCCATCGACGATCCGCTGATGCGCGAGAAGCTGACTCGGTCATGGGTGGGTCTCAAGACCATGCGGTCCTATGCGCTGGCGACCATGGACGTGGAGCAGCCGGGGCAGGACAACGTGTCGAAGTTGTTGTGGGCCAACTGGCATCGCGAGCTCGGCGAGATCGCGATGGACGTCCAGGGCAAGGCAGCGCTGGTCCTCGACGGCGGCGAGTTCGACGAATGGCAACGGCTGTACCTGTTCTCGCGCTCGGATACCATCTACGGCGGCTCCAACGAGATCCAGCGCAACATCATCGCCGAGCGCGTGCTCGGTCTACCCCGGGAGGCCAAGGGCTAGTGGATCTTTCCATCGCGCCGAAGGAGATCGACGGTCACGGACTGTTGACCGGCAAGATCGTGCTGGTGACCGCGGCCGCGGGTACCGGCATCGGGTCGTCCGCAGCGCGGCGCGCTCTGGCCGAGGGTGCCGACGTCGTGGTGTCCGACTTTCACGAACGGCGCCTCGGCGAGACCCGTGAGGAACTGGCCGGACTCGGTTTGGGTCGGGTGGACGCGGTGGTGTGCGACGTGACGTCGACCGAGGCCGTCGACGCGTTGATCGCCGACACGGTCGCCAAGATGGGACGCCTCGACGTCCTGATCAACAACGCCGGCCTCGGTGGTCAGACACCGGTCGTCGACATGACCGACGATGAGTGGGACCGCGTCCTCAACGTCACGCTGACCTCCGTCATGCGTGCCACCCGCGCGGCGTTGCGGTACTTCCGCGATGCCGGGCACGGCGGTGTGATCGTCAACAACGCCAGCGTGCTCGGCTGGCGGGCGCAGCACTCGCAGTCGCACTACGCCGCGGCGAAGGCCGGTGTGATGGCTCTGACTCGTTGCAGCGCAATCGAAGCCGTCGAGTACGGCGTGCGCATCAACGCGGTCTCGCCGAGTATCGCCCGGCACAAGTTCCTCGAGAAGACCAGTAGCTCCGAGCTCCTCGACCAATTGTCTTCTGACGAGGCGTTCGGTCGCGCCGCCGAGCCGTGGGAAGTGGCCGCCACCATGGCGTTCCTCGCCAGCGACTACTCCAGCTACCTGACCGGCGAAGTGATCTCGGTGTCGAGCCAGCGCGCCTAGCGGTACCTTTCTCCACGCTTTCTTCACATTCACTGCCCGAAAGCGCCACAGCAGGCACCTACAGTCAGGTGCGTGAAGCGAATCCTGGTGGTCGACGACGAGCCGACCATCCTGGCCGCGGTGGCGACCCGTCTGCGCGCTGAGGCATTCGAGGTCGAGACGGCGGTCGACGGACCGTCTGCGGTCGAAGCGTCCGCGGCGACGGAGCCCGACCTCGTGGTGCTCGACGTGATGCTGCCCGGTTTCGACGGACTGGAGGTGTGTCGGCGCATCCAGGCGGATCGGCCGACGCCCATCCTCATGTTGACTGCCCGCAGCGACGAGACGGACATGTTGATCGGCCTGGGTATCGGCGCCGACGACTACCTGACCAAACCGTTCAGCATGCGCGAGCTCGTCGCCCGGGTGCGAGTCCTGTTGCGGCGCGTAGATCGTGCTGCAGAGGTGCAACCGTTGGTGCTCGTTGACCATCGAATCGATCTGCAGGCCCGACGCGTTCACCATGGAACCGAGGAGATCCACCTCACCAGGATCGAGTTCGACCTGCTGGCCTACCTGGTCAGCCGCCCGCGTGTCGCGGTGTCGAGGGAGACCCTGCTCGAGCAGGTCTGGGGGTGGACGTCCGGCGTGGAGACCCGCACGGTGGACAGTCACGTCAAGGCGTTGCGGCGCAAGCTCGGCCCCGGCCTGATCCGCACGGTCCACGGCGTCGGGTACGCGCTGGAGGTCCCGCGATGAGCGGGCGGCTCGCCGCCGTGTGGGACCGGTTGCCCCGGCCGCTGGACCCCTTCGCCTCGTTCAAGGTCAAGATGGGTTTGCTGGTCGGCAGCGCGATCACGTTGGCGGCCTTCACCTTCTGGATCGGCGCCAGTTGGCAGTTCCGCTACGCCCTGCTAGCGGCCTTGGCCACGTCACTGCTGATCACCCAGCTCCTCGCCCACGGTATGACGTCTCCGCTGCGACAGATGACGGCTGCCGCCGGCGCGATGGCGCGCGGTGACTACAGCCGTCGGGTGCGCGCGACGTCACGCGACGAAGTCGGGCAACTGGCCACGGCGTTCAACCAGATGGCGGCCGATCTCGGCGCCGAGGACGAGTATCGACGCGGCCTGATCGCCAACGTGTCGCACGAATTGCGCACGCCAATAACGGCATTGCGCGCTGTCCTCGAGAACGTCGTCGACGGCGTCGCCGATCCCGACGGCGACACCATGCGGATGGCTTTGGCGCAGACCGAACGGCTGGGTGAGCTGGTCGCCAACCTGCTCGACCTGTCACGGTTGGAGAGTGGAGTGGTTCCGCTGGAGCTCAAGGCCTTCCGCGCCGACGACTTCCTCCGTGAGGCCGTAACGCACGCCTCGGTGTCCACCGACGGTGTCGACGTCGTGGTGACGGCCATACCGCCGGACCTGGTGGCCGTGGCGGATCCCGCCCGCCTGCGGCAGGTGGTGGTCAATCTGGTGGACAACGCAATTCGGCACAGCCCGACCGGCGGCCGGGTGTCGGTGATCGCGGGCTCCGCCGAGCCGGCCGGATTGCGGCTGGAGGTCGGCGACGAGGGCCCGGGAATTCCGTCGAGCGAACGCGAACGCGTCTTTCAACGCTTCAGTCGCGGCGCCACCTCGGCGGGTGGTACTGGTCTGGGCCTGGCGATCGCTCGCTGGGTCGTCGAATTGCATGGCGGGACAATCGAAGTCATGAATGTGCGCGCGGGTTGCCGCATCGGCGTCACGATCCCGCAGACGAAGGAGCCGAGCACGTGACGATGACGGATCAGGGCTGGTACGCCCCGCAGGGACCGCCACGGGCGCCCGCCTTGCCGCCGATGCTCGGGCCGTTGCCGCCACGGCACGGCGAAGTGGGCTGGACGATCTGGCCGCACCGGGTGTGGCCGCTCGATCCGCTGGCGCGGGCCCCACGACGCGTCGTCCTCGCCGCGCTCGTGGTCGGCGGTCTCGGTACGGCGCTATGGCGCCCCACGGTGCTGAGCATCGGCTATCTCGTCGTGGGGGTGATGGTGTTCGTCGTCGTGTACGGCACCGGCGCTCGGCGGCCCACCAGGACGGAGTGGCTCGGCATGGAACTGACTCTGGCGCTGCTCGCGGTGCCCGCACTGCTCGCGGCGCAGTGGCTCGGGGTGCTGTGCGTCGCCGCGGCGTGGCTGGTGGCGTGGTGCACCCTGGGCGGCGGCCACACCTGGACCGCCGTGGTCACCGCACCCTTGCTGCCGTGGCTGCTCCCAGCCCGGGTGATGGCGTGGACGCGAAAGTCCTTGTCGGAGTCGACTCGTGATGGCGTCGCGGCACCGAAGTTGGTGCGGATCGTCACCGTGCTGGCGATCACGGTCGCGCTCGTCGCGGTGTTCGGCGGGCTGTTCGCCGCCGCGGACCCGGCGTTCGCGCACGTGATGAGCAACGTCGTGCCGTCGTTCGACGTCGGGGACGTCGTCGCGCGGGTCGTGGTCTTCGGGCTGGTGCTGGCCTTCGCTCTGGGCGGGGCGTACCTCGTGCGGTACGCGCCTCGCTTGGACGCCCTGGCGCCGGCGCCGGCGCGGACCATTCCGAGGTGGGAGTGGGCGGTGCCGCTCGGAGTGCTGGACGCCTTGTTCATCGCCTTCGTCATCGTCCAGGCCGCCGTGCTGTTCGGCGGTCACGATCACGTTCTCGAGACGGAGGGGCTGACGTACGCCGAGTACGCGAGACAGGGCTTTTGGCAGCTGCTCTGGGTGTCGGCGTTGACGCTGTTGGTGATCGGCGTCGTCATCCGCGTGGCCGGACGTCATGCCGCCGCGGACCGGCGATTGTTGCGGTTACTGGTCGGAACGACGTGCGCGACGTCGGTCGTGGTCGTCGTCTCGGCGATCCATCGCATGTGGCTCTATCAGCAGGCGTACGGGTTTAGCGTGCAGCGGGTCATGGTGATCGCGATCGAGTCCTGGCTCGGTGTGGTGTTCGTGCTCGTCGCCGTGGCGGGCATTCGGATGGTCGGCCGCTGGCTGCCTCGCGCCGTACTCGTCGCGGGGGCGCTGACATTGTTGACGGTGGCGGCGACCAACCCCGAACGGTTGATCGCCGAGAGGAACATCGACCGCTACGAGCAGACCGGGTTGCTGGACACCGACTATCTGTTGTCCTTGTCGCCAGACGTCGAGCCGGCCCTGGAGCGCCTGCCCGAAGCGGTGCGGCAGTGCGCGAGATACCGTGACGACGACCGGGACCCCTGGTACGCGTTCAACCTGTCGCGGTCCAACGCTGATCGCGACGGGACGCCGCCGGGCGACGCCTGCGAGTCGTATCGGGTCACCAGCTAGCCAAGCAAGCGCTTGGTCGATATGATGCCGGGGTGGACAAGGCGCTTCCGAGTCGCCGCGACGAGCTGCTCGACCTCGCCGCGGCGATGTTCGCCGAGCGCGGCTTGCGCGCGACCACCGTGCGCGATATCGCGGATTCCGCGGGAATCCTGTCCGGCAGCCTCTACCACCACTTCAAGTCCAAGGAGCAGATGGTCGAGGAGGTCCTGCGCGACTTCCTCGACTGGCTCTTCGGCCGGTACCAGGAGATCGTCGAGGCCGAGACCGACCCATTGAAGCGGGTCGCGGGGCTCTTCATGGCGTCCTTCGAAGCCATCGAGCACCGTCACGCTCAGGTCGTCATCTACCAGGATGAAGCCAAACGACTCTCGCCGCTGCCACAGTTCGCCTTCGTCGACGAGCGCAACCGCGAGCAGCGGACGATGTGGCTGGACGTGCTGAAGCAGGGCATCGCGGAGGGCTGCTTCAGTGCCGACCTCGACGTCGACCTCGTCTACCGCTTCATCCGCGACACGACATGGGTTTCCGTCCGCTGGTATCAACCAGGTGGACCCCTCACGGCCGAGCAGGTGGGCAGGCAGTACCTCGCCATCGTGCTCGGCGGAATCACGACTGAAGGAGTTTGACTCATGGGTGACGCGTACATCATCGACGCTGTACGGACCGCCGTCGGCAAGCGCAATGGATCGCTCTCGGGCGTGCACCCCGTCGACCTGGGTGCCGCCGCCTGGCGTGGCCTCTTCGACCGCAACGACGTCGACCCTGGCGCCGTCACCGACGTGATCGCCGGGTGCGTCGACGCCATCGGCGGACAGGCCGGCAACATCGCCCGGCTGTCGTGGTTGGCGGCGGGCTTCCCCGAAGAGGTGCCCGGTGTCACCGTCGACCGGCAGTGCGGTTCGAGCCAGCAGGCGATTTCCTTTGGGGCGCAGGCGATCATGTCCGGTACGGCCGACCTGATCGTCGCAGGCGGCATGCAGAACATGAGCCAGATTCCGATCAGCTCGGCGATGATCGTCGGTGAGCAGTTCGGCTTCACCTCGCCCACCAACGAGTCGAAGAGTTGGCTGCACCGCTATGGCGATCAGGAGATCTCGCAGTTTCGCGGGTCGGAGATGATCGCCGAGAAGTGGAACCTCTCCCGCGAGGAGATGGAGCAGTTCGCGCTGACGAGTCACCAGCGCGCGCAGGAGGCCATCCGCGCGGGGTACTTCGAGAACGAGATCATCCCCGTAGATGGCTTCGTCACCGACGAGGGCCCTCGGGATACCTCGCTGGAGAAGATGGCCGGGCTGAAGACGCTCGTCGAGGGTGGGCGGTTGACGGCCGCGATGGCGAGCCAGATCTCCGACGGCGCCAGCGCGGTGCTCATTGCGTCCGAGCAGGCCGTCAAGGATCACGGGCTGACGCCGCGTGCCCGCATCCACCACGTCAGTGCCCGCGGCGCCGACCCGGTGTACATGCTGACCGGCCCGATCCCCGCGACGCACTATGCGCTGGAGAAGACCGGGCTGTCGATCGAGGACATCGACACCATCGAGATCAACGAGGCGTTCGCCCCGGTGGTCATGGCGTGGCTGCAGGAGACGAAGGCCGACCCCGCGAAGGTCAACCCGAGCGGCGGCGCGATCGCGCTCGGCCATCCGCTGGGAGCAACGGGCGCCAAGCTGTTCACGACGATGTTGAACACGCTCGAGCGGACGGGTGGCCGCTACGGCCTGCAGACGATGTGCGAGGGCGGCGGCACCGCCAACGTCACGATCATCGAGCGCCTCTAGCCCCGCATCGCGCCCCGCGCCCCATCGCGCCGATTGTGTGGGTTCTGAGTGCAACGCTCAAGAGGCAATGCGAACGAGCCCCACACTCGATGAGCTCATAGTGGGCAGCCCGCGGCGCGGAGCTTGTCGCGGACACGGCGAAGGACGGCGTCCGGATGGGCGAGCATCTCGGCACTGACCCGGACGACGATCCAACCCGACGCCTCCAGCATCGCGAGGCGTTCGATGTCCCACGCCCGCTGCCGACGATCCGTCCAATGCTGCACACCGTCGTACTCGACTGCGACCTTCCATTCGCGCCAGCCCATGTCGACCCGGACTCGCACTTCGCCGAAGCGGTCCCTGAACTCGATCTGGGTCTCCGGTGTCGGGAAGCCGGCGTCGATCAAGGTCAGTCGCAGGCGGGTCTCCTGAGGCGACTCGGCGCCGCCGTCGACGAGTCCGAGCACTGACCGCAGGCGGCGAACTCCGCGGAGCCCGCGGTGGAGATCGGCGAGCGCGAGCACGTCGACCACTTCGACACCCGTCGCCCGGGTCAGTGCATCGAGGTGGACGAGCGCCCGTGGCACCGGCTGCGTGCGACCGATGTCGAAGGCCGTTCGCGCAGGTGTGGTCAGGTTCATGCCGTCGACGGTGACGCATTCCGACGAGTCGAGCGCGTAGGTGTGGCAGACGATGCCGGCCGGGGCGTGGCGGTCGAGCCGGCTGATCTCGGCGGGCTGGTCGGGATCGATCCATTTGGTTCCGTGCACTGCGGCGGCCGACAGCCCGACCAAGACGGCGCCGCCACCCGACCACAGCCAAGCCGCATGTGCCCGCGTCGATGCAGTGATCGGTGTGGTCCGGTGGACGTACACATTTCGGTAGATGGCCAGGTAGTCCTTCTCCAGGCGACGAGCGGTGACGACGCCGCGCCGCACCGCGTCCTGGCCGAGGAAGGGTAGTTGTTCTCGCATGCCCGAATGTTGGGACCGAGGCCGGACACCGACCCTCGACCGTGGGCGTTCTTCGTGCGTCCTCCGAGTGGGGTTGTGGACGAACCCCACACTGGGGATGAACGCACTCGCAGATGCGTCAGTGCACGGCCGCCACTAGCGCGAGACCCGCGAACGCCAGCATCCAGCTGGCCAAGCTGCCGACCAGAAAGTACTCGGTGACGTCGTCGATGCCGACGCGTTCGGGAGTGCCGTTCTTGTCGCGTTTCGCGCTGATCTCCGGGAAGCGAATGATGCTCTTGGCCGCGACGACGGCGGACGCCATGGTCAGCTGGCCGGCCAGCCCCAATCCGACGATCAGCAGACGCTCCATGGGACCGAGCAGCCGACCGCCCTTGAGCTGATCCGACGCCTGCGGCTGACCGACGGGTTTCACCGAGCCGACGGAGCCGAGGACGAGTCGCACCACGGCGTTTGCCGTAGCCAGCTGAGCCAGCATGACGCCGAGGACCATCAGCATGCGGTTCGGGCTGGCGTCCAGGCCCACCCACGTCAACCAGTGCGCGATCAGCCCGGCGACGTCGGATCCCAACGCGGACAACAGAAACAGCGTCACGATGGCGACGCCGAGCACCGTGAGCGGTAACGCCTGGTGTCGTCCCGACCGCTCGGCGCGATCGCACAGCAGCAGCCACGCGACGGCGGCGATCGCGGCGACGACGAGCAGGATGAGGTCGCCGACGTGCCACAGTGCGCCGATCAGCAGGCAGCCCACGATCGTCGACACGGCGACGACGGGCGCCGCCCACCGGGCACTGACGACACGCCGACCCAGGTCGCCCGCTCCCACCGCGATGAGGAAGACGGCCAGGGCGCTCACCGGATCTCCGAAAGCCGTTGCGACGCCGCGACGATGAGATCGAGACCGTCGCGGGCCGCGCGCTGGGACACCGCAGAGGGGCTGATGCCTTCCTCGGCGGCGAGTTCACGCTTGGAGCGCTGGTGCACGAGACCTCTCAGAATGCGAATGGAGCGTTCGTCGAGTGATCCAAGCAGGTGGTCCCGACAGAGGAGGGCGGCGTTGATCGGGTCCGCCGCCGGTCCCTCCGCGTCTGCGGTCCGGTATGACGTGCGGACCAGCGCGAACCCGGCCTGCCGCTGGGTGGCGGCCGTCCACTCGATCGCCTCGCGTGCCGCCCACCAGGCGGGGCCGTCCTGGATGCCGGTGTCGCGGTCGAGCATGGTGGCGTGCCCCCAACCGATGCCGAAGCGGATGTCGATGCCTCCCGCGACGGCCAGGCGAAGGGCGAGCGCGGCACTGATCGCTGCGCCGACGGTCGGGTAGCTGCCTTGGAACTCGTCGCCGACCGTGAACGCCGGGGCGTCGACCGCGTCTGCGGCGATGCCTCGCAGCGCCGTGCTGAGGGTCTGGTGCAGAGCGCGGCGGTCGGCAGCGTCGCGCGACCCGACGACATCGCCGATGACCGTTGCCTTGAATGAAGCTGACGCCTTCACCTTCGCCATATGAAGACTATAGCTTAACGCCGCTCAGTCGACGACGTGGCTCGCGGCCGCCCGCAGGTGCTTCACCGCATCGGCGACGATCGACTCGACGAGTTCGGCGCACGACGGCAGATCATCGAGGATGCCCGCCACCTGGCCCGAGGCCAGCACGCCCGCGTCGGTGTTGCCGTCGACCAGTCCGGCCTTCAGGAGCATGGGGGTGTTGGCTGCCATCACCACCTGCGACCAGGTCAATTCCTTGCCGCGCCGCATCGCCAGACCGTCCTTGACGATCGAACGCCACGTCATACCCGACATCTTCTTGAACTTCTGTGCGTTCAGCACCGCAGCGCTGAAACCGCGCACCGGTGAACCGCTTTCGAGCTTCTCCACCAACCCGGTACGCAGTACGCGGTGCGGCATGCCGTCGACCCGCTTGGACACCACGGTGGCGTCGAAGGCGGAGGCCAGGTAGCGCTGCTTGACCTCGTCGGGCACCGTCGAGTCCGACGTCAGCAGGAACCGGGTGCCCATCGCGACGCCGGCGGCGCCGTAGGACAACGCGGCTGCGAGGCCTCGGCCATCGAAGAAGCCGCCCGCTGCCACCACGGGGATGTCCACCGCGTCGAGCACCGACGGCAAGAGCAGCGTGGTCGCGACGGGCCCGGTGTGGCCTCCACCCTCGCCGCCCTGCACGATCACCGCGTCGGCTCCCCAGGCCGCAACCTTCTTGGCATGCTTGGCCGCGCCGACCGATGGAATGACGACCACGCCAGCGTCTTTGAGCTTCGCGATCAGCTCAGGCTTGGGTGCCAACGCGAACGAGGCGACGCGCACGCCCTCGCGGATCAAGAGATCGACACGTTCGCCGGCGTCACCGGCGTCGGCCCGCATGTTGATGCCGAAAGGCTTGTCGGTGGCCGCCTTGACCTTCGTCACGGCCGTCGACAATTCGTCGAGTGTCATGGTGGCCGACGCGAGGATGCCGAGACCGCCGGCGTTCGACGTCGCCGACACGAGTCGCGCACCGGCCACCCACCCCATGCCGGTCTGCACGACGGGATGGGCGATTCCAAGTAGTTCGGTCAGGGGCGTTCGCAACGAGCTCACGAGCGGACCTCCTTGTCCCGCAGACCCTTCGGATCGATCGTCTGCTGAATCAGCTGCAGCTCATCGCCGGAGGGCAGTCGGGAGCGGGCCGCCGAGTCGAGGCCATGCACCTCGAACGACGTGTTCTCCGCGACCTGCTCCGGTTCCACGCCCGGATGCAGTGAGATTGCTCGCATCTGATGGTCGGGTCCGCCGAAGTCGAAGACGCCGAGGTTGCTGACCACGCGGTAGACGTTGAGGAACCGGTAGGCGGGGTTGTCGGGGTCCACCTTGTTCCAGCCGACCCCCGACACGATGTCGACGGTGTCGCAGAACACCCGCGTGGAGTGATTGCCGACCCAGTAGCTGGTGGCGTGGTTGATGGCATTGCCCGGCGCGCCGCGGACGCCGAACATCTGCCGCGTCGGGTGCTGGATGGGCCCGAACGCCGAGAGGTTCTGATTGCCGTAGCGGTCGATCTGGTTGGCGCCCATCACGACGTGACGCCGGCCCCAGGAGAGCGTCTCGAAGACCCGGTTGAACGGCATCCATCCTTCGATGGCTGCGGCCGCGCCGATGGCGGGAGTGTCCGCGATCAGCCGAGCCTCACCGTCGGTCAACAGGATGTCGGGAGAGAACGTCAGCCGGGCCAGTCGCGCGCCGATCGACACGATCGTCGTCATCGGGCTCACCATGATTTCACCTGCGTCACGGAATAATTCGGCACACGCGACGGCGCACACCTCGGCGCGGGATGCGGAGATCATGCTGAACCTTCCTCGAACTTGCGCACTGCCGCTTGGTAATCGGCTTCACTGCCGGAGAGGTAGGTGTCGACGAACTGTGCCCACGTCTCGTCGGATGCCGCGGCCTCGGCGTAGTGACGTTGAAACTTCTCGTCGCGGCGGTAATCCGGTTCGTTGGTGGTGAAGTGGGCGCCGCCGGGTGCCTCCACGACCGTGTCGACCATCATCCGATTGATCAGCAGTGCCTGCGGTGGCACCGCCGCGATCAGGTCCTCGGTGGACACCACGCGTTCCACGGACAGGAAGCGCTTGTCGGCGGCCATCAGGAAGAGGTCGTCGAAGTAGGGGTCGATCCCGGCGTAGGCGGCGTTGCCGCGGGTGTCCCCGAGGTTCATGTGCACGAACGCGGCGTCCAATGTCAAGGCGGGCATGGCGATCAGCTCTTCGTAAGCGTCTTCCGGCGGGCGGGAGCGAAGTGACCCGGGAATGACAGAGGGAGTGGGGTACGGCGACGTGACCGTCTTGAGCTCGTCACCCCAGAAGGTGCGGACGTCGCTTCCGAGGCCTGCGCGGATGGGCAGGAAGGGCAGCCGCTGCGCCGCCGCCTGCAAACCGCACCGCACCATGCCCTCGTCCATCTCCCGCGCTTCGATCGCACCGGTGGTGCGGGCCTTGGCGAACCAGGGATCGTAGAAGGGCGGCGAGTCCAGTGATACGAAGCCGTAGTAGACCCGCTTCACCTTGCCCGCCGAGCAGAGCAGCCCGACGTCGGGACCGCCGTAGCTGACCACGGTCAGATCGGTGACGTCGGTGCGCAGCAGGGCCCGGATGAACGCCATCGGCTTGCGCCGCGAACCCCAGCCGCCGACGCCGATCGTCATACCGCTCTGGATCGACGAGACCGCGTCGTCCAAAGTGGCTCTCTTATCGGTCATTTGGTCTCCTTCTTCGACGTCCCCGCGAACGCGTCGCGGTGCTCGTCGGCGACGCCCGCGAGGTTCAGCTCGAACGTAAAGCCCTGCTCCATGCGGTAACTGGCGTTGACCTTCTGTACGTCGATCAGGTTCAACGCCTCCTTCGCCGCCCGGATGACGCGGGTGTCCTTGACGGCGATGTCACGTGCGACGCGCAGCGCCGCCTCGTCGAGATCGGCGCGCGGAACCACCTCGTGCACGGAGCCGAACTGGTGCAGCGTGGCGGCGTCGACGGTGGCGGCGGTGAAGAACAGCCGCCGCATCATGTGCTGCGGGACCAGGCGGGAGAGGTGCGTGGCTGCGCCGAGCGCGCCGCGCTCCACCTCGGGCAGGCCGAACGTGGCGTCGTCGGAGGCGACGATCACGTCGGAATTGCCGACGAGGCCGATGCCGCCGCCGACACAGAATCCGTTGACCGCGGTCACCACGGGCACCTCGCACTCATAGACGGCGCGGAACGCGTGGAAGCAGCCGCGGTTGGCGTCGATGAGCGCGGTGAAGCCCTCGGTGTTCTGCATCTCCTTGATGTCGACACCCGCGTTGAAGCCGCGTCCCTCGGCGCGGAGGATCACCACGTGGGTGTCCATGTCGCGCCCGGCGGCGGTGATCGCGTCGCCGAGTTCGAACCAGCCGCGCGACGGGATCGCGTTCACCGGTGGGTAATCGACGGTGACCGAGACGATGCCCGGCTCCACGGTCTTGGTGGTGATCGTCATCCGAACTCCTGAGATGGCTACCTAAGCAAGCACTTGCTTGGTACGCTAGCACAGTGATCGACACGGCTGACAGCGCTACGTCCGGTGCCGGGGTGAACCTTCTATTGGCGGGCCGCGTCGTCCTGGTGACCGGTGGCGTGCGCGGTGTCGGCGCCGGCGTCAGCGCCGTGTTCGCCGGTCAGGGCGCCACGGTCGTGACGTGCGCCCGTCGTCCCGTCGACGGCCTGCCGTACGAGTTCTTGCCGTGCGACGTCCGAGACGACGACGCCGTCGCGGCGCTCATAGACACCATCGTGTCTCGGCATGGCCGGCTCGACGTCGTGGTCAACAACGCGGGCGGTTCGCCATACGTGCTCGCCGCGGACGCCTCGGCCAAGTTCAGCACCAAGATCATCGAGCTCAACCTTCTCGGGCCGCTGTCGGTGTCGCAACACGCCAACGCGCAGATGCAGACTCAGGACCGCGGCGGGTCGATCATCAACGTGGCCAGCGTCAGCGGTCGCAGGCCAACGCCCGGCACGGCAGCCTACGGCGCGGCCAAGGCAGGCATCGAAAGTCTCACCGCCACACTGGCCGTCGAGTGGGCCCCCAAGGTGCGGGTCAACTCCCTCGTGGTCGGCATGGTGGAGACCGAGCAGTCCGAGCTCTTCTACGGTGACGCCGAGTCGATCGCCGCCATCTCGGCCAACGTCCCGATGGGCAGGCTCGCCAAGCCCGCCGACGTCGGATGGGCTGCCGCGTTCCTGGCGAGCGACGTCGCGTCCTACATCAGTGGGGCGTCACTCGAGGTACACGGCGGCGGAGAGCCACCGCACTATCTCGCCACGACGAGTGCAATCAAGTAACGAGGGAGACAACGGACATGGGTTTGCTTGACGGCCGGGTGGTCATCGTCACGGGATCGGGCGGTGGGATTGGGCGCGCACACGCGCTGGCCTTCGCCGCCGAGGGCGCACGGGTCGTCGTCAACGACATCGGCGTCGGCCTGGACGGGTCGCCCGCGGGCGGCGGCAGCGCAGCCCAGGGGGTGGTCGACGAAATCGTCTCGGCCGGTGGGGAAGCCGTCACCAGCGGAGCCAACGTCGCCGACTGGACGCAAGCCGAGGGCCTCATCCAGACCGCGGTCGACTCATTCGGCGGCCTCGACGTACTGGTGAACAACGCCGGCATCGTCCGCGACCGGATGTTCGCCAACACCAGCGAAGAGGAGTTCGACGCCGTCACCGCCGTGCACCTGAAGGGGCACTTCGCCACCATGAAGCATGCCGCGGCGTACTGGCGTGCCAGGTCCAAGGCCGGCCAGACGGTGGACGCGCGCATCATCAACACCAGTTCCGGTGCTGGCCTGCAAGGCAGTGTGGGACAAGCGAATTACAGTGCCGCCAAGGCGGGTATCGCCGCCATGACGCTCGTCGCATCGGCCGAGATGGGCCGCTACGGCGTCACCGTCAACGCCATCGCCCCGTCGGCCCGCACCCGGATGACCGAGACGGTGTTCGCCGAGATGATGTCCACTCAGGACGCCGCCTTCGACGCGATGGCGCCGGAGAACGTCTCGCCCCTGGTGGTGTGGCTGGGCAGCGTCGAATCGCGGGACGTCACGGGTCGGGTCTTCGAGGTCGAGGGCGGAGTCATCCGCATCGCCGAGGGCTGGGCGCACGGGCCGCAGATCGACAAGGGCGCCCGCTGGGATCCCACCGAACTCGCGCCCGTGGTAACCGATCTGCTCGCCAAGGCACGGCCGCCGGTACCCGTCTACGGGGCCTGAGCTGGCTCGCACACCACCAGTGGAATCACCCTGTCGGCGGCGTCGCGATAGCCCTTGTACGGCGGATATGTCTTGATGAGCACCGGCCAGTAGCGCCTGCGCTCCTCGTCGGTGGCGTCACGCGCGGTCATGGTCAGGTGCTCGTCTCGAACCTGAACCCGGACTGCGGGATTGGCCTTGAGGTTGAGATACCACAGAGGGTGCTCGTCCCGGCCGCCGAACGACGCGGGAAGGACCACCTTCGCACCGTCGCGCAGGTACAGCGTCGCCGCGGTCCGTGGCGTGCCGGACCTGCGACCGGTCGTGGTGACGAGCGCGGCGGGGAACCAAAGGAGTTTGGCCCCCAGTCGTCCGTTGGTGCGTCGATAGACCGCGATGTGTCCTCGGGCGAACTGCTTCATCGCCCATGCGAGCAGCCCCGAATTGCGGATCCGTTCCGAGACGTCGGCCATGACCACTACTTAGCCGGGTGGAACCGATCGCAAACTCGGCTACTTCTTGGTGCGTCGGCGACCGCCGTGCCAGTCCTCCTGTGCGCCCACGGCCGTGGGGTCGACGCCGAAGCTGGCCAGCTGCGGTCGCTCGCGCAGGCTGCGCTTGAGCTCGGCGAAACCCGGAAACGACGCCAGACCGACGACGTGATCCCACAGGGCGCCGGCATCGTCCTCGTCGGGCAACCGGCTGATCACCGGGCCGAAGAACGCGGTGCCCCCGGGCGGCCGGAAGTGCAGGATCGGCGTGCCGACGTCCCGGCCGGTCAGGGCGAGTGCCCCATCGGTCTCGGCGCGGATCTCGTCGTCCAGCGTCGTGTCGTCGAGGGCGTCGGCCAGGGCGGTCGGCAGGCCGAGCGACGCGAGCAGCGGCTCGAGGACGTGCCGGGCACCCTGGTCGGACGCGGACAGCGGATCGACCGTGCGCGACGTGTCGAAGATGCGCGTGCCGAGCGCCTCGTACAAGGGGCCGACCGCGGACCGCCCGTGCTCGGCGCGCACCTTCGCGGCCACCCGCAACAGGCGCAGCCCTGCGGTATGGCCCGCCTCGTACTCCGGCGGGAAGTGCGCGTCATAGTCGATGTGCGCGTTGAGGATTCGCAGCGAGATGAATCGCCAGTCGACCCGGTATTCGCGCTGGGCCGCGACCATCCGCACCCACTTGCTGGTCATCCAGGCGAACGGGCACACCGGGTCGAAGTAGAAGTGCAGATCGTCGGCCACGAGCGGCTCCCCGGCCGCTATTCGGGATCGCAGATGACGATCGGGATCACCCGGTCGGTGTAGGTGCGGTAGCTCGCGAAGTCCTTGTACATGGCGTCCAGTTTGGGCCAGTACTCCGTGCGTTCGGCCTCGGTGGCGTCCCGCGCGGTGAGCGCGAGCGTCTCGGCCCGGATCTGGAACGTCACCTTGGGGTTGGCCTTGAGGTTGAGGTACCAGGGCGGGTTCTTCTCGCGGCCGCCGGACGAGGCCACCAGGATCACCCGTTGGCCCTCCCGCAGATAGAGCAGCGGCACGTCCCTCGGTTCGCCGGTCTTGCGGCCGATCGTGGTGAGGATGCCGACGGCAGCACCGCGGAGGAACTTGTCGGCGAACTTGCCGCCGCTCTTCTTGTAGACCCAGGTCTGCGCGCGCGACATCCACTTGATGACGGCGTCGGTCGGCTTGGAGTTGAGTGCGCGGGGCGCATTGGCCATGGCTGAGAACCTAACCCTTGTGCAGGAACGGGTGGAATCGGACCCGGATGTGGTGAATTTCGTTGCGCCCATTGACCGGCGCCGCAGGGATGACGAACGTCTCGTCGACGTGCGCGGCGAAACGACGGCCGGCGATCGACACCTTGGTCAGCACGTCGTATCTGGCGCGGACCACGTCGCCGGTGATCGTGTAGTCCGGCGGTGTGGTGGCACCGATGACCTTGTACTGCGGCCCGCCGGTGAGGCTGCGGCGCAGGTGTTTTCCCGAGAAGCCGTTCTTCATGCCCTGCTCGACGCGGGTGCAGTCCGCGGCGAACGGCACGGCGGCGCCGTCATGGCTGACCAGCGCGTCGATGTAGGCCTGCGCGGCGGCGATGCGGTTGGCGTCCGATGCGGTCAGCGTCAGATCCGCTCGATGATGGTGCCGGTCGACAGCGCGCCGCCGGCGCACATGGTGATCAGCGCGGTGCTCTGGTCGGTGCGCTCGAGCTCGTGCAGGGCGGTGGTGATGAGGCGGGCCCCGGTGCTGCCCACGGGGTGACCGAGCGCGATCGCGCCGCCGTTGACGTTGACGCGGTCCATGTCCGGCTCGTGCACGCGAGCCCAGGACAGCACCACTGAGGCAAAGGCCTCGTTGATCTCGACGAGGTCGATGTCGCCCATCTTCATGCCGGCCTTCTCCAGCACCTTGGCCGTCGACTGCACCGGACCGTCGAGGTGGTAGTAGGCCTCGGCTCCGACGTTGGCCTGGCTGATGATGCGCGCCCGCGGCTTCAGGCCGTGCGCCTTCGCGACGTCTTCGTCCATCCAGAGCACCGCGGCCGCACCGTCGGAGATCTGTGACGACGTCCCCGCCGTGTGAATTCCGCCCTCCATCACGGGCTTCAGCTGGGCGAGACCCTCGAGGGTCGTGTCGCGCAGCCCCTGATCCCTGGTGACGGGTGCGAGCTCGGACGTCGGCCGCTTGTTCTCGTCGAGCACGGGCGCGACGATCGCAGAGATCTCCCGATCGAACCGGCCCTCGGCCCAGGCCACCTTGGCCTTCTGCTGCGACGCGAACCCGAAGGCGTCGATCTCCTCGCGGGTGATGCCGCGACGCTTGGCAATTCGCTCGGCGGCGGTGAACTGATCCGGCATGTCGATATCCCACGACGCCGCCCGGATGATGGACCGGTCGGGTCCGGCGTTGGCGCCGAGACCGACGCGGCTCATGGCCTCGATGCCGCAGGCGATGCCGATGTCGATGGCGCCGCCGGCGATGAGCCCGGCGATCATGTGGTTGGCCTGCTGGGCGCTACCGCACTGGCAGTCGACCGTGGTGGCCCCGACGTGCTCGGGCAGTCCGGCGGTCAGCCAGCCGACGCGGGTGATGTTGTTGGACTGCTCGCCGAACTGCGTGACGCAGCCGCCGATCAGTTGCTCGACTTCCCCGGGGTCGATACCGGCCTTCTCCACGACCGCCTTCTGCACCGCCCCGAGAAGTTCGGTGGCGTGCAGACCGGACAGCCAACCATTGCGCTTGCCGATGGGGCTGCGGGTGGCTTCGACGATGACAGGGTTACCCATGGCGGTCAGGCTAGAACACGTTTCATTACTCTGACAAGCGAGGATGCCGTCCTGCCTTTGATCTGCGATGTAGCCGTGTTTTACTGGAACTAGAACACGTTGCAATTGAGGAGAGCCCACCGTGACTTCCCACATCTCACCCGACTTCGACTTCCTGGACCCCGACGTCAACCTCGCCGCGCTGCCCGTGGCCGAATTGGCCGAGCTGCGCAAGTCCGAACCGATCCACTGGGTCGACATTCCCGGCGGGACGGGCGGCTTCGAGGACTACGGCTACTGGCTCGTCACCAAGCATGCCGACGTCAAAGAGGTGTCCCGCCGCAGCGATGTCTTCTCCAACTGGCAGAACGGGGCCATCCCGACCTGGCCGCGCGAAATGAAGCGCGACATGGTCGAGATGCAGCGCAGTGTCATGCTCAACATGGATGCGCCGCACCACACCCGGCTGCGCAAGATCATCTCGCGCGGGTTCACCCCCCGCGCCGTCGGCCGCCTCGAGGAAGAGCTCGCCCAGCGGGCCCAGAACATCGCCAAGACTGCCGCCGCCGAGGGCTCCGGCGACTTCGTCGAGCAGGTGTCGTGCGAGCTGCCCCTGCAGGCCATCGCGGGTTTGCTGGGCGTTCCGCAGGAGGACCGCGACAAGCTGTTCCGCTGGTCCAACGAGATGACCGGCGGTGAGGATCCCGAGTTCGCCGACGTCGATCCCGCGCAGTCCTCGATGGAACTGATCATGTACGCGATGGCGATGGCCGACGAGCGGGGCAAGAACCCGACCGAGGACATCGTGACGACGCTGATCCAGGCCGATCTCGACGGCGAGAAGCTCTCCGATGACGAGTTCGGCTTCTTCGTCATCATGCTGGCGGTCGCAGGCAACGAGACCACCAGGAACTCGATCACCCACGGGATGATCGCCTTGGCCGACAACCCGGACCAATGGGAGCTCTACAAGCGGGAACGTCCGTCGACGGCCGCTGACGAGATCGTCCGCTGGGCCACGCCGGTGTCGGCGTTCCAGCGCACCGCACTCGAGGACGTCGAGCTGAGCGGCGTTCGGGTCGAGAAGGGCCAGCGGTTGGTGATGTCCTACCGCTCGGCCAACTTCGACGAGGACGTCTTCGACGATCCCTACTCGTTCAACATCCTGCGCGACCCGAACCCGCACGTCGGTTTCGGTGGCACCGGTGCGCACTACTGCATCGGCGCCAACCTCGCCCGGATGACGATCAACCTCATCTTCAACGCGGTCGCCGATCACATGCCGGATCTGCGCCCCGTCGGTGAACCCGAGCGGCTACGGTCGGGGTGGCTCAACGGAATCAAGCATTGGCAGGTCGACTACACCGGCGCCAGCGCCGCATCGTAAGTTCCCGCGCAGCAGCGCAATCGGATCAAGGAGGATTCGGGTGGACTTCAGTCTCGACGAAGGACAGCAGGCCGTCGCCGATGTGGTGACCTCTGCTCTCGAGCGGGACAACAGCTGGGACGCGCTCGTCTCCGGCGGCGTCGTTGCCTTCGGCGTCCCCGAACGACTCGGTGGTGACGGACTGGGGCTGCCCGAGATCACGACCTCCCTGACCGAGATTGGCAGGCACGGCACGGTGAGCCCCGCTCTGGCCACGCTCGGCTTCGGCCTCATCCCGCTACTCGACCTCGCCTCAGACGAGCAGCAGGACCGCTTCCTGGCCGGGGTGGCCAAGGGTGGCGTGCTGACCGCAGCGTTGAACGAGCCGGGATCGGCACTGCAGGAGCGGCCGGCGACCAAACTCTCGGACGGTCGGCTCTCCGGAACCAAGGTCGGCGTTCCGTATGCGGCCCAAGCGGATTGGCTCGTCGTCAGCACTGACGCCGGTGTCGTTGTGGTGTCTCCGAAGGCCGACGGAGTGACGTTGGTACAGACGCTTGCCGCCAACGGCTCCGACGAGTACGTCGTCACCTTCGCCGACGTGGCCGTGCCCCAGTCGGACGTGCTGCCCGGCTCGGCGGGGACCGACCCCGTGCACCGCCTCAATCAGTTGGTGCTGGCGTCGATCGGCGCCTTCGCGGCGGGACTCGTCGCCGGCGCCCTGCGGTTGACCGCCGACTACGTGGCCAAGCGTGAGCAGTTCGGCAGGCCACTGTCCACCTTCCAGACCGTCGCGGCTCAGCTCGCGGAGGTCTATATCGCCTCGCGCACAATCGCATTGGCGTCGACCTCGGTGATCTGGCGGCTCAGCGAGGGTCGTGATGCCGACGCCGATCTCGAGGTACTCGGCTACTGGCTGACGTCGCAGGCGCCGCCGAACATGCAGACCTGTCACCACTTGCACGGCGGAATGGGCATGGACATCACCTACCCGATGAACCGCTACTACTCCACAGTCAAGGACCTGACCCGCTTCCTGGGTGGTCCTGCTTATCGTCTCGACCTGGTGGGAGCCTGAAATGTTCATCGAGTTGACCCCCGAGCAGCGGCAGCTGCAGGCCGAGATGCGGCAATACTTCAGCAATCTCATCTCGCCGGAAGAGGCGAAGGAGATGGAGGTCGACCGGCACGGCAAGGCCTACCGGGCGATCATCAAGCGGATGGGCTCCGACGGAAAGTTGGGCGTCGGCTGGCCAAAGGAGTTCGGCGGCCACGGCTTCGGACCCATCGAACAGCAGATCTTCGTCAACGAGGCGGCCCGCGCCGACGTGCCGCTGCCCGCGGTGACGCTGCAAACGGTCGGGCCCACGCTGCAGGTGTACGGGACGGAACTGCAGAAGAAGAAGTTCCTCCCCGCGATCCTCGCCGGTGACGTCCACTTCGCGATTGGGTATTCCGAGCCAGAAGCCGGCACCGATCTCGCGGCGCTGCGGACCAGTGCGGTACGGCAGGGCGATGAGTACATCGTCAACGGTCAGAAGATCTGGACCACCGGCGGCCATGATGCCGACTATCTCTGGCTGGCCGTCCGCACCGATCCGGAAGCCGCGAAGCACAAGGGCATTTCGATTCTCATCGTCGACACCACGGACCCCGGGTACTCGTGGACGCCGATCATTTTGTCCGACGGCGCGCACCACACCAATGCGACCTACTTCAACGACGTGCGGGTGCCCGTCGAGATGTTGGTCGGTGAGGAGAACGCGGGGTGGCGGTTGATCACCACGCAGCTGAACCACGAGCGCGTCATGCTCGGCCCCGCAGGCAAGGTGGCCGGCATCTACGACCGCGTCCACACGTGGGCATCGAAGCCGGGCGGCAACGGCGTCACCCCAATCGACCATGACGACGTCAAACGTGCACTCGGTGAGATCCGCGCGATCTGGCGGATCAACGAACTGCTCAACTGGCAGGTGGCCGCCGGTGGCGAGGAGATCAACATCGCCGATGCCGCCGCGACCAAGGTCTTCGGCACCGAGCGGATCCAGCGGGTGGGACGCCTCGCCGAGGAGATCGTCGGAAAGTACGGCAACCCCGCCGAAGCCGATACCGGCGAGTTGCAGGACTGGCTGGACAGTCAGACCAAGCGAAACCTGGTGATCACGTTCGGCGGCGGGGTCAACGAGGTGATGCGCGAGATGATCGCCGCCTCTGGTCTGAGGGTCCCCCGGGTTCCCCGCTGATGAGCGCTCGCGCGAAGAGGAGACGACCGTGAGCGCCATCGACGACATCCGCAGCGCAGCGGAGCGGGTCAGGGCCGAGGGCAAGAGCAAGCCACGGGTCGGACGCCATGCGGTGAACCAGCCCATGATCGACCATTGGCTCGACGCCATCGGCGACCGCAACCCGATCTACGTCGACGGATCGGCGGCCAAGGCAGCAGGGCATCCCGGCATCGTCGCGCCTCCGGCGATGATCCAGGTCTGGACGATGATGGGTCTGGGCGGAGTTCGCCCCGACGACGATCCGCTGGGCAAGATCCTCGAATTGTTCGATGACGCAGGCTATATCGGCGTCGTCGCCACTAACTGCGAGCAGACCTACCACCGCTACCTCCGGCCGGGCGAAGAGGTCAGTGTCGCGGCGGAGCTGACCGACGTCGTCGGCCCCAAGCAGACTGCGCTCGGCGAGGCGTTCTTCATCACCCAGAAGATCACCTGGCAGGTCGGCGATGAGGACGTCGCCGAGATGATGTGGCGCATCATGAAGTTCATCCCCCGGGACGATGCGAACGCCGCCGCCGTCGCGACGTCGGTCCCCGAGGACCTCGACGCCGATTCGGCGATGCGCCCCGCGTCGTCCAAGGACACCAAGTTCTTCTGGGACGGCGTCAGCGCCCACGAGCTGCGCATCCAGAAACGCGCCGACGACAGCCTGCAGCACCCACCGGTGCCCGCACTGTGGCTGGACAAGGAGCAGACGACCGATTACGTCGTCGCCAGTGGCAAGGGCGCGGTGTTCAGCTTCGTCGTGCACCACGCGCCCAAGGTGCCCGGCCGCACCCTGCCGTTCGTCATCGCGCTCGTCGAACTCGAGGAGGGGGTGCGGATGCTCGGTGAGCTCCGCAACGTCGACCCCGCCCGGGTGGAGATCGGAATGCCCGTGCGCGCCATGTACATCGACTTCCCGGCCAACGACGTCGGTCCGGCCTGGACCAATTACGCATGGGAGCCTGCCCAGTGAGCACGCCGGTAATCGAGGTCGGCACCAAGCTGCCCGAACTCAAGCTCTACGGCGACCCCACCTTCATCGTCTCGACGGCCATCGCCACCCGCGACTACCAGGACGTGCACCACGACCGGGACAAGGCGCAAGCCAAGGGATCCAAGGACATCTTCGTCAACATCCTCACCGACACCGGCCTGGTGCAGCGCTACATCACCGACTGGGCGGGGCCGAACGCCGTGATCAAGTCGATCGGCCTGCGCCTCGGCGTGCCGTGGTACGCCTACGACACGGTGACCTTCTCTGGTGAGGTCACCGCGGTCGAGGACGGCGTGACGACCCTGAAGATCGTGGGCGCCAACAGCCTTGGCGATCACGTGATCGCGAACGCCACGCTGACGGTGGGGGCGGCCGGATGAGCGATTCGCTGAGTGGCAAGGCGGCGATCGTCGGGATCGGCGCCACCGACTTCTCGAAGAACTCCGGCCGCAGCGAGTTGCGGCTGGCCGCCGAGGCCGTGCTCGACGCGCTCGACGACGCCGGCCTGACACCTGCCGACGTCGACGGCATGACGACGTTCACGATGGATTCCAACACCGAGGTCGCCGTCGCGCGGGCCACGGGCATCGGTGACCTGAAGTTCTTCTCCAAGATTCACCACGGCGGCGGTGCGGCGTGCGCGACCGTGCAGCAGGCGGCGATGGCCGTCGCCACCGGAATCGCGGACTGCGTGGTGGCGTATCGCGCGTTCAACGAGCGCTCGGGCATGCGGTTCGGTCAGGTGCAGATGCGATTGGTGGAGAACGCCGACTCGACCGGAGTCGACAACTCCTTCTCGTATCCGCACGGATTGTCCACCCCCGCAGCCCAAGTCGCGATGATCGCGAAGCGATACATGCACCTGTCCGGGGCGACGAGCAAGGACTTCGGCGCCATCTCGGTGGCCGACCGCAAGCATGCCGCGAAGAACCCGAAGGCCTACTTCTACGAGAAGCCGATCACCATCTCCGAGCATCAGGCCTCACGGTGGATCGCCGAGCCGCTGCGTCTGCTGGATTGTTGCCAGGAGACCGATGGCGGGGTTGCGCTGGTGATCGTCTCGGCTGAGCGCGCCAAGGACCTGAAGAACCGGCCGGCGGTCATCGAGGCGGCCGCGCAGGGTGCCAGCCCCGACCAATACTCGATGGTCAGCTACTACCGGCCCGAGCTCGACGGGCTGCCCGAGATGGGACTGGTCGGCAAGCAGATGTGGGCGCAATCGGGGCTGAAGCCGACCGACATTCAGACGGCGATCCTCTACGACCACTTCACGCCGTTCACCCTCATTCAGCTGGAGGAGCTGGGCTTCTGCGGTTGGGGTGAGGCGAAGGACTTCATCGCCGACGGCGCCATCGAGATCGGCGGCCGGCTGCCCATCAACACCCACGGTGGCCAACTCGGGGAGGCCTACATCCACGGTATGAACGGCATCGCCGAGGGCGTCCGCCAGTTGCGCGGTACCTCGGTGAACCCCGTCCCGGATGTCGAGCACGTGCTGGTCACCGCGGGTACGGGCGTCCCGACCTCGGGTCTCATCCTCGGTTAGCGAATTCCCGCGACATACTGCCCCGCGCAGACCACTGGGCCCCACCTGCTGGTTCGATAGGGGCCGCTAGTCCCGCGTCGCTTCGGTAGGCCGCTACTTGGTTTCGCGCCGCTCCACTGCGCTTCGGACCTGCTTCGACTCGATTCCGCCGCCTCTCGCTGAAGTGGTGGAGGTGAACCCTTTGCAGCGACACAGAAATTGCGAAGGCCTCAGTAGCGATGTTCGCCTGGTGTCTCATCACGGTTCAAAGCGGGATTGACGCCAACGGGATCCTCACCCAGGGCGGGTTGCTGCAACTAGTGATTCAGCCCATGGCATCGGATCGCAAGCCCCAATCGGCATGGCACTCTCGGGTCAGATGTGAGGAATACCTCCAGTTGGGGGCGTCATACGGTGACGGCGTGCCACGTTCCTGTGAATTTGGGGTCGCTTTCACAGGAACATCGACGGTCGCGTTGCCGGCCCCGGTCCGTCCTGGTAGCGTTTCGGGCAGAAGGTATGATTTTCCGGGATGCGGCTGTTTCAGCGAACGACGATTAATTTGCCGCAGCGTGCGGAGCATCTTTATTTGCACACCGTCCCGGGTCTGGGGAACGGGGGTGAAACGAAGGGTAGATGTCCGTGAAGGTCCTCGTGACCGGTCACCTCGGATACATCGGTGTCGAGATGACGACCTACCTGATCGACCTTGGTTTCGACGTCGTCGGCCTCGACACCGACCTGTTCAACGGTTGCGACTTTCTTGCTCCGCCCGACCCGGTGCCCTCGTTGTGCCGCGACATTCGCGACGTCACAGCGGACGACCTGGTCGGTTTCGACGCCATCGTCCACCTCGCCGCGATGTCGAATGACCCGCTCGCCGATCTCAACCCGTCGTTGACGTACGTCGTCAACCGAGACGCTTCAGTTCATCTGGCGCGGGAGGCGAAGCGGGCCGGGGTCAAGCGCTTTCTCTTCTCTTCATCGTGCAGCCTCTATGGCAAGGGCGGCGATCTGGAATTGGACGAACAGGCTACTTTCAATCCCGTCACGCCCTATGGCGAGTCGAAGGTGCAGGTCGAGCGTGCTCTGTCAGAACTCGCTGACGAGAACTTCTCGCCTGTGTACCTGCGCAACGCCACCGCGTACGGCGTGTCACGGCGACTGCGTGCCGACATCGTCGTCAACAACCTGGTGGGACACGCAGTGACCACGGGCGAAGTGATGATGATGAGCGACGGAACCCCCTGGCGCCCCCTGGTTCACGTGCTCGACATCTCGCACGCATTCGCCCAGGCCCTCGTTGCCCCGCAGGACGCCATCCACGACCAGGCCTTCAACGTCGGACGAACCGGGGAGAACTACCGCGTGCGAGACGTGGCCAACCTCGTCGCCGAAGTGGTGCCGGGATGCAGGGTCACCTTTGCGGCCGGTGCCACCGCGGACATTCGCGACTACCGGGTGGACTTCCGCAAGATCGATCGGGACCTCCCTGGTTACCGACCGCAGTGGACCTTGCGTCGCGGTATCGAACAACTGTGGTCGGCATATGTCAACGGCGGGATGACCACGTCGATCTTCGACGGTCCCGCGTACTTCCGCATCCGAACCGTGAAGGCCTTGATCGAACGCGGCGAAGTCGACGTCGACCTCCGGCAGGTGGCACGCACGTGACCTCCATGGCGCTGAACATCTCCGCCGAGACGGCGGCGTCGTTCGCCAACGGGCGCATCCCGGTCGCCGGCCCGTGGGTGACGGATCTGGAAATTCAGTACGTTGCGGCGGCTGCTGCCAACGACTGGTATGGCCATGCAGCGCAGTCGGTCGGACTATTCGAGACCGAGTTCGCCGACTACCTCGGCGTCGAGCATGCGGCGGCCGTGCCGCACGGAACTTCGGGTCTGCATCTGGCCATGCTTGCCCTGGGCATCGGTCCCGGCGACGAAGTAATCGTGCCCGAGTCGACATGGGTCGCCAGCGCGGCACCGATCCTCTACGAAGGCGCCACCCCCGTCTTCGCAGATGTCGACCCCGACACCTGGTGCCTCGACGCAGCGAGCGTCGAGCGCCGCCTCAGCCCCCAGACCAAGGCCATCGTGGCGGTCGACCTCTACGGCGGCGTGCCCGACATGGATGCGCTCCGCGCCGCTGCGCCCGGCGTTCCGATCGTCGAGGACGCGGCGCAGGCGATCGGAGCGAGCTGGAAGGGAGTGCCGGCTGGCGGGTTGGGTGACATCGGTGTGTTCAGCTTCCACGGAACCAAGACCATGACAACGGGCGAGGGCGGCATGGTGGTCACCGATCGCGGCGACCTCTTCGACCGCATGGCGCGACTGCGTGACCACGGGCGTAGCGCCTCGAACCATCGCTACTTCGTCACCGAGGAGATCGGTTACAAGTATCGGATGAGCAGTCTGGCAGCGGCATTCGGCCGGGCGCAGTTGTCCCGGATCGACGAGCTGGTGGCGAAGAAGATACAGATATTTCGATGGTATGAAGCTCGGCTGGCCGACGTGCCCGGAGTTCGATTGAATGTGGAGCCAACTGGTGTCGGGAACACGTTCTGGATGGTGACCGCGGTCGTCGATGACTCCTACGGGCTCTCGACCAGGCAGATCATGGAGTCCTTCGACCACGTGGGGATCGATACCCGACCGTTCCTCCCGCCGCTGAGCTCTCTGGGTGCGTTCGGTGAATGCGACACCAAATACGTTGGTGCACACAATAATCCGGTCGCCTACGACATCGCCGCGCGAGCGGTGAACCTCCCCTCTGCGCTCGTGCTCGAAGAAGTACACGTCGACCGTGTCTGCACACACTTCCGCGAACTGCTCCTGACAGGAAGGGGTCGATGATGAAGGCCGTCATACTCGCCGGCGGACGTGGGACTCGGATCAGCGAGGAATCTCAAACGCGACCCAAACCCATGGTGGAAATCGGCGGCAAACCGATCCTTTGGCACATCATGAAGACCTACGAGGCCGCGGGCGTCACCGACTTCGTGATTCTGCTCGGCTACAAGGGCTACATGGTCAAGGAGTTCTTCGCGAACTACTACCTCCACACGGCTGACTTCACGATCGACCTGTCCACCGGCACCATCAAGACGCTTCAGTCCCACACCGAACCGTGGTCCGTCACCCTGCTCGACACCGGCGAGGACACCATGACCGGTGGTCGCTTGCTGCGCGCTAGAGATCACATCGGCGACGAGACGTTCTCGTTCACCTACGGTGACGGTGTCACAGATCTCGATGTCCGCAATGTCGTTGACTTTCACCGGCATTCGGGTTCCATCGCCACTGTGACCGCAGTGCAACCACCGGGTCGCTACGGAACGCTCGATCTGCGCGAAGAAGATCGCGCATTCTTCGCCGAAAAGCCCCTCGGCAGCAGCGGCTGGGTCAACGGAGGCTTCTTCGTCGCGGAGCCGTCGATCCTCGACTACATCGACGGCGACGCCACCGTCTTCGAGCAAGCGCCGATGAGCCGGCTGTCCAATGACCGCGAGCTCTCCGCGTACCAGCATTCCGGGTTCTGGCACGGAATGGACACGTTGTGGGACAAGGTCACCCTCAACGAGATGTGGGACAACGGCAAGGCGCCCTGGAAGACCTGGTCCGACGCTCCCGCCATGGAGGAGATTCGATGAGTGTCTCCTGCAGGCACTGCGGATTGCCGGTCAAGCACTCCTTCTGCGATCTCGGCATGTCACCCCTTGCCAACTCCTACCTGACTGAGTATCAAGCCGAGGGGGCAGAGGTCTTCTTCCCCCTGCACGCGCGCGTATGTTCCAATTGTCTGCTGGTCCAGCTCGATGAATTCGAAGCGCCGACAGAGATTTTCGGCGATTACCTCTACTTCTCGTCCTACTCGCAGAGCTGGCTGGAACACGCCCGCGCCTACGCGGAGACGGTGATGGAGCGATTCTCGGTGGACGCCTCGAAGCATGTCATCGAGATCGCAAGCAATGACGGGTATCTGCTGAAGAACTTCGTGGAGGCGGGAATTCCGGCCCTTGGGATCGAGCCCGCCGCGAATGTCGCAGCGGTCGCACGGGCGAACGGTATCCCTACCGAGGTAGCGTTCTTCGGAACGGACCTCGCCCGCCAGTTCGTGGCCGACGGCATGCGCGCCGACTTGCTGATCGGAAACAACGTCCTCGCGCACGTACCGAATTTGAATGACTTCGTCGAGGGCATGTCAGTCGTGCTTGCCCCGACTGGTGTGATCACCATGGAGTTTCCACATCTCATGCGTTTGATCGAGCACAATCAATTCGACACGATCTACCACGAGCACTTCTCGTACTTCTCCCTGCTCACTGCGCAATCGATCTTCGATGCACACGGACTTCGAATCTTCGACGTCGAAGAGCTCTCCACCCACGGCGGATCACTACGGATATACGCCTGCCACAAAGCCTTTGACGGACATCTCGTAACGGACAGCGTGCACGACGTGGCGTACGCCGAGCGCGCCGAAGGCCTCGACAGCCTGGCCGGCTACCTCCGTTTCACGGACCGTGTTCAAAGCGCCAAGCGCAACCTGCTCCGATTCCTGATCGAGGCCCGCGACGCCGGGTTGAGCACGGTGGCGTACGGCGCACCCGCCAAGGGAAACACGCTCCTCAACTACTGTGGCATCAAGACCGACCTCGTCGACTACACCGTCGATCGAAGTCCGCACAAGCAAGGGCACCTTCTGCCTGGCACGCATCTTCCCGTGTACGCGCCGTCGCACATTCGTGAGACCCGTCCTGACTACGTACTCATTCTGCCGTGGAACCTGCAGGACGAGATCAGGAGTGAGATGGCCTTCATTCGCGACTGGGGCGGCAAGTTCGTCGTCCCGATCCCGACCCTGTCGATCCTCGATTGACGAATACGCGCAACTTCACCCAGGAAAGGACGAACACCATGTCAGTAGTGGTCTCGTCTGAGACGGCCTTCACCGACGATGAGCGACGGCAGCGCCTCTACGGAGGCGAGGTGTTCTGCATCCCGCCACGTGACACCGTCAGGGCGTTCACGGACTTCGCCTACGCCATGATCGTTGCCGCCTTCGGCTCTCACGATCCCCTCACCGCCCACCGTGTGCTGCCCGTCGCGGACTACGTGGACATCCTCAAGACACTGAAGCCCGCGTTCACCCACCACCCGCGGGCGAAGGAGCTCTTGCTGGAGATTCTGGTAGATCTCGGCGCAGACCCGACGAAGACCTACTTCGACGTCCCCAAGTTGCGAGTCGTCCCACCTACCGACTATCTCTCCGCCGGGCTTGGGTACAACTACAAGCCGCATCGCGACACGTGGTATTCGGCCCCACAATGCCAAAACAACTGGTGGACACCGATTGCGGGCAACTCCGCAACCACCGGGATGCAGTTCCACCCTGACTTCTGGCAGCAGCCTGTTCCGAATACGAGCGACGGCTTCGATGCCTACGAATGGAACAGGACGTCGAGGCGCGATGCGGCGGTGTACGTCAAGGACGATCCCCGTCCGCATCCGAAGCTTGCCACTGGCGACCCGGGTACCACGCTGCGTGTCGTCGGTGACCCGGGGTCCCTTCTGTCGTTCTCTGGCGCCCAGTTGCATTCAACGGTCCCAAACCAGACCGACGCAGCGCGGTTGAGCGTCGACTTTAGGACCGCTCACATCGACGATCTCGTCGCCCAAGCCGGTCCGGCGAACATCGATTCGCGGAGCACCGGAACGTCGGTTCGCGACTATCTTCGGGCCGACACGCAAGAGGCATTGCCCGAAGAGGTCATCGCGCTCTACGACCTGAACGGCAGCACCGACGGAGTTCTGGTGTTCGAACCATCGGTGTTGGCCAGATGACCGCCATCGCGAACCAATCCGCCCGATGGCCCATGGCCATCCCGATTTCGGCTCGTTCCCACGTCCAGGGTCACGTGATCGTCGTGAAGTACGAGGGGAAGTAATGACAATGGACGGCGGAATGGACACGGGCCTGGAAAGGCAGACGGTGCACTCGGTGGCCGTACCGGAACCCCGGCGCATGGCTGCTTCGAAGAATCTGAAGACTGGCGTCGACGTCTTCATTCCGTCCTACCAGTACGGCGCTTACCTAGCGGAATGCGCGAGAAGTGTTCTGAGCCAGCACATACCGAATCTTCGTCTTTTGATCATCGACAACGCCTCAACCGATGGCAGCCAAGAGATCGTACGAGAGATCGCCGCGACTGATGACCGTGTCACCATCATCCTCAACGAGGAGAACCAGGGCTGGCATCACTCCTTCAACAGGGCGATCGATTGGGCGAGTTCGGATTACTTCACGATCCTTGGCGCGGACGACGTCCTTCCCGCCGGCGCACTGGCGCTCGAAACGCAGTTTCTCGACCAGCATCCCAACGTAGCCTTCGTTTACGGCGTCGAAGCGAGGCTGGCTGATGGGCTCATCGACGCGGGACGCTGTGATGCCGCGACGACTCGGTGGAAGATCGTCAAGGGTGACGACTTCATCCACCGGACATGCTTCGACTCGTACTGCGATGTCGGGTCCGCGGCGTGGTTGATTCGCACCTCCGCCCTCAAGAAAGCCGGCGCTGCGGGGCACTATCGATCGAGCCTGCGTTGCGCCGACTTCGAGATGTACCTTCGCCTCGCGATGGTCGGCGATGTGGCCAACACGAACCGGGTGGTCGGGATCCGGCGAATACATGATGCCGAAATGTCGGCTCCCTACAGCAAGTTCAGGGTCCTGGACTTCAAGGATCACGAGGCGGCATTCGATTCGTTCTTCGCCCACGAGGGCTCGCGACTTCCCGATGCGAAGAGATTGCAGACCCTTTCGCGACGCAAGATGGGGGACTACGCGTACTGGTACGGGATGTGGCAATTGATCCACCGTCGTGCCGACGCACGGGACGCCTTCGAGTTCGCCGCGGAACGCCGCCGGTATGCGGCCTGGGCCCCACCGCTCAGGTTTCTGATGAAGAAGAGATGGCTTCGTAGCACCTGGCGGGCTTGGCGGCGAGTGGTCCACGAGCCGACGCCGCTCGACTCTTCGCTTCAAGTTCCGTCATACCTTTGAGGTTCCTGCGAATCCCCGGACTGTGTTGAGGATGAGTTGAGTACCGATGAAGGCGCGAACAGCGAGGTGCGTCGTAGCTTTGGCTGGCGGGCGTTCGCCGCGGTGGGTGGGATGGCGACCACCTTCTTGTTATCGGTAATCGTCGTTCGGTCACTCGATCTGCAAGAAGCAGCAGCCTTCTTCGCCATTCTTGCGTCGATCTCATTGGGCCCCTTGGTCGGACGACTTGGTTTGGGTTACAACGTCATTCGGCTGATGGGTGCGGAGTCCGACGCGTTGCGGCGGCGGCAGATCGCCGCTACGCATCTCCATGCCACGGCGCTCTTGTCGGTGCTCAGTGCGCCGTTCATCGCGCTCATCGGCTGTGTCGCCCTGATCGGGCATTCGGATTTCGTGCCCGTGATGGTAATGACTGCCCTTCTCATCGCGGTGGAATCAACTCGGCTGATTCTCAGCGACATCTTCGCGGCGACCGGGCGAGTGCGCGCTTCGGTGGCGACAATGCACTACGCCCGCAACATGGCGGCGCTGCCCTTGGTGGCGCTCGTCGTACTCATCGCCCACCGTCCTTCGTTATTAGCCGTGATTGCAACATATTGCGCCGTCAGCGCGACGCAGGTCGTCATCGCACTAGTACATGCCAGACATGAAGTTTCGATATTCAGGTTCTCGTCGGGAGTTGCCACCCTGCGAACGACCATCGGCCAAGGGACGAAACTGTTCAGCCTGGACTTCTCGGAGTTCATGCTGAGGCAGGGAATGGTCTGGCTCGCGACGGCCGCGTTCAGCTCGCTGGCCGCGACCCAGTTTTCGGCGACTGCAACGCTCGCCACGCAGGTGACCCTGCTGGACAGCTTGTTCGCCCTCGCTGTCGCGCCGACGGCTGCACGGCTCTGGGCTGCCGGCCAGAAGTCGCGGGTCATCCGGATACTGTCGGATGCGGCGACCATGAACACCCTCATCGCGATCGTCGTGCTGACGGTGGTCGCGACTCTCGGGCCATTCGTGCTGGAGGTGGCGTATGGACCCGAGATGCGGACTGCCAGTTCGCTACTGCTCATTCTGACGGCGGCCGGAGCCTTTCAGGCGTGTTTCGATGGCAGCATCACCTTGCTGGTCATCAGTGGGAACATCACGGCAGCGTCACGTACGGCAGTGGCGGTGCTCGCAGTGGCGCTCCCGTGCGCCTGCGTCGCAGCGTGGATGGGCGGCCCCATCGCGTTGGCCGTGGTCGTCCTCGCCAGCATCGCGACGAAGTCGATCTGCATGTGGCTAGTCGCACGCAAGGTTGTCGGCGTCGCCCCGTGCGCACACCTCAACCCGATTCGCGCATTCCGGCAGCTGACGAGTGACCGTGACGATGTCGCGGAAACTCGAGCCACTGCGTGATCGCTGGCAGGTCTTCGATTGGTGGCTAGCCGCCGCTACGCCCGCCGGTACTCTTCACATAGACGACCGACGCACGGAAGGGGAGCCGTGTCATGGGTGTTCCGCCCGACAGCAGCCCGTTCGGTTCACAGACGGTGACGGGACCCGGCTGGCCGAACGTCGACGAGGAGGCGCTGGCCGCTGCGGCCGCGTCGTATGAGGCGTTGGCCGCCAAGCTGACTGGGTCGGTGGTCCCTCGACAGCAGGGCCAGCTCATGCAGTTGGCGGACCAGTGGAAGGGCGGCGGGGCGCTGGCCGCCGGCGGTGAAGCCACCACGATCATCGCGGGCCACGAGGCCAACGGGGCGCAGGCCGCCGCCATCGCGGCCAAGCTGCGCAGCATGGAGGTCACGGTCGCCAGGACGAAGGTCCTAGTGAACGCCACCGCGCAGGAGACCCAGCACGAATGCGGGGCCATTTCGGCCATGCCGTTCAGCAACGCCCAGGAACTGGTGCAGAGCCGCGTCAAGCTGGGCCTGTCGCAGAACATCGCCTACATCAACGCCAACTCCGCCGAACTGGCCTCCGGGCTCGGCGTGCCGCCGAACATCCCCAAACCGAGCGCGCCGCCGACGGCGGCCGCGTCACAGGGGGCGGACAAGGGTTCGCAGCAGGCCATGCAGATGATGATGCAGATGGGCCAGATGGCGATGCAGCTCCCGCAGCAGATCGGCGGGATGCTGACACAGGCGCCCCAACAGCTGATGCAGCCGTTGCAGCAGATCATGCAGCCGCTGCAACAGTTGATGTCCGCGGGCGGCAAGGGCGGTTCTGGCGCGGTCGCGTCACCATCGCCCTTCTCGGCGTTCTCCAACCATCCCCTGGCCGGTGGGGCGGGTGCGGGTGCGGGTGGCGGCTTGGTGAAGGCGGTCGGCCTGCCGGGCTCCGGCGGCCTGTCCGCGGCGTCCCCGGCATTGGCCAACCTGGTCGGCAGCTCGGGTGACGTGGCCGTCCGTCCGGCGGGCGCGGGCAGCTCGGCGTTCGGCGGGCTCGCGCCGGTCGGTGCCAGCGGCTCGGGCGTGGGCGGCGGGGGCATGGGCATGATGGGTCAGCGTGGCGAGAGCAGCAGCACCGGTGCCTCGCTCGCGGCGCCGCCACCGCTCGACTACGACCTCGACGAGGACGCCGACGATGACTGGTGAGTCGATGAAGGGTGCCGGCTGATGTCCCTCGATCCGATGCAGACCCCCGGCAACCTGAACTGGGATGCCGCGAGTGTCGACCTGCCCGAGATCCCGATGCTCCCGCCCGGTGAGGACGCGATGAGCATGACGATCTCCGCGGTGCTGCCGACGCTGACGACGCCCATGGCGGCGAGCGTGGCCGCACTGCAGGCGAAGGAGACCATGTTCTCCGGCAAGTTGGGTGCGGCCGAATCCGCGTACCAGAATGCCGACGACTCCGGCGGCCAGTCGGTCGGACAGCTCGGCCAGATGCTGGGTCAACTCGGCCAGGTGGGTCAGATGGCGCAGCAGGCGGGCGCACCCGCGCAGGCCCTCGGCGGGCAGGCGGGACAATTCGGTTCGATGATGCAACAGGCCATGCAGTCGGCCAAGGGCGGTGAGTCCGCGGGTACGGGCGGCCAGGCGTCGGCGGGTCAGGCGCCCGCCGGTCATGGCCCGGCCGGTGCGGGCGCTGCGCCACCGCGCGACGATCGCGACGATCGCGACGAGCGCGAGAACCCGACTGACCGGGACCGGCGGCCGCCGCTGGACGCGGCCGCACCCGGCCCCACCAACCACGAAGCCGGTTCGGTGCCGGTGGCACCGCCGCGTCAGGGAGACGGAGACGACCTCTCCCGCAGGATGTAGCGCGTCGCGGCAAGCGTTCGCCGCTCTGAGCGCGGTCGCCCACTACTGTCGGTATCGAAGTGCGGGTAACTGACTCGGAGGTGCGGGCATGAGTTCGTCACCGCCGCCACTACCGGATGACGAGCTGACACCCGGTCAGAGCTTCGCCGGTTACGAGATCATCGGTCTGCTGGGCTCCGGTGGCATGGGCCGGGTGTATCTCGTCCAGCATCCACGGCTCCCACGTCGTGACGCCTTGAAGCTGCTCCCATCGGATTGGTCGGCCGACACTGAGTACCGCGCCCGCTTCAACCGCGAAGCCGACCTGGCGTCGACGCTCTGGCATCCCAACATCGTCGGCGTGCACGACCGTGGTGAGGCCGACGGGCAGCTGTGGATCTCGATGGACTACGTCGACGGCCTCGACGCCGCCCGTCTGGTCGCCGAACGCTACCCCGCGGGTATGCCCGCCGAGGACGTCGCCCGCATCGTCACCGCGGTCGCGAGCGCACTCGACAGCGCTCACAAGAGAGGACTCCTACACCGCGACGTCAAGCCCGCCAACATCATGCTGACACACCTCGACGATGACGGTGAGCAACGAATCTTGTTGACCGACTTCGGAATAGCGCGCGATCTCAATGACGTCGAGGACGTCACGGCGTCGACCACCGCCATCGGCACGGTGGCCTACTGTGCGCCGGAGCAGCTCAACGGTGACGAGGTCGGTGGCCGCGCGGATCAATACGCGCTCGCGGCGACGGCGTACCACCTGCTGACCGGTGAGCCGCTGTTCCCGAGTTCGGAGCCCGCCGAGGTGATCAGGGACCATCTCAACACCAAGCCGCCTGCGTTGGCCGCCAGGCGACCCGAGTTGTCCGCGCTCGACCCGGTGCTCACCGTCGCCCTGGCCAAGCGGCCCGAAAGTCGTTTCGCCCGTTGCTCCGACTTCGCCCGCGCCCTGACCGAACAGATCGGCGCGCTCGGATCACCACCGGCTCAGGCACCGCCGACGGGCGTCAGGCCGATGCTCGGCGAGCCGCTGACGGTCGATCCGCGGGCGATTGCGCCACGGCCCAACCACCAGCTTCCGGCGGGGCCGATCGCCGCCGCCGCTGCTGCCGGGCTGGCCGTCGTCGCCATCGCGGTGTGGCTGCTGTGGCCCGGCGACGACGGAGCCGATCCGCCGTCGGGGCCCGCACCGGGGACGTCGACCACGCCTAGGGCGGTCAACACCCAAGCGCAACAGCAGCTTCGGGCCGCGTTGCCCCCCGGCTATCCGCCTTCGGCATGCACGTCGCTGGACGTGCCACCGGGAGCCGCGGCCACGCTCGGTTGCACCCAGAACGGGGATGCCGGCGGACCTCCCGCGGCCACCTACACCTTGGCGAGCGACGCGGCCTCGCTCGATTCCGCGTTCGGGGCCGTCGTGGGTGGCATGCGAGTGGTCAACTGCCCTGGCAACATTCAGTCACCGGGCCCTTGGCGCCGCAACGCCACCCCTCAGCAGGTCAGTGGGACGTTGGTGTGCGGCTACCGGGACACCGTTCCCACGCTGGCGTGGACGGACGACGCGAGGCTCCTGCTCAACTCGGTCGACGGCGCCGCCGAAGGGCCCAACCTCGACCAGCTGTACGTGTGGTGGTCGAGCCACTCCTGACGAGGTCGATCAGGCGGGCGGCGGCGGGGCGATCACGGTCGTCGACGGCGCGGCGGACGCGGAGGCGCCCGTCGGCAGTGGCGTGCCCTGGCTTCCGGTGGCCGCAGGTGCCTGCTGGACGGCCGCGGGCTGCGGTGCACCCTCGGTGCCGGCCGCGGGGGCAGGCGTGGCGGGCGCGAGTGGCGTGCCCTGGCTACCGGCCGGAAGCGGGGTGCCCGCACTGCCCGGGGGAAGCGCGGCCGGGGCGCCGGGCACGGCGCCGGGGGTGGGCGTCGGAGTGGGGGTGGTCGGGGCGGTCGTCGTGGTCGGTGTCGAGGGGCTGACGGGCGACGTCGACGAGTAGCTGCCGCCCCCGCGCTGCGCGGGGAGCTGCGGCGGAGGTTGCACCCACACCAGGAGGTCCTGCCCACCGGCGTTGTAGACGACGCTGTCGGGGGTGTCCCCGACGACGTCGAAGTACACCTTGCCGGTGGTCTTCTGGCCTTGGGCCAACGTCGCCGGGCTCACGCCCTGCGGGGTCGCGACGCCGAAGAGGACGCGGTAGGTCGCCCCACTCTTGGTGCGCGCGTTGAGGTTCGACACGATCGGAGTCGCACTGCCCTGGATGGCCTGATCCGTTGCAGTGGCCTCCCACAGCGTGCCCGCGACGGGGTAGGGAATCTGGTCGGTGCTGGCCTTGAGGTCGGTGACGGTCCAACTCTGTACGACGTCCCCGTCGGTCAGCTTCGCCTCGTTGCCGATGGTCGTCGTGGTCAGATCATCGGCTACCGCGATCGGCGTGCCCAGAATGCCGACGGCAGCGGCTGCGGCAACGGCGAACGTGGCGGTCAGAGCGGTGGTGATCCTCACGTCAATGCCCTCCCCAGTAGTTGAATTCGACGCTATCAGCTCGTGCGCGGCCCGCGGTCACCAAAATGAGCACGACTACGCCGGCTTCAACTCCACACCCGAGAGCACCACGGCGTCGTCGCGATCGGGTGCGGTGAGCACGGCCCGCAACGCGCCATCCTCCCGCCAGATGCTGGCCTTCAACGTCTCGCCGGGGAACAACACACCGGCGAATCGGGCGCCGTAGGAACCGACGCGGGCGACGTCACCGTCGAGGAACTCGTCGACGAGTGCCTTGGCGCCGATCCCGTAGGTGCACAACCCGTGCAGGATCGGCTTGGGAAAGCCTGCGGCAGAGGCGAAGGCGGGATCGGAGTGCAGTGGGTTGCGATCCCCGCACAGGCGGTACAGCAGCGCCTGCTGCGGCAAGGTGGGAATCGACAGCTCCACGTCGGGTGGGCGGTTCGGCGGTTCCGACGACGTAGAGGGGCCGCGCTCACCGCCGAAGCCTCCTTCGCCCCTGGCGTAGATCGACCGCCTCTGCGTCCACAGCGGCGCACCGTCCGGCGTGGTGACCGTGGTCTCCGACCAGATCACGGCGGCCTTGCCCTTGTCCCAGATGTCGGTGAAACGCGTGACGGCCCGACCGGTGCCCGCTGGCGGGATCGGGCCGGGAACGGAGACGGCCTCGCTGGCATGCAGGACCTTCGACAGCTCGATGTCGATGCCGGGGAACTTCACCGTCGGCGCCTCGGTCATGTGGAATGTCTGGGCCACGCTGCCGAAGGTGGGCAGCACTTGGGGCGTCTCGTCGATCAGGTAGCGCAACTCGCGTTCGTCGAGCGGGTCCGCTCCAGCGCCGAGACCCAGGTGGTAGAGCTGCACATCGCTACTGCTCCAAGAGAATTCGACCGGCGGGAGCTCCGCACCGATCGCCGCGTCGAGATCGATCGGCATGCGTCTAGGCCTTGCCGGGGTCGGATGTCGCCGCCGGGGCGGCTCCGGGGTCGGATGTCGCCGCCGGGGCGGCTCCGGGGTCGGATGTCGCCGCCGGGGCGGCTCCGGCCAGATGCAGCGCGGCGAGGTAACCGAACGTCATCGCGGGACCGATGGTGCCACCCGGGCCCGGATAGGTGTGGCCCATCACCGGCGTGCTGACGTTGCCGGCGGCGTAGAGCCCCTCGATGACCGACCCGTCGTCGCGCAGTGCCCGGCCGTGCACGTCGGTGCACACGCCGCCCTTGGTCCCGAGGTCGCCCGGCACCATCTTCGCGGCGTAGTACGGTCCGTGGCTGATCTCGCCGAGGTTGGGGTTCGGCTTGATGGTGGGGTCGCCGTAGTAACGGTCGTAGGCACTCTCGCCGCGCTTGAAGTCCTCGTCGACGCCCGATCGGGCGAACCCGTTGAACCGCTCGACGGTCGCCGCCAGCGCGTCCGCGGGCAGGTTGGTCTTGGTCGCGAGCTCCTCGAGCGTATCGGCCTTGACGACCACCCCGGACTCCAGCCACTTCCGCGGAATCTTCTGTCCCGGTTGCAGTCCCGCGAAGATGTAGCGGTCCCGGTACTGCTGGTCGAACACGAGCCAGGCGGGTACGTTCTCGCCGGGACCCGAGCCCTGGCCGTACTCACCGCCGTACATCCGGTGGCAGGCCTCGACGTAGGGCATGGATTCGTTCATGAACCGCTTGCCCGACATGTTGACGATGATCGAGCCGGGGGAGTTGCGCTCGGACAGCGCGAACCACGGTGCGCCCACCAGCGGGACGGTCGGTCCCCACCAGGCGTCGTCCATGAAATCCAGTGCAGCGCCCAGTTTTTCGGCAGCCTGGATGCCGTCGCCGGTGTTGGACGAGGCTCCGACGGTCCACTCGGTCGTGATCGGCGCACGCTGGTACTTGACCCGCATCTGCTCGTTGTGCTCGAATCCGCCGCTGCCGAGGATGACACCGCGGCGGGCTCGGATCAGCCGCGGCTCAGCGCTTTCGGGCTCGTTGGTGTCACGGACGTAGACCCCGCGCACGACACCGTCCTCGACGTACAGGTCGGTCAGAGCGGTGTTCAGCAGGACGGGTACGCCTGCTTTCTGCAGCCCGATCCGCAGCGGCGCGATCAGTGCCCGGCCCATGCCCACGAGGTTCTTGCCCGTGGCCTTGGCCCACATGGTGCGGCCGCCGATCTTCAGGCTGCGCAGCACGCCGCGCGGATGCCGCTTCAGCATGTTCAGGCGCACGTAGTCCTGCTGCATCACCACGACGTTGAGGGGCACCTTGCCGTATGCGGGCTCCAGGCCCTTCTCGTCGGCGCCGAGCTTGCGGGCATCGAACGGCTTCGGTTCGACGGAGCGCCCGGTGGGCTTGCCGCCCGCCGCTTCCGGGTAGTAGTCGGAGTACCCGGGCACCCAGCACAGCTTCAGCGGCGAGTTCTTCAAGACGAACGACAACATCTCCGGACCGCGTTCGAGATAGGTGTCGATGCGTTCCGGTTCGACGACGTCGCCGATGATCGTGTGCAGGTAGGTCCGGGCAGCTTCGGCCGTGTCCTTCACCCCGTCACGCTCGAGCACTTCGTTGTTCGGAATCCAGACGCCGCCACCCGACCGCGCAGTGGAACCTCCGTAGTGCGGAGCCTTCTCGACGACTAATGTCGAGAATCCCTGGTGGGCGGCGGTGAGTGCGGCCACCATGCCCGCGGCGCCGCTCCCGACCACGACGACGTCGTACTCCTGTTGGGTCATGTAGAACACGTTATAGAATTGCCCGGCCGACCCACAACTGTGCCGGTCGACGAAACGAGGGGACTTCACCGATGTTGTCGTCTGCAGCACGCGCCGATCTTGCCGCCGAACTCGCCGAGGCCGAGCGCGGCAAGGTCGCGATGACGCCGTTGACCGACCGGTATTCCGACGTCGACGTGGTCGACGCCTACGAGATCCAGTTGATCAACATCCGGGCGCGGGTGGCCGACGGTGCGCGGGTGATCGGGCACAAGGTGGGTCTGTCGTCGGAGGCCATGCAGAAGATGATGGGCGTCGACGAGCCGGATTACGGTCATCTGCTCGACGACATGGAGGTCTTCGAGGACGTCCCCGTCGAGGCTGGCCGATTTCTGTATCCCCGAGTGGAAGTGGAGGTCGGCTTCATTCTTGCCGATGACCTTCCCGGCGAGGGTTGTACCGAGGACGACGTGCTGGCCGCGACGGCGGCCTTCGCGCCGTCGATCGAGCTGATCGACACCAGGATCACCGACTGGAAGATCAAGTTGTGCGACACGATCGCCGACAATGCGTCCTCGGCCGGGTGGGTGCTTGGCCGCGATCGTGTGTCGCCCAAGGACATCGACATTCGCACCATCGACGCGGTGCTGACCCGCAATGGTGAAGTCGTCGCCGAGGGCCGCAGCGATGCGGTGCTCGGCAATCCGGTGACCGCAGTGGCGTGGTTGGCCCGCAAGGTCGACCAGTTCGGGGTGCGCCTGCGAGCCGGTGACATCGTGCTGCCGGGGTCGTGCACACGTGCGATAGATGCTCGTCCCGGTGACGATTTCGTAGCCGACTTCCTTGGTTTAGGTTCAGTCCACCTGTCTTTCGAGTAGAAGAGGTCACTCAGAATGCCGCAGAAGGCGACGGTTGCGATCGTGGGGTCGGGCAACATCAGCACCGACCTGTTGTACAAGTTGCTGCGTTCGGAGTGGTTGGAGCCGCGGTGGATGATCGGCATCGATCCGGCGAGTGAGGGTTTGGCGCGGGCCCGCACGCTGGGTTTGGAGACGTCGCACGAGGGTGTGGACTGGCTGTTGGCGCTCGACGAGAAGCCCGATCTGGTGTTCGAGGCGACCAGTGCCTACGTGCATCGTGATGCGGCGCCGCGGTATGCCGCGGCGGGTATCCGAGCGATCGACCTGACGCCCGCGGCAGTGGGGCCGGGGGTGATTCCGCCGGCGAATCTGCGTGAGCATCTGGATGCGCCGAACGTGAACATGGTGACCTGTGGCGGGCAGGCGACCATTCCGATGGTGTACGCAGTGTCGCGGGTGGTGGACGTGCCGTATGCGGAGATCGTGGCGTCGGTGTCGTCGGCGTCGGCGGGGCCGGGGACGCGGGCCAACATCGACGAGTTCACCAAGACCACCAGCCGGGGTGTCGAGGTGATCGGTGGCGCGAAGCGCGGTAAGGCGATCATCATCTTGAATCCGGCGGATCCGCCGATGATCATGCGCGACACCATCTTCTGCGCGATTCCAGAGGACGCCGATCAGGAGGCGATCACCGCGTCGATCAAGGAGGTGGTGGCGCAGGTGCAGACCTACGTGCCCGGGTACCGGTTGCTCAACGAGCCGCAGTTCGATCCACCGTCGGTGTACTCGGGTGGGCACGCGTTGGTGACGACGTTCGTCGAGGTCGAGGGTGCGGGGGACTACCTGCCGCCGTATGCGGGGAATTTGGACATCATGACCGCCGCGGCGACGAAGGTCGGCGAGGAGATCGCCAAGGAAGTACTCGCCGCCACGACCGGAGGGCACGCATGAGCGACATCTTCTTCAATCCCATCTGGGACGTCCGGATGACGGATACCTCGCTGCGGGACGGGTCGCATCACAAGCGGCATCAGTTCACCGCCGAGGAGGTGGGGTCGATCGTCGCGGCGTTGGATGCGGCGGGGGTGCCGGTCATCGAGGTCACCCACGGTGATGGGTTGGGTGGGTCGTCGTTCAACTACGGCTTCTCCAAGACCCCGGAGCAGGAGTTGATCAAGTTGGCCGCCGAGACGGCCAAGGAAGCCAAGATCGCGTTCCTGATGTTGCCGGGCGTGGGCACCAAGGAGGACATCAAGGAGGCACAGAACAACGGCGGCTCGATCTGCCGCATCGCCACTCACTGCACCGAGGCCGACGTCTCCATCCAGCACTTCGGACTGGCCCGCGAACTCGGCCTGGAGACCGTGGGCTTCCTGATGATGAGCCACACCATCAGTCCGGAGAAGCTGGCTGCTCAGGCCCGGATCATGGCCGATGCGGGGTGTCAGTGCGTGTACGTGGTGGATTCGGCGGGAGCGTTGGTGCTCGAGGGGGTGGCTGACCGGGTCGCGGCGTTGGTCGCCGAGCTCGGTGAGGATGCGCAGGTCGGGTTCCACGGGCACGAGAACCTCGGCCTCGGCGTGGCCAATTCGGTGACCGCGGTGCGGGCTGGCGCAAAGCAGATCGATGGCAGCACCCGGCGTTTCGGTGCGGGTGCGGGCAACGCGCCAGTGGAGGCGATGATCGGGGTGTTCGACAAGATCGGCGTGAAGACGGGAATCGACTTCTTCGAGATCGCCGACGCCGCCGAGGACGTGGTGCGGCCCGCGATGCCTGCGGAGTGTCTGCTGGACCGCAACGCGTTGGTGATGGGCTATTTGGGGGTGTATTCCAGTTTCCTCAAGCACGCCATCCGGCAGTCGGAGCGTTACGGGGTGCCGGCGCATCAGTTGTTGCACCGGGCCGGGCAGCGCAAGCTGATCGGTGGTCAGGAAGATCAACTGATCGACATCGCCCTGGAGATCAAACGCGAACAGGACGCCGCGGCCACCACGTAACCGCCGCCGCGTGGTGTAACCGCTGCCACACCTACGCAGCCGCGGCCGCCACGTAGCCGCCGAGTGCGAAACCGGCAACGCACCGACCGGCTTCACCGTCGCCAGCCGCCCTCTTGCGTACAGCCGGGCTGGTATCCGCCTGCTCACCAGCGGCGGGCGACGCCGATCCCGAGACGCCACCGCGGAATGTTTGCCGAAGGTGCGTCAGTGCGATTCTGGCGAAGACCCCTTTGCCCGGCCGCGGGACCCCTGGTCACTCATTAAAGCGCGCGAATTCATTTGCGGCAAATAAATACTATTTGACGTAATATGTTTTGAAAATGCATTCCCTGACATTTCGTCGATGTCGAAAGAATGCAAATCATCAATTCCGTCATGAAACTCTTTTTTCCCTTTACACTCAGCGACAGCTAATTCATAGCGATATAAGCTGGTCGGAGGGATCGGGATCATGGCCGCTGGAGCATACGTCGGTAGGGTCGGCGCGTTGGCCGTAGCACTCGGCATCGGCGCCGGAATATTCGCAGGTAGTGGCGTTGCATGGGCGGATTCATCCGACTCTTCGTCATCGACGTCCAACGAATCATCCGGGTCGAGCGTGTCCGACCCGCCGACGAAGTCAGAGTCAAAAGATACGAATGTGGCAACCTCTGCCACAAGTGGATCGAATATCAAACCAAAGGTATCTTTGAGCTCCGAACCGTCCACTTCGAATGTAAAAGAATCATCTGTTTCCAACGCGGTTACATCGAATTCATCAACCGAGGCCGAACCCGAGAAGAGTGAGTCCGCAACGACCACGGACACAGGCACGAGTCCGACCGCGGACACGACTCCGACCACGGACACGACTCCGACCACGGACACGACCACGGCCGCGGAGCCAACGGCGGACACCGACTCGGTTGAGGAGTCGACGGAGCACAAGTCCACGGCGTCGGCGTCGACGTCGAAGAAATCGTCGCCGTCGACCGAAACCGCGACCGCGACGTTCGCCGCCGCCTCAAAACCCGCCACCACGGCCACGGTGACGAAGGAGGCCCCGATTGCGGAGTCGGGCGTCGCGGCGGTGACGGAACCGACCGCAGCGGCCGCCCCGGCAGCTGCAACCACACCCGTAGTGCTCGCCGTCCAGAGCGCCGCCAGCGTCGCGACGACATCGCCCGCGACGGCGACGATATCGATGGCCGCCGCGGCCGCACCGGCACCGGCGCCTGCGCCAATGAGTCTGATGGACTGGCTGAACTCATTCGCCCTGCAATTCCAAGCCATGTTCTCCAACGCCACGCCGACCGTGTCCTACAAACCGGGGGAGAACACGCTGCAGGGCGACGGCACGATCGTGGGCAAGGTGTACGGATTCGACGCCAACGGTGACCCGTTGATCTACTCGGCGAGCAAGCCGGCCAATGGCACGGTCGTCATCGACTCGGCGGGCAACTTCGTCTACACCCCGAGCTTCGCGGCCTCGTCGGCCGATACGACCGATCAGTTCACCGTCACCGTCACCGAAGCCAATGCCGCCTCGCACTTCCACGGCCTGATGGGCCTGTTCAGCCCGGGCTACGGCTCGACCGCATCGGTCTCCGTGACCGTCAACCGCCCGGCCACGGCTCCCGCGCAGGCATCGACCAAACCGTCACCGCAAATGTCTTCGGTACCGGCGTCGGGGGACACCACTGCGGCACTGCAGGCGATCTTCGATCAGCTGAAGGCCGGTGACACCCTGACGCTGGCCAATCGCACCTACCAGCACAGCGTGCTGAAGATCCGGGTGGCCGGCGTGACCATCAACGGCAACGGCGCCACCCTGCAAGCCACCAACGATGCCACCTCGTCGGTGCAAATCCTGGCCGACAACGTCTCGGTGTCGAATCTCAATCTCACGGCGGCGCTGACCGGTGCCCGCTACTCCGCGCTCGAGCAGCACAAGCTGGTGATCGCCGGGCGGGGTGACACCGTCACCAACGTCTCCATCAACGGCTCGGCAGCCGCCGGAGTCTTCGTCAACGGTGCGAGCTACTTCACCCTGAACCAGGTGCGGGTGTCGAACACCCGCGCCGATGGCATCCACATCACCAACGGCGCCAACAACGGGACCGTGAACAACGCCGTCGTCACCGCTGCTGGTGACGATGGCATCTCGATGATCTCGTACGAGGGTGACGGGGGCCGGATCGTCCACGACATCATCGTCACTGCGCCCGTCATCAACGGCACCACCTGGGGCCGCGGCCTATCGGTCGTGGGCGGCCAGAACATCTCCTACCGGAACGTCACGGTGTCGAACACCAACGCAGCCGCCATCTACATCGCCACCGAGGGAAGCCCGTACTTCACCCAGTCGGTCAACCACGTCGAGGTCATCGGGGGCACCATCACCGGCGCCAACTACAACAGCGGTGTCGTCCACGGGGCGGTGCTGGTGTACTCCGGCAACGCCAAGCAGACCATCAACGACGTCACCATCTCCGGCGTCACCATCACGTCCACCGCCCCCACGGCTCAACGCAACGTCGGGATCGTGGTCGATGCCGGCACCGTCAGCAATGTGAAGTTCACCAACATCTCGCTGAAGAAGACCACCCTGACGCCGCTGATCACTTCCCCGAACGTGCCCAAGAGCAGTTACACCGCCTCCGGATGGACCCTGGACGGAAAGCCGATCATCGTGTGATTCGACGGTGACCGGCCCGCGCGTCGGCGGCTCGACAGTGCTTGGATGGCGGCCGTGGCCGAGTTCCCCGGATTCGCCGACGAGGGTTTCGGTCCCGTCGCCGACGCCTTCGTCGAGAACTTCCGACGGGGCGACGAGATGGGGGCGGCCTGCGCGGTGTACCACCGTGGTCGACTGGTCGTCGACCTGTACGGCGGGACCGCCGACGCCGTCACCGGCAGGCCATGGTCCGCCGACACGCTCACCATCGGTTTCTCGGTCTCCAAGGGGCTGATGGCGCTCTGCGGCTATCTGGCGCACCAGCGCGGACTGCTCGACTTCGACACCCCGGTCGCGGCACTGTGGCCGCGGTTCGCGGCAAACGGCAAGCAGGACATCACTATTCGCGAGGTATTCGCGCACCGGGCCGGGCTGATGGCACTGGACGTCGACCTGACCCTCGATGACGTGCTCGCCTGGGAGCCGGTGATTCGAGCGATCGAAGCCCAGCGACCGCTGTGGGCGCCGGGCACCGCCTTCGCCTATCACGCGCTGACCTTCGGATGGCTCACCGGCGAGATCCTGCGCCGCGCGACGGGGCGAATGCCGGGAGCACTACTCGCCGAGTACCTCACCGATGACCTCGGCGTCGACGCGTGGATCGGGCTGCCCGGCGCGCTGCAGCATCGGGTGGCCCGGATGCATGCACCCCGGTCGCGGCTCCTGCGCGGCAGCTACCGTGCGCTCCCCAAGGTGCTGAGACGCATCGGCAAGGCCCCCGCGGTGCGCACGGTCACCCTGGGTTCGGCCTTCCCGTTCTCGCTGATCGACGGTTGCGCCGGCGACTTCAACACACCCGCCGTGCATGCCGCCCAGATCCCGGCTGCCAACGGCATTCTCGACGCGCGCGCCTTGGCCGCCATCTACGGCGCTGCGGTGTCCCCCGTGCTGGGCGCGCCGCTGCTGACCCCGGCCTCGCTCGCCGATGCCGTCACCGTCCGCTCGGCGGGTGACGGTTGGTCGTCGGCGCTCAACGCGCCGGGGATCCGGTTCTCGACGGGGTTCCTGATCAACGGCATCCCGTTCCGTCCGCTGCTGTCGGATTCGTCGTTCGGGCACGACGGCGTCAGCGGCAGCCTCGGCTTCGCCGACGCCGACAGTCAGACCGGCTTCGGGTACGTCAACAACCTCATCGCCCCGCGCGACCACCGCGCCAATGACCTCACCGCGGCGCTTCGACGTTGCCTCGATCGTTAGGCCGTCGGACCAGGCGGGCACGATGGGCGCATGACGCCAACCCGGGAAGACGCCCAGACGATCCTCGAACAGTTGGCCGGACCGCAGGCAGTTCTACGCGACGACCAATGGATTGCGATCGAGGCGCTCGTCGTGCAGCGCCGTCGAGCGCTCGTCGTGCAACGGACCGGCTGGGGCAAGTCGGCGGTCTACTTCATCGCCGCGAAGCTGCTCCGCGCCGCCGGGCACGGACCGACGGTCATCGTCTCGCCGCTCCTGGCGCTGATGCGAAACCAGGTGCAGGCCGCCGACCGGGCTGGCGTGCGGGCGGCCACCATCAACTCGAGCAACGTCACCGACTGGGACGAGATCCACGATCGCGTCCGCAGCGGTGACCTCGATGTCCTCCTGGTCAGCCCGGAACGCCTCAACAACCCCGACTTTCGTGATCAGGTGCTGCCCGCGCTGGCCCACGACGCCGGCCTCGTCGTCGTGGACGAGGCGCACTGCGTGTCCGACTGGGGGCACGACTTCCGGCCCGACTACCGACGCATCCGCACGCTGATCGCCGAGCTGGGCACCGACGTTCCCGTGCTCGCCACCACTGCGACCGCCAACGACCGCGTCGTCGAGGACGTCGCGAGCCAGCTGGGCGTGGGCGGCCGCGACACCCTGGTCCTTCGCGGCGGGCTGGACCGCGAGTCGCTGCGACTCTCTGTGGTCCAGGCGGGCAACCCCGCCCAGCGCGCGGCTTGGCTTGCCGCACAACTCGATTCACTGCCAGGGTCGGGCATCGTCTATACGTTGACCGTGGCGCAGGCACACGACGTCGCGGCGCTCCTCCGCGATCAGGGCCACGCCGTCGCGGCCTATACCGGAGCCACCGAGACCGCTGAACGCGAGCAACTGGAGGCCGACCTCCTGGCCAACCGCGTCAAGGCGCTGATCGCCACCTCGGCGCTGGGCATGGGCTTCGACAAGCCCGATCTCGGCTTCGTGGTGCATCTCGGTGCCCCGTCGTCGCCGATCGCGTACTACCAGCAGGTTGGGCGTGCCGGTCGTTCGACGGCCAGCGCCGAGGTGGTGCTGCTCCCCGGCCACGAGGATCAGGACGTCTGGCGCTACTTCTCGTCCGTCGCCTTCCCGTCGGAAGCCATGGTGCGCAACGTGATCGACGCGTTGGAGCCCGAGCGCCCGCAGTCCACGCCCGCGCTCGAACCGCTGGTCGACCTTGGCCGGACGCGTTTGGAGATGGTGCTGAAGGTGCTCGACGTCGACGGGGCGGTGCGCCGCGTCAAGGGTGGCTGGATCGGCACCGGGATGCCATGGGAGTACGACGAGGCCCGCTATCGCAAGCTCGACGAAGCCCGCAAGCGCGAGCAGCGGGCCATGCTCGACTACCAGGCGATCGACGGATGCCGGATGACCTTCCTTCGGGCGCAGCTCGACGATCCGGAACTCGCGGAGGATGAGCGCTGCGGCCGGTGCGACAACTGCACCGGAAATCGCTACGACTCCGACGTCGACGCGTCGTCGGCCGAGGACACCCGGCAACGGCTCATGCGGCCCGGTGTGGAGATCTCGCCGCGCAAGCAGTGGCCGTCCGGCCTGGCCAAGCTCGGTGTGAAGCTCAGCGGCAAGATCGCCGACGGTCCGGCACCGGGACGCGTGATCGGCAGGCTCACCGACCTGGGGTGGGGAGCCCGGCTGCGGCGCCTGCTCGAGGAACCAGACGCTGAGGTGCCCGATGACGTCGTCGGTGCAGCCGTCAAGGTGTTGGCGTCATGGGACTGGAAGACCAGGCCCACCGCGGTGTTGGCGATGGACTCCGGACGGCACCCGCTGTTGGTCGCCTCGTTGGCCCGCGAGCTGGCCAGGCTCGGCCGGCTCACCGACCTGGGCACCCTGCAATACGCACCGGAACGTCGTCCGGTCGCGGCGGCCAACTCGGCCTACCGCGTTGCCGCCCTGCAGGGATCGTGGCTACCACCCGACCCTGCCGTCATCGGCGGGGCGGGCGGGCCGGTCCTGCTGGTCGACGACATGACCGACACCGGCTGGACGTTGACGATGGCCGCGCGCGTCGTGCGGGAGGCCGGGGCGCCGGATGTCCTGCCCTTCGCGCTTGCCAGCACCAGCTGACTCATTCGGCACTGCCATCGAGCAGTCGGACGAGCACCGCGGTCACCTCGTCGAGAGCGTGATAGATCCCCACGGTGCGGCTGGCCGCATCCGCGTCGATGGGGTATTGGTGGTGTTCCATCCCGAGCACCTGCAGCCCCGCGGCCGCGGCGGCTCGAACGCCGTTGCTGGAGTCCTCGACCGCCAGGCTGCCCGAACTGCGCGCACCCAGTCGGGCGATTGCCTCCCGGTAGACATCGGGAGCGGGTTTGCCCGCTGCTACCTCGGCACTCGACACCGTTGCGCCGAAGTACGCGCCGATCGGCGTGGCGGTCATGACCCGGTCGATGATCTCGCGCGGCGCCGACGACGCAAGGGCCACTGGGACTCTCGCTGCCGCGGACTGAACTAGTTCCAAGGCGCCGGTGATCAGCGGCACCTCGCCGCGATCGTAGGCGGCCGCCACCGTGCCAATGACGTCGTCGGCCGCGGTTCGCGGGTCCAACCCGGTGCGGTCGCCGAGATAGCGCGCCCACTCCGGCACGCTCTTGCCCTGACAGGTCCTGGTGTCGTCGGGCAGCCACGAGTAACCGCGGTCGGCGGCGACCGAGTGCCATCCCTGCTCCCACAGGTGCTCGGACATGACCAGCACGCCGTCGAGGTCGAACACCACGCACCGATGCGTCATCGCGGTCGCTCCCTGCCGTCGCTCATGGGTGATAGATGGGATGGAGCGCCTCGTACAGCCTGCGGTAGTGCACGTAGCGTTCGGAGTAGTCCAGCGCGCGCGCCGCGTCCGGCACATGGCAGCGGGTCACCGTCGCGCGGCCAGTCAGAAATGAAAAGTCCGACTGCGCACCGCTTCCCACGATCGCGCACGCCGCCGCGCCGATCGCCGCGGCATCCTGCGGCTGGTCGATGGTCTCGAGTGGGCGTTCCAGGATGTCGGCGATGATCTGTATCCACTCCGACCCCATGGTCCCGCCACCCACTGCTCTGATCCGCGTCACGGCCTGCCCGTAGTCCATGGCGTACTCCAACGCCCACCGCATCTGGAAGGCGACGCCCTCCATCACCGCCCGCAAGACGTGGCCGGGACCATGGTGCAGGCTGAGGCCAACGAACGAGGCCCGGACGGAGTCGTCGAACACGGGTACCCGTTCGCCGCTGAGCCAGGGGGCGAACAACAGGCCGTCCATGTCGTCTGCGCTGTCGCGCACCAACTGCTCCACGCGCGCGTAGTCCACGGGCGGGGGGTCGTCGAGGCCGAGCAGCCGGACGGCCCACGCCAGGGCGGCACCTCCGGTGGCGATCTCCAGCCAGAGGATCCAAAGGTCCGGGTCGGCGTGAGCCAGCGCACCCAGTCGTCCGCGGGGGTCGATCTTGGGTTCGGGCATCACGAGCCCGAAGTACACGGCGGTACCGAGGCTGACGTGGAGATCACCGGGATCGATTGCACCCGAACCGAGTTGGCTCGCCGGAACGTCGCCCACACCGACGTAGACCGGCACGTCGCCCGTGAGGCCGAGCAGTCGCGTGACGTCGGGCCGGAGGTAGCCCGCCACGTCGGTGCCCCCACACACCTTCGGCAGCTTGGCCACGTCGATCCCCGTTGCGTCACAGGCCTCGGCATTCCAGTCGCGTGTCGATTGGTCGTAGAGCCGATAGGCCGAGGCGCCCGCGTGATCGGTGACGGCAACGCCCGTCAAGTGCATGACCACGGCTTCCTTGCAGTCCAGGATCTTGGCACTGGCGGCGTACACGTCGGGCCGTTCATCGCGCAGCCACGAGATCTTCGGGACGATGTCCTTGCCGGAAACCACCGAATGGAGTCGCTTGAATTGCTCGTTGGGCGGCATGATCTTGGCGAGGGCGGCGGCAGCTCCCTCGGCGCGCTGGTCCAGCCAGCTGATCATCGGGGCCAGTGGTCGGCCGCTCACATCGACGGCCACGACGTTGAACATCTGCGCCGTGACGCTGATGCCCGTGATCGCCGTTCCCACTCTGCCGATGACGTCCCGCGCCGCGTCGAGCGCCGCGTCGATGATCGGTCCGAGATCCTGCTCGACGCCGCCATCGGCGACCATCACCAGACCGTAGGGCCGATAAGCGCTTTCCAGCAGCCGGCCGTCCTCATCGACGACGACGACCTTCACGCCGCTGGTTCCGACGTCGAACGCCAAGAAGTGCTGAGTCATGGCGGTGGATCACACATCATGGCCGACGGGAGCCAGGAGCTGTTGCAGCAGCTGCAGATAGCGGTCGTTCTGTTCCACGGTGCCCACCGTCACCCGCACGTGGGATCCCTTCAGCCCGTGCGCGCCCATGGCACGAATCAGGATGTCCTCCGCCAGAAGGGCATCCACGACGACGGAGACCGACCGGCCACTCGCCGAGATGTCGGCCAGGACGAAGTTCCCGTCGGAGGGGTACGACTCGACACCGTCCATCCGTTGCATCGCGGCATGCAGCCGATCGGCCTCCGAGCTGATGAACGCCCTCCGGCGTTCGAGTTCGTGGGGTTCGTCCAGAGCCTGCAGGCAGCCCCAGATCCCCATCAGGCTGATGCTGAACGGGATTCGAACTCGAGTCACGATGTCGATGAGCTCCGGATCGCCGATCAGGTAGCCGACGCGCAGCGCCGCCAAGCCGAACCCCTTCGACATGGTCCGCGCGATGATCAGGTTCGGATGGGATGCGATGAGCGGAGCGAACGATTCGGCGTAACCGCACTCCAGGTAGGCCTGGTCCACCACCACGGGTATCCCGGTGTCCAGCAGGCGAATCAATTGCGCTGTGCTCCAACCTTTTCCGGTCGGATTGTTGGGGCTGCACAGGAAGATGATCGTCGTCCGATCCGTGACCGCGGCCAGCATCGCGTCGACGTCGAGTTCCCACGTCTTCGGGGTCAGCGGCACCGACCGCGGCACGCCGCCGTTGATGCGCGTCTGACTCTCGAAGAACGCGTATGTCGGCGACGCGATGATGGTCTCGTCGCCGGGACCCACCAGCAATCGCACCAGAACGTCGAGCACTTCGGTGGACCCGTTGCCCAGCACGATCGATTCGGGGGCAACCGAGTTGTATCGCGCCAGTGCCGCCACTAGATCCTTGCCCGAGTAGGGGTACAGATGGCCGATGTCGAAGGCCCTGCGAACCGCTGCGCGAACCCCCTCGGACGGTGGTATCGGGCACTCGTTGGACATCATGCGCGCGAGTTGCCGATGCTGCCAGGCGAAGTCGTGGTGTTCGGCGTTGTAGGGCGCCGCATCGCGAAAGCCCTTCTTCACGTAGCCGTCGACGATGTCGCTCATCGGATGGTGCCTCCATTGGGAACGCCGGCTTGGTCTTCTCTGATCCGATGGCGCAGCACCGTCGCGTACCAGATGCCGGCCAGGACGAAGAAGGCGCCGGCCATCAGCGCGGTCTGGTGGTTCAACTCGGGGATGGTGAGGCAGCCCACGACGAACAACGTCCACAGCAGCGCTGCCACCCGGACGGGACCGGCGTAGCTGCCCAGGTCGAAACTGGTCTTCGTGGGCAGCGATCCGTTTCGCGAGGCGATCAACACGGCGACCACGGTCAGGCCGTAGACGGCGTAATAGCCCAAGGCCGCCATGCCGACGATCAGGGCCATGGCTTGTGACGATCCGTAGGTGCCGACGAGGACCAGGGCCAGGCTCATCGCCGAGACGACGAGTAGGGCGGCGCTCGGGGACTTTGTGCTGGGCGAGACCTTCTTCAGCACCGCGGATGCGGGCAACATGTTGTCGCGGGACAGAGAGAACATCAACCGGCTGGCCGCCGCCATGTTGGCCAGTCCGCCCGCGTAGAGGGCGATGATCGCCACGGACTCGAAGATCGCGGCGCCCACCGGCCCGAGGGCCGTGACCAGGATGTGGGAGACGGGCACGTCGGAACCGATTGTGTCGGTGAGGTTGTCGATGTTGATCGTGAGCCCGACGATCATCAGGAAGCCCACGACGATCGCGAACAGCAGGGCCCGCATGACGGCCCGTGGCACGTGCCGGGTGGCCATCTTGGTCTCTTCGGCGAGGTCGGCCGCTCCCTCGAAGCCGGTGAGCACCCACATCGCCAGGAGTCCGGAGAGCAGGATGGCGGTGAAGAAGCCATTGCCGTCGACCGTGGTCGTGGTCAAGAAACTCAGTCCCTGAACGGGATTGGTCACGAAGCCGACGATCAGCAGGATGGCGGTCAGGATGATCGACAGACCGATCTCGACGGCGAAGGCGACGGCGTTGTTGATTCGGGAGGCGACCCGGACCCCGGCCAGGTTGATGGCCAGCTGGGACACCAGGACGACGACGACGACGATGAGTGTCGACGTGGTCGTTATCTCGATGCCGAGCCGGTTCAACAGCACGGGCGCCAGGCCGAAGTTGAGACCGGTGAAACCCGGTATGAACGCCATCAGGCCGGCCCACCCGACGAACCAACCGTAGTGCGAGTTGATCAGCCGTGACGTCCACTGGTAGGCGTATCCGCTGATCGGCATGCGGCCGGCCAACTCGGCGAGCACCAGTGCCACCAGGATCTGTCCGATGGAGACGATCAACCACGTCCAGACGAAGACGGGGCCGACCATGCCGAGGGAGTAGGCGTAGGTGGTGAACACGCCTGCGGTGACACACATGCAGGAGATGGAGATGGAGAACGAACTCCAGGCGCCCATCGAGCGTTCGAGTTGTGGCTCGTAGCCGAAGGCGCGCAACTCGTCTTCGTCAGAGGTTTGTGGCAGCGCCTGCGGGGTGTGCGATAGCTGGTCGTCGGTCACGGCGTTTCTCTCTTTCCTGGTGTGGCAGTCCGCAGCGCCGCGACCTGCATTGTGTTGTCGGAGGGAGGGCAGGGTGTCATCCCTCGTCTGTGGGTGCGCGCCTTCCCGTGAGGTTGGTGCGGTCGCGGCGGAGCCGGTGCACGGTGAGGCTGAAGACGTCGGGTGCGTAGTGCTCCTGGGACAGGAGCACGGGCTGCCCGTCGGCGGACCGCTCCGTCTGCTCGAGCCGCAGAAGGGGGCTGTTGCGGGAGCAATCCAGCATCTTGGCCATTCGGGCGGTGGCCGCCACCGGGGAGATCTCGGCGACACCGCCGACGAGGTGGACGCCGCAGCGGCTCTCGAGGAACTGGTAGACCGAGCCGCCGTCGTAGGCGGGGGAGCCGGCGCGCTCGAGGATCGACAGCGGGATCACGTCGAAGCCGTGCGTCGCGGGCACCCCGTCGACCCGGATGATTCGCTCGATCCTGAACGCCTCAGCGTTCTCGGGAAGCTCGAGCGCATTGGAGATCCATGCTCTGACGGGTCCGATCTTCGCCTCGACGACTTCGACGTTGAGATTCGCCCGTGCGGCAGTGACCGCTTCCGTGACCCCGATGTCGAGGTCGAGGGTGCTGTGCACACGCGTCCGCTTCGGCGTGACGAAGGTGCCGACACCGTGCACCCGGCGGATCAGACCGTCGCGTTCGAGACCACTGAGAATCTCCCGCAGCGTGGGCCGGCTGATGCCGTAGCGCTTGGCGAACTCCGGCTCCGACGGGAGCTTCTCGTTCGGCGCGTACGTGCCGTTCGACAGCTCGTCGGCGAGTTGGCGACGCACCTCTTCCGACAGCAGCTGACGCTGTTCGCGGCCTCGTGTCGCCTCGGGACTCATGAGATGTAAGATGTCAGACAACTCGGTGGGTGTCAACGATCTTCTGAGCTTCGCGTCGTCAACGGCGGGGTTTGACCCCGCCCAACGACGTCGTGAGCGCATCGGCGGTCGCCATCAGGCCGCGCGCCCGCTCGGCGATCTCGCTGCGGGTGAGGGCACGGCCGATCTGCAGCGACACCACCATCACCTGACGCTGGTGATGATCGAAGACCGGCGCGGAGATGACGCTGACGTCCTGGCGCTGCCGGGCGGTCGCCTCGCTGCGCAGGTAGACCCGTTCGCCGACGTCGGACACCAGCTCACCCAGCAGCGCGCGCAGTTCGTCGGGCAACTCGCTGGACATGCCCGCCATCAGGGCATACAGCCGCCGCCCGCCGGGCGTTAGCCGCTCGACCAGATAGCCCTCCGTACGGCACTCGGCAACCACGCGATCGAGACGGTCGGTGTCGGTTCGCAACGGAATCGTCGGCTCCTTGGCCAGCCAGTCTCGCAGCGCCTCGTCGTCCCACAACACGAACATCAGACCGACCGGCGGGGCGAACGGGTAGCTCTGACCGATCCGCACGCCGACCTCGGCACCGGGCGGTCCGACCAGTTCGAGCAGCGTGATGCGGTCGTCGATCACTGCGGAGAGGGCCGCGGTGGTGCCGTAGGCCGAGGAGAGGCGGCGGAGCTCCTCGCGCGCGGCCGGGTTGACTCGCATCGACTCCTGAGCGGTATGGCCGAGCGAGATGAGTCTCGGGCCGAGTCGATACGTCTTGTCCTGGGCGTCGCGGATCAGGTAGTCGGATTCCGTAAGCGTGGTCAGGATGCCGAGACAGGTCGGCTTGCTCACCGCGAGCCGGCGGGCGAGTTCGGACAGCCCGAACCGGTCATGGGGGTGCCGAGCGAGGAAGTCGAGGACCGCGACGACGCGCTGAGTCGGCGGTGATGCCCTGTCCGACATAGGCGCCAGTCCTCCGAAGCACGTTGACTCGAACTAGAACACGTTCTAGTGTCGAAGCGGAATCTACCAGCTCGGTCCAATATTGGACCACTTTGGCCGTCGCAGCACCGGGAGGCAGCAGTCCGCATGTACTCACAACCGTTGGCCGATGCCATCGCCGAGGCCGAGAACCTCGTCGCCGCCGCACCCTTCATCGAGTCCGAGGCTGATCTGCTGGAGGGCCTGCAGTACCTCGCGGGCTGCATCTCGGGCTGCACGCACGTCGCGTTCGACTACGACCGCGACCACCCGTTCCTGCACAGCGGCACCGGTCCCTTCACGAAGATGGGCCTCGACAACCCGGACACCATGTACTTCGGCACTCGTGTGCAACCCGGCCACGAGTACGTCGTCACCGGCACGCGCGGCACCACCACCGACGTGAGCTTCCAACTGCTTGGTGGCGAGTACACCGACTCCGAAGTTCCGGACAGTGCAACGGCTTTCGACGATCGCAAACTCGACGTCGCCAGCGACGGCACCTTCGAATGGCGGTTCACCCCGGCCACGCCCTCCCAGCTGGTGATCCGCGAGGTCTACAACGACTGGTCAGCGCGTCGCGGCACGTTCGCGATCGAGCGCACCGACACCGCGGGGACGGCGCCTCCTCCATTGACCAAAGAGCTCATCGAGAAGCGTTATGCCGTCGCGGGCAAGCAACTCGTTCAGCGGGTCAAGACCTGGCTCCAGTTCCCGCAGTGGTTCTACACGGACAGCCCGGCCAACACGATGGTCCCGCCGCGGCTGACGCCCGGCGGCCTGTCGACGCAGTACTCGTCGGCCGGGCAGTTCGACCTGACGCCGGATCAGGCGCTGATCATCACGTTGCCCGTCACCGACGCGCCGTACCTCGGCTTCCAGCTGGGTAGCCTCTGGTACATCTCACTGGACTACATCAACCACCAGACATCGCTGAACGGCACTCAGGCGCAGGCGGATCCGGACGGGAAGATCCGCATCGTCGTCTCCGACCGGAGCCCCGGGGTGACCAACTGGGTGGAGACGCTCGGCCACGGCAAGGGCTTCCTGCAATTCCGTTGGCAGCGGGTGTCCCGTGAGATGACCGAGGCCGACGGCCCGACGGTCGAGCTGGTGGACATCGACGAGGTGGCGACCGCGCTGCCGCACTACGAATCAAACAAGATTTCCGATGACGACTGGCGAGCACGGATCGCGCTGCGGCAGAGGCAAATCGGCGAGAGGATGGTGGGTTAGCTCATGGCTGGACTACTCGAGAACAAGGTGGTCGTGATCAGTGGCGTCGGTCCGGCGCTGGGTACGACCCTGGCGCGACGATGTGCCGAGGCCGGGGCCGATCTGGTCCTCGCGGCGCGCACCGTCGAACGTCTGGACGACGTGGCGAAGCAGATCACCGGCTTGGGCCGCCGCGCGGTGTCCGTCGGAACCGACATCACCGATGAGGCGCAGGTGAGCCACCTGGTCGAGGAGTCGCTCAAGGCGTACGGCAAGGTCGACGTATTGATCAACAACGCCTTCCGGGTGCCGTCGATGCGCCCGCTGGCTGACACCACCTTCGAGCACATGCGCGATGCGATCGAGCTGACGGTATTCGGGGCGCTGCGGATGATCCAGGGTTTCACGCCCGCGCTTGCCGAGGCCGGCGGGTCGATCGTCAACGTGAACTCGATGGTGGTGCGTCACTCGCAGGCCAAGTACGGTGCCTACAAGATGGCGAAGTCGGCTCTACTGGCGATGTCCCAGTCGCTGGCCACCGAACTCGGTGAACAGGGAATTCGCGTCAATTCCATTCTGCCCGGCTATATCTGGGGTGGCACGCTGCAGGGTTACTTCGAACACCAGGCGAGCAAATACGGCACCAGCGTCGACGACATCTACAAGGCGGCGGCGATCAACAGCGACCTCAAGCGCCTGCCCACCGAGGACGAGGTGGCCTCGGCCATCCTGTTCATGGCGAGCGATCTCTCGAACGGAATCACCGGCCAGGCGCTGGACGTGAACTGCGGGGAGTACAAGGCTTAGCATGAGCACACGTACCAATGTCGGCACCGTCGACGACCTCCATGCGTCTGCCGTAAAGGCCTGTGGCCTGAATGACTTCGGCGTCGATGACGACAACTACCGCGAGGCGCTCGGCGTGCTGCTGGAGTCGTTTGAGCGCGACGCCGACCTGACCGAGTTCGGCAGCAAGATGCAGCGGTTCTTCGTCCGCAACGCCCTGGTGGCCCGGCTGGTGTCGGAGGCCGCGTTCACGCAGTACCCGCAGCACGCCGACGTGACGGTGGAACGGCCGATCTTCGTGACGGGTCTGCCACGCACGGGTACAACCGCCATCCATCGGCTGCTCACCGCCGATCCTCGCCACCAGGGTCTGGAACTCTGGCTGGCGGAGTTCCCACAGCCGCGCCCGCCGCGCGAAAGCTGGTCGCAGAACCCGGTATTCCAACGGATCGACGCCCAGTTCAGCAAGGCCCACGAGGAGAACCCCGACTACACCGGCCTGCACTACATGACCGCCGACGAGGTCGAGGAATGCTGGCAGCTGCTGCGCCAGTCGCTGCACTCGGTGTCCTACGAGACGTTGGCGCACGTTCCGACCTACTCGCAGTGGCTGTCTCGACAGGATTGGACGAAGTCCTACCAGCGGCACCGCAAGAACCTTCAGCTGATCGGGCTCAACGATGTCGAAAAGAGGTGGGTGCTGAAGAACCCCAGCCATCTGTTCGCCCTAGACGCGCTGTTCGCCACCTATCCCGACGCGCTGGTGGTGCAGTGTCACCGGCCCGCCGAGACCATCATGGCGTCGATGTGCTCACTGGCACAGCACACCACCGAGGGGTGGTCGAACGTATTCACCGGCGACGTGATCGGACGGGATTCGCTGGAAACCTGGTCGCGCGGACTGGAGTTGTTCACCGCCGAACGCGCGAAGCACGACCCGGCGCAGTTCTACGACCTGGACTACTTCAAGCTGATCAACGACCCGATGGCCGTCGTCGGGGAGATCTACGAGAAGTTCGGCATCGAATTCACCGACGCCGCACGGGAATCCATGACCGCGATGCATGCGGAGAGTCAGAAGGGGCCGAGGGCGCCCAAGCACACCTACTCGCTGTCCGATTACGGGTTGACCGACGAACAGGTCAGGGAGCGCTTCGCCGGTCTGTAGGAAGCGATCAGCCGTCGCCGGGGGATGGTGCCGTCGATTCCTCTTCGAGGCACCCCTCCGCGACCGCGTGCCTGATGCTGTCGGTGAGCTTGGGGCACGACCTGCTCCGGCTACTGTCGCCGCCGTTGGCCCGCACTTCGGCGAACGTTGCGCAACGCTCGGTGGCCGCCGAGGACCACTGCACGGCAGTGTGTCCGGCGCCGAGCTTCTTGACCGCGACCGTGACGTGGCAGAACCGGCAGTCGACGGGCACGAGACCCGCGGTCAGATAGCGTTCGCGGTCGCGTGCGGAGGCCGCCTTGACGGCTGCCGCTCGTTCCGGGTCGGAAGCGAAATCCGGTGCCTTGGACCATGTTCCGTGTGCATCTTGGTGTCCAGCGGGATGTTCTTCGTCGTCGTGACCGAGCAGGGCCAGCATCGGGCGCGCCAGTCGGTCGGCGTCTGGCGCTTGGGTCATGTCGCCGGCTGCTCCTCGGCCCGCTTGCGCAGGTTCTCCTCGACCTCGACATGCCACTTCTCGTTGGCGGCCGTGGTGTCCACCTCGATCTCGAACCGATCGGTCATGTCCGGCGTGACGTCCGCGACGTCGACGTAGAACTGCTGGTACCAGCGGCGCATCTGGTAGACGGCACCGTCCTCCTCGACCAGCAGCGGATTGTCGATGCGGGTCTTGTGCTTCCAGATCTCGACGTCCTGAAGGAAGCCCTTGCTGACGCCGTCGGTGAACGCCGTTGACAGCTTCTCGGTCATCTTCTCGTCCATGCCCTTTGGCTTCTCGACCATGACGCCCCACTGCAGCACGAACGAATCCTGGGTCACCGGGTAGTGGCAGTTGATCAGGATCGACTCGGCCTTGAAGCCGCCATAGTTGTTGTGCAGCCAGTTGATCATGAACGACGGGCCGAAGTACGACGCCTCCGAGTCGAGGTGCGCCTCACCGTAGGCCGTGCCGAGGTCGTTCACGTCGGGCCTGCCGACGTTGTGCAGGTACTGCGACGCGATGTGACCTTCGAAGACGTTCTTGAAGTACGTGGGCAGCCCGAAGTGGATGTAGAAGAAGTGCGCCATGTCGGTCACGTTGTCGATGATCTCGCGGCAGTTGGAGCCCTCGATGAGCATCGAGTTCCAGCGCCATTCCGTCCACTCGTCGCTGCCGAACTCGGGGAGTTCCGGGATGCGAAGGTCGGGTGGAGGCGGGTTGCCCTCGTGGTCGTGCCAGACGTAGAGCAGTCCGCTGCGCACGTCGGTGGTCCACGCCCTGGTGCGCGCCAGCCGCGGCGTGCGCTTGGCGTACGGCACTAGCTTGCACTTGCCGTCGCCGCCCCAGCGCCAGTCGTGGAACGGGCAGGCGACTTCGTCGCCCTTGACCGTGCCCTGCGACAGGTCACCACCCATGTGCCGGCAGTAGCCGTCGAGGATGTTGAGCTCGCCCTTCGAATCGGCGAAGACCACCAGCTTGGTGCCGAAGATCTCCACCGAATGGGGCTCGCCGTCGGCGAAGTTGGCGACCGGCCCCAAGCAATGCCAGCCCCGCGCATAGCGGTCGGGCAGCGCTCCGGTGTCGATCTCGCGAACGTCTGCGGTGTCGGTACTCACGGTGGGCCTCCCGTTTCGTTACTCTCTAACTAGAACACGTTACAGTTTTTCCCGGCTGGCGCGCAACGTAACCCCAATTCGCTGCGGTATATCTAGACGATGCCGCTGTACGCCTTCGAGGGACGATCGCCCGTCGTCGATCCCACCGCCTTCGTCGCTCCGACTGCCACGCTGGTGGGAGACGTGCACGTCAAGGCGGGTGCGTCGGTCTGGTTCAACGCCGTGCTGCGCGCCGACTTCGCTCCCATCATCGTCCGCGAGGGGGCAAACGTGCAGGACTGCTGTGTGTTGCATGCTCCACCGGGCATCCCCGTGGACATCGGTCCGGGAGCAACGGTTGCGCACGGTTGCGTGATCCACGGGGTGCACGTCGGTCCGGAGGCGGTCATCGCGAACCACGCCACGGTGCTCGACGGCGCGGTCATCGGGCGACGGAGCCTGGTGGCGGCTCACTCGCTGGTCACCGGCGGTACGAAGATTCCCGACGAGGTGTTCGTCACGGGGGCGCCCGCCAAGGTGCGGGGACCCATCGCCGGCACGGGTGCGGAGATGTGGGTGAACGCGAACCCCGGCGCCTACCAGGACCTCGCTCGGCGGTACGTGAACGGTCTCGCGCCGATCGCCGACGACTAGCGAGGCTCGGCGAGCCCCACGCGCAGGGCGATCTGCTGCATCTTGGCCACGGTGGTGACGAACTGAGCCGTGGTGGCGTCACCCGGTGCGCTCTGGAACTCCAGCCGGACCAGCGCCGGGCCCTCGGTGAAGAAGACCAGCGTGACCGCTTTGTCCTGGTCCGGGTAGGTGCCCGAGATCGTCACGCCGTCGGTACCCACGGCCAACGGGGTAAGCGTTCCACCCGACACCAGGGTGGGAAGAGTGGCCGCGGCCTGCTTCAAGGTGGCCGTGGCGGTGGCATCGTCCGGATACACCACCACCGTGTCGCTGATGGCCCGGTTGTCCGCGTCGTTGACGAAGAACGCGCTCGCTCCGGGGCTGCCATCGGGTTGTGGCTTCTTCGACTGCAGGGTGAACGTGTCCTCGTCGTCGGTGAGGTCCGCTGCGGTGATCAGCAGGGGTTGGTAGTCGATGGGCTGCGGGGTCGCCGGGGCCGTCGACGTGCCGGTCGACGGTGCGTAGGGGATGGTCGGCAGCGTTGGTGGCGAGGTCTGCGCGGCGCCGTCCTCGGCGGGCGTACAGCCGGCCACGAGCAGGAGGGTCGCCAATGACGCGATCAGGGTACGAAGCAAGAGTTCAAGGTACGCGCTGGCGCGCCCGGCTCGCAAAGGCGCGACGTCGACCTGAGTTCGATCTCCACGCGGTCTCCACGCTGTCTCCAAGCTTCGCGTCGCGCGCTCGAGCAGGCTGAGCACCACCGAAGCATCGCTTCGATCGCCACCTCAGCCAAGGAGAAGCCATGAAGAAATCCGCCACCATCACCGTCGTGTTGGGCGTGCTCGCCGCAGGGAGCGTCGGCCTCGCCGCCACCGCGGTGGCCGTGCCGTTGACCGGAGGACCGGCGGACGCCGCAGTCCGCGCACTCGAGTCGGAGGGCTACGTCGTCCGCGTCAACCAGAGCACCAGTGTCGCGCTGTCACAGTGCGTCGTGCTCGGCGTGAACGGTCTGCGCGGCACCGAAGACAACGGCGTGCTGCGCGACCCCAGCAAGTTCAACGTCGCCACCCTGGATCTGAACTGCCCGAATCCTTCGTAGCCTCACGCACTCGGCTTGTCCGCCGACACCACCCACATCGAGTAGTACTGCGACCCGCCGCCATACGCGTGGCCCAAGGCCTTGCGGGCACCCTCGACCTGGTGCTCGCCGGCCTTGCCCATCACCTGGATGGCCGACTCGGCGAAGCGGATCATGCCCGACGCCCCGATCGGATTGCTCGACAGCACGCCGCCGGAGGGGTTGAACGGGATCCGTCCGCCGATCGCGGTCTCGCCGGCTTCGGTGAGCTTCCAGCCCTCGCCTTCGGCGGCGAAGCCGAGGTTCTCCAGCCACATGGGTTCGAACCAGGAGAACGGCACGTACACCTCGGCGACGTCGATCTCGTCGATCGGGCTGGTGATGCCGGCATCCCGCCACAGCGCCGCCGACGCATCCCGGCCAGCCTGCGGGTTGACCTGATCACGTCCGGAGTAGGCGAGGGGTTCGGTGCGCAGCGCGGTGGCGTGGATCCAGGCCACCGGATGACCGTCTGCGACGCGGGCGTCGGCCGTCTCCTCGTTGCCGATCACCAACGCGCAGGCACCGTCGGACGACGGGCACGTCTCGTCGAACCGGATGGGATCCCACAACATCTGGGAGGCCATCACCTTCTCCAGCGTGATGTCGGGCTGATGCAGATGAGCCAGCGGGTTCTTGGCACCGTTGAGGCGATCCTTGACCGCAACCATCGCGCCGATGTGCGTCGGTGCGCCCGAGCGCCGGATGTAGGACCGCACGTGTGGCGCGAAGTAGCCGCCGGCACCGGCACCGACCGGCTTGGTGAACGGCACCGGAATGCTCAACGCCCACATGGCGTTCGACTCGGACTGCTTCTCCCAGGCCATGGTCAGCACGCGCTGGTACTTGCCGGACTGCACCAGGCTGGCGGCGACGATCGCGGTGGATCCGCCGACCGAGCCCGCGGTGTGCACCCGGATCAGCGGCTTGCCGGTCGCGCCGACCGCGTCGGCCATGAACAGTTCGGGCATCATGACGCCCTCGAAGAAGTCGGGTGCCTTGCCGACCACGACGGCGTCGATGTCGGCGAACGTGCTGCCGGAGTCCTCGAGCGCCCTGTCGATGGCCTCGCGCACCAGGCCGTTCATCGAGACGTCCTTGCGCTTGGCGACGTACTTGGTCTGTCCCGTGCCGAGCACGGCCGCGAGTTGTCCAGCCATGTTATTTGCCCTCCATGACGGCGACCAGATTCTGTTGCAGCGCAGCCCCGCTCGTAGCGTGAGCCAGCACCCGAGAGGCGGAGCCGTCGAAGACGTGCCGGGCCGCGAAGCCGATGCGCTCGAGGCCGGTGGAGAACATCGGGTTGGCGGCCAGCGCCCCACCCGACGGGTTGATCTTCGTCGAAGCACCGAGGCCGATGGCCTCTTTGAGGATCAGCTGCTGATGGGTGAACGGGGCGTAGAGTTCGGCGATCTCGATGGAGGCGACGTCACCGCCGGTCGCAGCGGCCGCCGAGGCCGCCGTCGATGGCGACGTGGTGAGATCGCGCGCGCCGAGGACCGGAGTCTCGATGCGGTGTTCGAAGCCCGTGATCCAGGCGGGGTGCTCACGCAACTCGCGGGCCTTGTCACCGGCGGCCAGCACGATCGCCGAGGCGCCGTCGGTGATCGGCGCGATGTCATGGCGGCGCAACGGATCTGCGAAGAAGGGCTGATCCAACAGGTCTTCGACGGTCGTTCCAGGCTCGAACCGGTCGTTGCGGGGCGAGGCAGCCAGGGACTCCAGTGCGACCTGAGCCATCTGCTCGGCCGTCCACTTGCCGGAGTCCAGGCCGAACCGGGCCTGCAGGCCCGCCGTCGACACGGCGTCCGGCATCAGCGGAGCGACCGTGTACGGGTCGGTCTGCAGCGCCAGCACCCGGCGCAGCACCCCGGCCGACGACTTGCCGAAGCCATAGACCAGTGCGGTATCGACCGACCCGGTGAGGATCTTGATGTATGCCTCGTACAGCGCCCAGGCGGCGTCCATCTCCACGTGCGACTCGTTGATCGGCGGGACCGCGCCGATCGAGTCGATCGCGGATAGGAACGAGAAAGCCCGTCCAGCAAGGTAATCCGAGGATCCAGAGCACCAGAAGCCGATGTCGGTCTGCTTGATGCCAAGGTCGGCGTACAACTCGGCGAACAACGGCATGAGCATCTCGACGCCGTTGGTGGTGCCCTCGGTGCGGCGGACATGCGGAGCATGTGCGAAGCCCACGACGGCTACGTCACGAAAAGTCACTTGAGGTCCCTTACTGGTGGTGCTTGTAGGTGTCGTAGTCGGCGTCGGGCTCACCCGTCGGCCGGAAGTAGTCGATGTTGTCGATGCCGAGGCCCCACTCTTCGCGGGGTTTCCACACCGCCTCCACCCGCAAGCCCATCCGCACGTCGGCCGCGTCGATCTCCGTGACCAGGTGCAGGAACGGGATGTCGGCACCATCGAGCAGCACGTAGGCCGCCACGTACGGCGGCTTGATCCGCTGACCGGCGAACGGGATGTTGATGATCGCGAACGTCGTCACCGTGCCCTTGTCGGGCAACTCGACGAACTCGGTGAGTTGCTGTCCGGTGGCCGGATCCGCCTCTCGCGCAGGGAAGTACACCTTCCCGTCCGGACCGCTCCTGGCACCGACCAGCTTGCCCTCCTCGAGGGCGCGCAGGAACGTGCTCTCCGGAAGTGACGCGGTGTGCTGGATCTCCAGCGACGTCGGGACGACGAGCATGGTCACCGGGTCGCGGTCGTCTACGGCGTCCGTCACGGGCTCTTCTGAATCACCGAGCGCGAAGTAGGCGATGTCGGTGATCGCGCCGACGGTTTCGTCGGCCCAGTGCACGTGCACCCTCGCGCCGGTTTGGATACCTGCGGCGCCCGCGGCGCCGGTATCCACCGCATGCAGCAGCGCAGTGTCGGCACCGTCCAGCTTGATCAGCGCCCAGGCGAACGGCCGCTCCAGCGGCTGGCCGTCGAGGGGCTCGGGCTGCCACGTCCACGACAGCACGGTTCCGACGCTGGCCACCGGTACTGTCTCCGACAGCGGTGCGTAGGTCACCGGGTCGTATTCGGCGGGCGGAACGTGCACCCGACCGTCCGACCCGCGCACGCCGATGACGTGCCGTCCGCGAAGCGCAGTGAAGAACTCGCCGAGGACGTGTCCAACTGAACGGGTGTAGTCGAATGACAGCTTCAGCGGAGCTGATAGCGGCGGCTCGTGGTCGTCAATCTGCACCGGGCTGCTTTGGCTGGTGGTCACGGCGTCGAGTAGAACAGGTTCTAGTAATCGTGGCAAGGAAGGGCCGGTAGACAACATGAAGCTAGGACTCCAGCTCGGTTATTGGGGCGCGCAGGCGCCGACCAATCACGCGGAACTCGTTACCGTCGCCGAGGAGGCGAACTTCGACACGGTCTTCACGGCCGAGGCGTGGGGTTCGGACGCATACACCCCGCTGGCGTGGTGGGGTCGGGAGACCACGCGGATGCGGCTCGGCACGTCGGTCATTCAGCTGTCCGCGCGTACGCCGACGGCATGTGCGATGGCGGCGCTCACACTGGACCACCTGTCCGGTGGTCGGCACATCCTGGGCCTCGGCGTATCGGGACCGCAGGTGGTGGAGGGCTGGTACGGGCAAAAGTTCCCCAAACCGCTGGCCCGGACCCGCGAGTACGTCGACATCCTGCGGCAGGTGTGGGCCCGTGAGGCGCCCGTGACCAGCGCGGGGCCGCACTACCCGCTGCCGCTGAGCGGTGCGGGCAGCACCGGCCTCGGCAAGCCGCTCAAGCCGATCACCCATCCGCTGCGGGCGGACATTCCGATCATGCTGGGCGCCGAGGGGCCGAAGAACGTGGCGCTGGCCGCGGAGATCTGCGACGGGTGGCTGCCCATCTTCTACTCGCCGCGCATCGCCGGCATGTACAACGAATGGCTCGACGAGGGGTTCGCCCGACCCGGTGCTCGGCGAACCCGTGAAACCTTCGAGATCTGTGCGACGGCACAGGTGGTGGTCACCGACGACCGGGCCGGCGTCATGGAGCTGATGAAGCCGCACCTTGCGCTCTACATGGGCGGAATGGGCGCCGAGGACACCAACTTCCACGCCGACGTCTACCGCCGCATGGGTTACTCGGAGGTGGTCGACGACGTGACGGCCCTGTTCCGTAGCAATCGAAAGGACGAAGCCGCCAAGGTGATCCCCGACGAGCTGGTCGACGACTCGGCCATCGTCGGCGACCTCGACTACGTCAGTGAGCAGATCAAGCTCTGGGAGGCGGCCGGCGTCACCATGATGGTCGTCGGCGCACGTTCTCCCGAGCAGATTCGCGATCTCGCCGCACTCGTCTAGGGCCCGAGCAGTAGACACTTTCTTGCAGTTGTCTAGAACGCGTTCTAGATTTGGCGGGTGACCGACGCCATAGCCCCAGGGCAACACCTCATCGCAGGCACCTTGCTCACCATGCCGGTGAAGATTCGTTCAGCGACCCAGCACATGGCGATGTTCTCCGTGGACGCCGATGCTGCCCAGGCCTTGATCGCCGATAGCGGGCTGAAGGTCTGCCGCTATCGGTCGGGCAAGGCGGTCGTCGTGCTGATGCTGATGCACTACGTCGACGGTGACCTCGGCCCGTACTACGAGTACGGCACGAACATCATGGTCAATCCCCCGGGGGCCGCACGCCTCCCGAAGAAGGACGGCATGAAGGCGTTGCAGTCCGCTGGTGCCCTGATCCACCACCTTCCCGTCGACGGTGCGTTCACGATGGAGGCGGGCCGGGCCATCTGGGGTTACCCGAAGGTGTTGGCGGACTTCACGATCCGCGACGGTCACACGTTCTCCTTCGACGTGAGCATCGACGGCGAGTTCGTCGTCGGCATGGACTTCAAGCCTGGGCTGCCGGTGCCGTCGGCGCTCACCTCGAAGACGCAGGTGCACCCCACCTACTCCTACCTCGACGGGGTCACCCGGGAAACCGCCGGGGAGATGAGGACGACCGGAGTCCGCTATCGACCTGGCGGGGCGCGAGTCCGTCTTGGCCAACACCCCTACGCACGCGAGCTGGCGTCTCTAGGCTTCCCGAAGCGCGCAATGGTTTCGAGTTCCGCCGAGAACGTCGAGATGACGTTCGGCGAGGCCAAGGAGATTCGATGACATCGGTACTGCCTGACATCAAACCCGACGTCGACTTCACCGACGGCACCTTCTACGCCGACGGCCACGCGCGGGACGCGTACCGCTGGATGCGGGCCAACCAGCCGGTCTTCCGGGATCGCAACGGATTGGCCGCCGCAGCCAGTTATCAGGCGGTGCTCGATGCGGAGCGCAATCCCGAGCTGTTCTCCAACACCGGCGGCATCCGGCCGGAGACGCCGGGCATGCCGTACATGATCGACATGGACGATCCGGCACACGTCCTGCGGCGCAAGCTCGTCAACTCCGGATTCACCCGCAAGCGCGTAATGGACAAGGTGCCGTCGATCGCCACGCTGTGCGACACGTTGATCGACTCCGTCTGCGAGCGCGGCGAATGCGACTTCGTCCGCGACATCGCCGCACCGCTGCCCATGGCGGTCATCGGCGACATGCTCGGCGTACTGCCCGAAGACCGTGAGCTGCTGCTGAAGTGGTCCGACGATCTGGTCACCGGGCTCAGCTCGCACATCGACGAGACGTCGGCCCAGGCCATGATGGAGGCGTTCGCCGGCTACACGGCGTTCACGACCGAGATCATTGGGAAGCGCCGCGCCGAGCCCACCGAGGATCTGTTCTCCATCCTGGTCAACGCCGAAGTCGAGGGCCAACGGATGGCCGACGACGAGATCATCATGGAGACGCTTTTGATCCTCATCGGCGGTGACGAGACCACCCGCCACACGCTGTCCGGGGGAACCGAGCAGCTGTTGCGCCACCGCGAGCAGTGGGAGGCGCTGGTCGCGGATCCTGATTCGCTGCTGCCCGGGGCGATCGAGGAGATGCTGCGCTGGACGTCACCGGTGAAGAACATGTGCCGGACGTTGACCGCCGACACGACGTTCCACGGCACGGAGATGCGCGCGGACGAGAAGATCATGCTGATGTTCGAGTCGGCCAACTTCGACGAGTCGGTCTTCGGTGACCCGGATAACTTCCGCATTGATCGGAAGCCCAACTCGCACATGGCGTTTGGCTTCGGTGCGCATTTCTGTCTCGGCAACCAGCTGGCGCGTCTCGAGCTGTCGATGATGACGAAGCGGGTGCTGGAACGCCTGCCCGATCTGCGACTGGCCGACGACGCGGTCTTGCCGTTGCGGCCCGCGAACTTCGTCAGCGGGCCCGAGTCCATGCCGGTGGTGTTCACCCCGACGGCGCGCGTCCTCGTCTAGCCCCGCGCCCCGCCGATGTGAATCCTCTGCGAAGAAGACGGGTGAAAATCGCACAGGATTCACGCGCGGCGGGCGCGTGCCAACTCGATGCGACGCAGGATGGTGCCGGGTGTGTCCTCCGCAGTCACCCGGATGACGATCCACCCGAGCTCGCTGAGCTGCTCGGTCCGGCGGATGTCGCGGGTCATCTGGCGTCGGTCCGTCCAATGGTGGTCGCCGTCGTACTCGACCGCGATCTTCAGCTCCTCCCAGCCCAAGTCAACCCGCGCGATGAGTTGGCCGTATTCGTCGTAGACCGGAATTTGGGTCTGCGGTCGCGGCAATCCGGCGCGAACGATCAGCAGGCGCAACCACGTCTCGCGTGGCGACTCGGCTCCGGGATCGACGAGGTCGAGAGTCGTCCGCGCTCTGCGTATTCCATTGCGGCCCCGGTACCTGACGGCCAGTAGCTCGACGTCGGCGAGTTTCGCCTGGGTGGCTCTCGCCAGTGCGTCGATCACGGGGACGGCGCGGTCGAGAGGGTAGCGGCAAGCGATGTCCAGCGCTGTGCGCGTCGGCGTGGTCACACGCATTCCGTCGACGATCTCGATCTCGTCGTCATCGATGCGGTCCGCCCAGGTGCGAATACCGGTGGGTCGGTGGCGGTTGTCGTAGAGCAATTCTGCGGGCGCGTCGGCGCTCATCCACTTCGATCCGTGTATGGCGGCGGCCGCGCGGCCAGCCACGATGCCGCGCCGCCTCGACCACAGGTACGCCGCCTCGGCCTTCACGCGAGCCGTGATCGGCGTCCCGATATCGACGTACACCCCTGGAAAGAGAATCGTGTATCGGCTGCGCAGGCCATACGGCGTGAGGTGGCCCGCGTTCAACGCTTCACGACCGATGAATGGCGTGCCCATGTCGGGAGTGTGCCGAGGGCCACCGACATCTCGTCGGTCGTGAACTCCGTGCGACAAAACGGCCGGAAGTTCGCAGACGATTCACAACGGCGGGAAGTGGAGCGGTGACGACCCTTACTTCATCTGGAACTTGGGCGCCCGCTTCTCCTTGAACGCCAGCGGGCCCTCCTTGGCGTCATCGCTCAGGAACACCCCGATGCCGATCTTCGTATCGATCTTGAACGCCTCGAGCTCGTGCATGCCCTCGGTGTCGTGGATCGACTTCAGGATCGCCTGCACCGCCAGGGGGCCGTTGTTGTTGATCACCTCGGCGATCTCCAGCGCCTTGTCGAGCGCGGAGCCATCGGGCACGACGTAGCCGATCAGCCCGTACTCGAGCGCTTCGGCGGCGGTGATGTGGCGTCCGGTGAGCAGCAGATCGCAGGCGATCGTGTACGGGATCTGGCGCACCAGGCGCACCGCGGATCCGCCCATCGGGTACAGGCTCCACTTGGCCTCGGAGATGCCGAACTTCGCGCTCTCGCCCGCGATGCGGATGTCGGTGCCCTGCAGGATCTCGGTGCCACCCGCGATCGCGGGACCCTCGACGGCGGCGATCAGTGGCTTGGTCAGCCGCCGGCCCTTGAGCAGCCCGTCGATGCGCGTCGGGTCGTAGCCACCGCTCTTGAAGGAATCGCCAGGGGGAGCCTTGGTGGCCGCCTTCAGGTCCATCCCGGCACAGAAGTAGCCGCCCGCACCCGTCAGGATGCACGAACGAATCTCTGGATCGGAGTCGACGCGGTCCCAGGCGTCGACCATTATCGAGAGCATCTCGGTCGAAAGCGCGTTGCGCGCCTCCGGCCGGTTCAGCGTCAGGATCAGGGTGTGTCCGCGCTGCTCAATGAGGGCGTCGGGCCCCTTTTCTGGATCGCTCACCGATATCCGCCTTCCAGCTTCGCGCCATGGACTTGTCTCAAAATGTAACACGTTCTAGTTTAGGTTCCGTGGCCCTGAATATCGCCGATCTTGCCGAGCACGCCATCGATGCCGTGCCTGACCGTGTCGCCCTGATCTGCGACGACCAGCAGCTCACCTACGCCGAGTTGGAGGACAAGGCGAACCGCCTCGCCCACTACCTCCTCGACCAGGGTGTGCAGAAGGACGACAAGGTAGGCCTTTACTGCCGCAACCGCATCGAGATCGTGATCGCGATGCTCGGCGTCGTCAAGGCGGGCGCCATCCTGGTCAACGTCAACTTCCGCTATGTCGAAGGCGAACTGCGCTACCTGTTCGACAACTCCGACATGGTCGCCTTGGTGCACGAGCGTCAGTACGCCGACCGCGTCGCCAACGTGCTGCCCGACACGCCGAATGTGAAGACCGTCCTGGTGGTTGACGATGGAAGCGATCTGGACTACCAGCGGTACGGCGGCGTCGAGTTCTACGCGGCCGTGGAGCAGGGGTCGCCCGAACGCGACTTCGGCCCCCGCAGCGCCGACGACATCTACCTGCTCTACACCGGCGGCACCACGGGATTCCCCAAGGGCGTGATGTGGCGCCACGAGGACATCTACCGAGTGTTGTTCGGCGGCACCGATTTTGCCACCGGTGAGCCCATCGCCGACGAGTACGACCTGTCGAAGGCCGCCGCGGCGAATCCGCCGATGATCCGGCTGCCCATCCCGCCGATGATCCACGGCGCCACGCAGTCGGCCACGTGGATGTCGCTGTTCTCCGGTCAAACCGTCGTGCTGGCACCGGAGTTCGATGCCGACGCGGTGTGGCGGATGATCCACGAGCACAAGGTGAACCTTTTGTTCTTCACCGGTGACGCGATGGCCCGGCCGCTGCTCGACGCGCTGCTCGCTCACCAGGAGAAGGGGACCGAGTACGACCTGAGCTCTCTCTTCCTGCTCGCCAGCACCGCCGCGCTGTTCTCCACCAGCATCAAGGAGAAGTTCCTCGAGCTGCTGCCCGACCGGATCATCACCGATTCGATCGGTTCCTCGGAGACGGGTTTCGGTGGCACCAGCATCGTGGCAAAGGGGCAGTCGCACACCGGTGGTCCCCGGGTGACCATCGACAAGAACACGGTCGTGCTCGACGAAGACGGCAACCCGGTGGTGCCCGGCTCCGGCGTGCGCGGCATCATCGCCAAACGCGGACACATCCCCGTCGGCTACTTCAAGGACGAGCAGAAGACGGCCGAGACCTTCCAGACCATCAACGGTGTGCGCTATGCGATTCCGGGCGACTACGCCCAGGTCGAGGAGGACGGCAGCGTCACCATGCTCGGCCGCGGCTCGGTCTCCATCAACAGCGGTGGCGAGAAGATCTACCCAGAAGAGGTGGAGGCCGCCCTCAAGGGACACCCCGACGTGTTCGACGCACTGGTGGTCGGTGTCCCCGATCCGCGTTTCGGTCAGCACGTCGCCGCCGTCGTCCATCCCCGCGAGGGCACCAGGCCGACGCTGGCGGAGCTCGACGCGTTCGTCCGCAGCGAGATCGCCGGCTACAAGGTGCCGCGCAGTCTCTGGTACGTCGCGGAGGTGAAGCGCTCCCCGGCGGGCAAGCCCGACTACCGCTGGGCCAAGGAAGTCACCGAGGCCGGACCGGCCGATGAGGTCCACGCCAAACACGTTGGGGTTCAAGCATGATCAAGACCGAACTCTGCGAGCGTTTCGGTATCGAGTATCCGATCTTCGTGTTCACGCCGTCGGAGAAGGTGGCGGCGGCGGTCACCCGTGCAGGTGGGCTCGGAGTGCTCGGCTGCGTGCGATTCAACCACGCCGATGATCTCGAAGCCGTCCTGCAATGGATGGACGCCAACACCGACGGCAAGCCCTACGGTGTGGACATCGTCATGCCGGCGAAGGTGCCCACCGAGGGCAGCAGCGTCGACATCAACAAGCTGATCCCGCAGGACATGCGCGACTTCGTCGACAAGACGCTCGCCGATCTGGGTGTCCCACCGCTGGCCGATGACGAGGAGCGCTCGGAAGGCGTTCTGGGATGGCTGCATTCAGTTGCCCGGTCACACGTCGAGGTTGCGCTCAAGCATCCGATCAAGCTGATCGCCAATGCGCTGGGAACCCCGCCCAAGGACGTCATCGAGCAGGTGCATGCCGCGGGCGTCCCGGTGGCCGCCCTGGCGGGTAGCGCAAAGCACGCCCAGCGGCATCTCGACATCGGCGTCGACATCGTCATCGCGCAGGGACACGAGGCGGGCGGCCACACGGGCGAGATCGCCTCGATGGTGCTGGTACCCGAAGTCGTCGACGCACTCGACGGCAAGGCGGCCGTGTTGGCCGCAGGTGGCATCGGCTCGGGCCGCCAGGTCGCAGCGGCGCTCGCCCTCGGCGCCCAGGGGGTATGGATGGGCTCGGCCTTCCTCACCGCCGCCGAATACGACCTCGGCGAACGCCTGCCGTCCGGACGTTCGGTGATCCAGGAGGCGATGCTGGCCGCCACGTCGAGTGACACCGTCCGGCGGCGCATCTACACCGGCAAACCGGCGCGACTACTCAAGAGTCGCTGGACCGACGCCTGGGACGCCGACGGCGCCCCCGAGCCACTGCCGATGCCGTTACAGAACATCCTCGTCAGTGAAGCGCACCAACGGATGAGCGAGTCGGCGGATCCGACGACCGTGGCGATGCCCGTCGGGCAGATCGTCGGGCGGATGAACGAGATCCGGCCCGTCGCAGACATCATGGCCGAGCTCGTATCGGGCTTCGAGGACGCCACCCGCCGCCTCGACGACATCCGGGGCTGAGACGCCGAACGCCGCCACGGTGCTCGAAGCACCATGGCGGCGTTGGCCATTCGGCCCGATCAGCCGATGGTGGTGTCGCTGTCGATCTTCTCGGTCGCGGCGGCGAGCACGTCACCCGCGGCCTCCGGTCCGTCGACGTTCAGCTGCAGTACGTACAACCCGTCGGCGGCGGGAATCACCACGGTCTTCTGCGCAATGAAACGCGTTGCGCCGTCCCGGGTGTACGTGCCACCGAGCACGTACGCCGGGTAGTCGCCCAGAGTGCTCGTCTCACCCTCGTTGCCGGGCTTGTAGTCGGGGAGGTTGTTCAGCTCGCCCGGCGCGAGGTCGATGATCTGCTGCGGGTCGACATTCCCGGTCAGCTTGGACATCAACGCGACGATGTTCGGCGGGTCGGCTTCGAATTCCGGGCCGGTGTAGATGATGGCGCCGTAGGCGTACTCGGGCGCCTCTTCGGGGCTCAGCGGTTGCCAGCCGTCCGGGACGGGGAGGTTGACCGCAGGCGCGGCGGGATCACCCATCTTGACCCCGATCTCCTGAATGTCGTTCTCCTTGATGTAGTCCGCAATCGTCGGATTCGGACCTGCCGCCTGCTCGGTGGTCTCGGACACCTTCGGCTTCTTGGAGGTCGTCGATTCGGTCGACGACGACTTGCTCGTGCTCGAACTGCTGGACGTCGCGGTGGTCGTATCCGAGCCGCAGCCGGACAGGACGACGGCAAGCGCGGTGGCGGCCGCAGCCACACCGGTGAGGGCCGATGCTCTCATGTGTTGACTCCTCGTATTCGGATGCTTCACTCGTGGAGACTGCTGGCAAGCGAGAAGGCTGTCCAATCCGCGGAGAATCGTAGCTCAAAACGTGCCTTGTACAGGGTGAGTATTTCTACTCGACTTTGATCTAAGTAAGTCTTGTGGTTCGTCGGGTCGAGGTGTCATCGACTGCTGGTGTTTGCTCGCATGGCTATTTCAGCGTCGGGACGGTTTCGCCGTCGAATGAACCCGTTCGTCAACGGCTTCCGCGTGTCCGTCGTGTCCGCTTCGTTCACGACGCGCCGCGGGTAGCGGCCTACCGCGCCTTGGATGAACGGCTGTTGGGCCTGGCGATACCAGTCGAGGAGGGCCCGCACGACGAGGTGGCGCTGCCGGCCAGACGCTATCGAACGATGGGGTGCACCGGGTCGCGGCAGTCCAGGGCCTCCGCCGACAACAGTCGCTTGAGGACCTTGAACGTCTCGGTGCGCGGCAGCGCGGTGCAGACCCGCACGAACCTCGGCCACTGCTTGGGCCCCAGATCGGCTTGGCGGGTGAGGAAGTCGGCGAACTCGTCGGCGTCGAACGTCGCGCCGGGGATCAACACCAGCGCAGCCATCACCCGGTCTCCGACGTGCGGATCGGGGATGGCGTAGACGGCGGCTTCCAGAACGTCATCGTGCCGCGACAAAATTCGTTCGATCGGGGCAGTGCCCAGATTCTCGCCGTCGACGCGCATCCAGTCGCCGAGCCGGCCGGCGAAGTAGACGTAGCCCGCGTCGTCGCAGTACGCGAGATCGCCGCTGTGATAGACCCCGCCGTGCATCCGCTCCTGCTCGGCGCCCTCGTCGCGGTAGTACCCGCGGAACCAGCCCCGGCCCGTCGGATTGACCAACTCGCCCACCTTTCCGGCTGGGCATGGCTCGCCGGTCTCCACGTCGAGGATCGCGATCTCGTCGGTCAGGGGTCCGAGTGAGCCGTCGGGAGTGTCCGGGGTCCGAGCGATCGCGACGCCCCCCTCGGTCGAACCGAATCCGTCGACCACGTAGGCGCCGAACCTCTCGGCGAACAGCGGTAGATCACGGGGCGCGCCCTCGTTGCCGTACATGAACCGCAGCGGGTTGTCGGCATCGTCGTCACGGGGTGGGGTGGCCAGGACGTAGGAAAGTGGCTTGCCGACGTAGTTGGCGTAGGTCGCCCCATAGCGGCGGATGTCGGGAATGAATTGCGACGCGGAGAACTTGCGCCGCAAGGCAATCGAGCCGCGGGCCGCAGCTGCGACCGCCCAACCCGCCATGATGGCGTTGGAGTGGAACAGGGGCATGGATAGGTAGAACGTGTCATCGCGGCCGAGCCCGAACCGTGTCGACAGCATGGCACCCGGGAACGCCACCTTGTCATGGGTGACACGCACCGCCTTGGGCTCCCCGCTGGTGCCGGACGTGAAGATCAGCATGAACAGGTCGTCGGGGTGGGTGTCGGCGAACGTCACCGGCGTACCGCTGAAACTCGCCAATTCGGCTGCCCATTGCGGTGATTCGACGTCGAGGCACGGGATGCCGTCGGGGAGACCGTCGGCGACGGCGGCCACGTCATCGGTCAGCACCAGCTGGCAGTCGGCGCGCGTCACGTCGCGGGCGAACGCCTCACCCCGTCGCGTCGGATTGAGGCCGACGGTCACCAGTCCGCTGAGACCGGCTGCCACCAGCACCGACGAGAAGAAGGTGGTGTTGCCCAGCATCAGCCCGACGTGCGGTGGCTTGGCCGGGTCGAGGCGCGCGGTGAGGGCCGCGGCCACCTCCGCGCCGGCCCGCAGGTGATCACGCCAGCAGACGAAGGAATCACCCTCGTGCACACCTCGATCGGTGACCTCGACCAGCGGCGCGAGCAGCTCCGTGACGGTGGGATGGTCTTCTTCGGTCACCCTTGAGCTCAGGCTGGTGTCTCGGCCAGCTCACGGCCGATGCGTAACAGCTGTCCGGTGGCGCCGCCGACGGCGAACTCGGTCTGCTTGGCGGCGAGGAAGTAACGGTGTACGGGGTGGTCGGTGTCGATGCCCACCCCGCCGTGGACGTGCACCGTGGTGTGGGCGACCCGGTGGCCCGCTTCGGCTGCCCAGAACGCCGCCGTCCCCACCTCGAGTTCGGCGGGCAGATCCTCCGACAGGAGCCAAGCCGCCTGGGTGAGCGTCAGCCGGAGGCCCTTGACGTCGATGTACCCGTCGGCGAGTCGCTGGCCCACGGCCTGGAAGCTGCCGATGGGACGGTCGAACTGGTGACGTTCCCTGGCGTACTCCGCGGTCAGCTCCAGCGCCCGCTCGAGTACGCCGAGCTGAAAGGCGCTGCGGCCGAGTGCATTCCGAGTGACGAGCCAGGTCAGGACCTCTTCGCTGCCGACGACGCGATCGGCAGCGACGTCGACGCTCGACAGTTCCAGGTGGCCGACACTGCCGTGCCCGGTGGTGTCGAGTGAGCTGACGGAGGCGCCGGAGTCGCCCGCCGCGACGAGGAAGACCCGGGTGCCCGAATCCGTCTCGGCGGGCACCAGGAACGCGTCGGCGACGGGACCGTACCCGACCAGCGCCCTGGAGCCGGTGAGCCGGAAGCCCTCACCGGTGGCCTGGGCCTGCACCGGTCCCTGTCCCATCTCGCCGTCGAGCGCAATGGTCAGGATCTTCGCACCCTCTACCGCGGGCACTGCCCAATCGCGTTGCAAGGATTCGGATCCGAACCTTGCCAGTGCACCCGCGGCGAGTACGACGGACTCGAGGTAGGGCACCGCCGCGATCTGACGGCCGAGTGCGACGAGCACGGCGGTCTCCTCCAGCACCCCGAAGCCGCCGCCGCCCAACGATTCCGGCGCTGTCGTGGAGAGGATGTCGGCACCGATCAACTTGGACCAGAGGTCGCGGTCGAAGCGCTCGTCGAGCTTGTCCAGCTCGCGTTGGCGGTCGGGTGTGCACACCGAGTCGACGATCGAGCGAGCGAGGCCGCCAAGGTCATTCGCGGCCTCGGTGGTGGTGAAGTCCATGTTCGTCCTTAGTCTGTTCGAGGGCTCGCGGGCTAGCGGTTGACCCTGGGTAGCCCCAGGGCGACCATGCCGATGATGTCGCGCTGGATCTCGTTGGTACCGCCACCGAAGGTGAGGATGAGACACGACCGGTGCATCCGTTCGATGCGGCCGCGCAGCAGCGCGCCAGGGGAGTCTGCCCGCAGGGTGGCGGCGGTGCCGAGCACCTCCATCAGCAAGCGGTAGGCCTCCGTGGCCATCTCGGTGCCGTACACCTTGGCCGCCGAGGCGTCGGCGGGTGACGGCGAAGCGTCGGTCGCGGAGGCGAGTTCCCAGTTGATGAGCTTGAGCACCTCGCCCTTGGCGTGAACCCGAGCGAGGTTGAGCTGCACCCACTCCGAGTCGATCAGGCGCTTGCCGTGGACGTCCTTGGTGTTCTGGGCCCACTCCCGCACCGCGCCGAGGGCGGCGAAGATCGGCTGCGCGGACACCAGTGCGACCCGCTCGTGGTTGAGCTGGTTGGTCACCAGTTTCCAGCCGGCGTTCTCTTCGCCGACCAGGTTGCTGGTCGGGATGCGGACGTCCTGGTAGTAGGTCGCGCTCGTGTCGACGCCGGCCATGGTGTGCACGGGCGTCCAGGAGAAGCCCTCGGCGGTCGTCGGCATGATGAGCATCGAGATGCCGCGGTGCTTCTTCGCCTCGGGGTTGGTGCGGACGGCCAGCCACACGTAGTCCGCGTAGGCGATCAGGCTGGTCCACATCTTCTGCCCGTTGACGACGTAGTCGTCGCCGTCGCGCACCGCGGTGGTGCGCAGCGCGGCGAGATCGGTGCCAGCGCCGGGTTCGGAGTAGCCGATCGAGAAGTGCAACTCACCGGCGGCGATCTTGGGGAGGAAGAACTTCTTCTGCTCCTCGGTGCCGAACGCCATGATCGTCGGCGCCACGCTGTTGATCGTCAGGAACGGCACCGGCACGTTGGCGATGGAGGCCTCGTCGTTGAAGATCAGCCCGTCCATCGGGCTGCGCGCCTGCCCACCGAACTCCTTGGGCCAGGACAGCGTCAGCCAGCCGTCCTTGCCCATCTGCGCGACGGTGTCGCGGTACACGCTGCCGCGGCCCATCTCGCCACCGTCGCCCGCGCCCAGCGCCTCGGCTCGTTCGGGGGTCATCAGCTTGGTGAAGTACGAGCGCAACTCGCGGCGCAAATCCTCTTGCTCGGGGCTGTAGCCGATCCGCATCGCTGCCGTCCTCATCTGTTCTGCTCGTCGCCGAGGGTACCCATGGTCCTCCCCGGTTGTAACACGTTCTAGTCTTGGAATCCAGGCGCGGTTATTCTGGGCCGACGCTGGGCGGGACGTCCGCACTTCAAAGCCGAGGAGATCCTCATGCGAGTCGAGGTCGATCGTGACCGATGTGAAGGCAACGCCGTGTGCGTGGGCATTGCCCCCGACCTGTTCGATCTGGACGACGAGGACTATGCGGTGATCAAGGTCGACGCGGTGCCCGCCGACCAAGAGGCACTGGCCGAGCAGTCCATCGCCGAATGCCCCAGGGCCGCCCTCATCCGCAGAGACTAGAGGTAGTCATAAATTGAGCACGGAAACGAATTCGACTGATCTCTCCGGATTGGTCGCGGTGGTGACGGGTGCGGCCGCCGGGCTGGGCCGCGCCGAGGCGATCGGGTTGGCGAGGGTGGGCGCGACCGTCGTCGTCAACGACATTCAGACGGCGCTCGATCAGTCCGACGTACTCGACGAGATCACTGCCGCGGGGTCCAAGGGCGTGGCCGTCGCGGGTGACATCAGCGCCCGCAGCACGGCCGACGAACTGGTCGCTACGGCGGACGGTCTCGGTGGGCTGTCGATCGTGGTGAACAACGCGGGCATCACCCGCGACCGGATGCTCTTCAACATGACCGACGAGGACTGGGATGCCGTCATCGCCGTGCATCTCCGCGGTCACTTCCTGCTGACCCGCAACGCCGCGACGTACTGGCGCGACAAGGCGAAGGACAACGGCGGGACGGTCTACGGACGGCTGATCAACACCTCGTCGGAGGCAGGCCTCGCGGGTCCGGTCGGCCAAGCCAACTACGGGGCGGCCAAGGCAGGCATCACGGCGCTGACCCTGACCGCAGCGCGGGGGCTGAGCCGCTACGGCGTCCGTGCCAACGCCATCGCCCCGCGGGCCAGGACGGCGATGACGGCCGACGTCTTCGGCGACGCCCCTGCACTCGAGGCGGGCCAGATCGACGGCCTCTCGCCCGAGCACGTCGTCACGCTCGTCCAGTTCCTCGCCTCGCCGGCGTCCGAGGCGGTCAACGGTCAGCTGTTCATCGTCTACGGTCCGACGGTGACGCTCGTCGCGGCGCCGACCGCCGAGAAGCACTTCACCGCGGGCTCTGATGCCTGGGTCCCCGATGATCTCGGCCGCACGCTCGGCGGGTACTTTGCTGACCGCGACCCGGAACTCGGTTTCTCGGCCAACGGGTTGATGTCCTCGCGAGACTGACAGTCTCGGTTGTCAAGCTGCTGCGTGCGCTAGAACACGTTACAGAATGACCTAGGTCACACTTGCTTTGACCAGGACGAATGCATCCGTGGAAGTGCGATTTACGGACCTTTGACACTGCGAACGTGTTCTAGTTAATATGATCCGGCTCACTAGAGCAACGCTTAGCCAAGGGGTGGAGAGGTCGTTGCGGCCCGTGCTCTTGAATCATTCGCCTCACGCACGTCCCGACCGCCCGACCCGAGAATGGAGTCCAGGTTGAAGGAGCAGCTGATGGCTCCGGCGCGGGCCGTTGGCGGTTTCTTCGAGATGTCGCTGGACACCTTCGTCAAGATCTTCCGAAGGCCGTTTCAGTTTCGTGAGTTCCTCGAACAGACGTGGATGATCGCGCGGGTATCGCTGATCCCGACGCTCCTGGTCGCCATCCCTTTCACGGTGTTGGTGGCCTTCACGCTCAACATCCTGCTTCGCGAGCTCGGCGCTGCCGACCTCTCCGGCGCGGGCACCGCCTTCGGCACCATCACTCAGCTCGGCCCCGTGGTCACGGTGCTGGTCGTCGCCGGCGCAGGTGCGACGGCGATCTGCGCGGACCTCGGTGCACGCACCATCCGCGAAGAGATCGACGCGATGCGCGTGCTCGGCATCGATCCGATCCAGCGCCTCGTGGTACCGCGGGTGCTCGCCTCCACGCTGGTGGCGCTGCTGCTCAACGGACTCGTGTGCGCGATCGGCATCGCCGGCGGCTACGTATTCTCGGTCTTCCTTCAAGGCGTCAACCCGGGCGCCTTCATCAACGGGCTGACGATCCTCACCGGGCTCGGTGAGCTGGTGCTCGCGATGTTCAAGGCCCTGCTGTTCGGTTTGATGGCCGGGCTGGTCGGCTGCTACCGCGGTCTCACGGTCAAGGGCGGCCCGAAGGGCGTCGGCGTCGCGGTCAACGAGACCGTGGTCTACGCCTTCATCTGTCTGTTCGTGATCAACGTGATCCTGACGGCGGTCGGGGTCAGGGTGCTGGCGCGATGATGAGCGCTCGCGCGAAGAACATGTCGATGATGAGCGCTCGCGCGAAGAACATGTCGATGATGAGCGCTCGCGCGAAGAAGAGACAGTCATGAGCTACGACGCCACGGTGCGCCTGCGGCGAGCCTTCCGCGGGGTGCCACGGGCCATCGACGTGGTGGGCGAGCAGGCGCTCTTCTACGGCCGGTCGGTGCGCTACATCCCGAAGGCGCTGACCCGCTACCGCAAGGAGACCATCCGCCTCATCGCCGAGATGACGATGGGCGCCGGAGCCCTCGTGATGATCGGCGGCACCGTCGGGGTGGCGGCCTTCCTTACGTTGGCCTCCGGCGGTGTCATTGCGGTGCAGGGCTATTCGTCGCTGGGCAACATCGGCATCGAAGCTCTGACGGGCTTCCTCTCGGCCTTCCTCAACGTCCGCATCGTGGCACCCGTGATCGCCGGCATCGCGTTGGCCGCGACCATCGGCGCGGGCACCACCGCGCAACTTGGCGCCATGCGGGTCGCCGAGGAGATCGACGCCGTCGAGGCGATGGCCGTGCACTCGGTGTCCTACCTGGTGTCGACCCGCATCGTGGCCGGGTTGATCGCGATCGTTCCGCTGTACTCCCTGTCGGTGTTGGCGGCGTTCTTCGCCGCGCGGTTCACGACCGTGTTCATCAACGGGCAGTCCAAGGGTCTCTACGACCACTACTTCAACACGTTCCTAGTGCCGACCGACCTGTTGTGGTCGTTCCTTCAGGCCATCGTCATGTCGATTGCGGTCATGCTGGTGCATACCTACTACGGCTTCAACGCCTCCGGCGGTCCCGTCGGCGTCGGCATCGCCGTCGGTCAGGCGGTGCGCACCTCGCTGGTCGTGGTCGTCACCATCACCCTGTTCATCTCCCTGGCCGTCTACGGCGCGTCGGGCAACTTCAATCTGTCCGGATAGGCGGGAACGACGATGGGTGACGCCAAGCGCAGTCATGTGAGGATCGCCGCTGCGATCCTCGCGGCTGTCCTGTTGGCGGCCGTCGTCTTCACCTACCTCTCCTACACGGCGGCATTCACCCCCACCGACACGGTGACGGTGACGGCCCCACGCGCCGGCCTGGTGATGGAGACCGACGCCAAGGTCAAGTACCGCGGTATCCAGATCGGCAAGGTCGCGGCCATCGAGTACGCGGGCAATGACGCGAAGCTGACGCTCGCGATGGACAGCAGCCAGCTGCAGTACATCCCGTCGAACGCGACGGTCCGGATCGCGGGGACCACGGTCTTCGGCGCCAAGTCGGTGGAGTTCGTGACGCCGGCGGAGCCGAGGGACGGCTCGCTGCGCCCCGGCGCACGGGTCAACGCCGACGCCGTGCAGCTCGAGGTGAACACGCTCTTCGAGTCGCTCACCAACACCCTGCAGAAGGTCGACCCCATCAATCTCAATGCCACGCTGAGCGCCCTCGGGGAAGGGCTTCGTGGCAATGGCGACGACCTCGGCGCTACGCTCGCGGGCCTCGATTCCTATCTGCAGCAATTCAATCCAAAGCTGCCCGCGCTGCAGCAGCTCTTTCAGAAGACCGGGGTGGTCGGCAACGTCTACGCCGACGCAGCACCCGACCTGGTGACGGTGTTCGACAACGCGCCCACGCTCAGCAAGACCATCGTCGATCAACAGGACAACCTGAACGCGACCCTGCTGGCGGCGACCGGTCTGGCCAACAACGGCACCGCCACCCTGGCGCCGGGGGCCGAGGACTTCATCGCGGCGATCCAGCGGCTCCGGGCGCCGCTGAAGGTGGCAGGTGACTATTCACCGGAATTCGGTTGTGTGCTCAAGGGTTCGGCGAAGGCGCTGGACACGTTCGCACCCGTCATCGGCGGTATCCGGCCCGGTCTGTTCGTGGCGTCGAACTTCCTGCCCGGCGCGCCCGCCTACACCTATCCCGAGAGCCTGCCGATGGTGAACGCGTCCGGCGGCCCCAACTGCCGCGGGTTGCCGGACATGCCCAGCAAGCAGTACGGCGGTACGTGGTACCGCTCGCCGTTCCTGGTCACCGACAATGCCTACATTCCGTTCCAGCCCAACACGGAACTGCAATTCGACGCACCGTCGACGCTGCAGTTCCTGTTCCACGGGGCGTACGCGGAAAGAGATGATTTCTGATGAGCGCTTGCGCGAAGAACGTGGGGCATTGATGAAGCGCGACAAGACGCTCATCAACGTCAGCGTCTTCACCGTCGTCATGCTGCTGGTGGCTGCGGGCTTGGTGGTGGTCTTCGGACAGTTCCGGTTCGCGTCCGGGAGCACCTTCCACGCCACGTTCACCGAGGCGTCGCGGCTCAAGGCGGGTCAGGACGTGCGGATCGCCGGCGTGCCGGTGGGCTCGGTGAAGGGCGTCGAACTCAATCCCGACAACACCGTCGACGTCGCGTTCGACGTCAGCGACCGCTACCAGCTGTACACCTCGACCAGGGCCGTCGTGCGCTACCAGAACCTCGTCGGCGACCGGTACCTCGAAATCACCTCGGGCCCAGGCGAATTGCGCAAGCTTCCGGCGGGCGCCACCATCGCCAAAGAGAACACGCAGCCCGCGCTGGACCTCGACGCCTTGCTCGGTGGACTCCGGCCCGTGCTCAAGGGTCTCGACGGCAGCAAGGTCAACGAGGTCAGCAACGCCGTCATCGAACTGCTCCAGGGGCAGGGCGGGTCGTTGTCCACGCTTCTGGCCACCACGTCGTCGTTCACCCAGGACCTGGCCGCCCGCGACCAGCTGATCGGGGACACCATCGACAATCTCAACGCGGTGCTCGGCACCGTCGACGAGAAGGGCGCCGAGTTCGACGCAGCAGTCGATCAACTCCAGCAGCTCATCACCGGTCTGGCTCAGAATCGCGATCCCATCGCCGGCGCGATCCCGCCGCTGTCGTCGGCCACCAACGACCTGACGGAGCTGCTGGCCAACGGCAGGCGGCCGATCCAGGGTGTCATCGAGAACCTTCGCCCCCTGGCGCAGCGGATGGATGAGCGCAAGGGTGACATCAACAAGGTGATCGAGCCGCTGGCCGAGAACTACCTGCGGCTCAACGCTCTCGGCGCCTACGGCTCCTTCTTCAACATCTACTACTGCTCGATCCGCATGAAGATCAACGGACCGGCGGGCAGCGACATCCTGATCCCGTTCGGTGGTCCCCCCGATCCGTCGAAGGGTAGGTGCTCGGAGAATGGCTAGGCCCAGCCATCGAAACCCAGAGAGCAATCCGGTACGCACCGGTATCTTCGGCATCGCTCTCGTGGCGTGCCTGGTACTCGTCTCGTTCGGCTACACGGGACTTCCGTTCTGGCCCCAGGGCAAGAACTACGAGGCGTACTTCACCGACGCCGGCGGCATCACCCCCGGCAACGACGTCAGCGTGTCCGGCATCAAGGTCGGAAAGGTCGGTTCGATCGAACTCGCCGGCGACTCGGCTCTGGTGAAGTTCACCGTCGACCGCAAGGTCCGGGTCGGCGATCAGTCCCTGGTCGCCATCAAGACCGATACGGTGCTCGGGCAGAAGTCGCTCGCGGTGACGCCCAAGGGGGCCGGCAGCACGACGATGATTCCGTTGGGCCGCACCACGACTCCCTACACCCTCAACACCGCCTTGCAGGATCTCGGGGAGAACGCGGGCGAACTCGACAAGCCCAAGTTCGAGTTGGCCCTGCAGACGCTGACCGACACGTTGCACGATGCGACGCCGCAGCTGCGAGGTGCGCTCGACGGCGTAGCCGACCTCTCCCGCAGCCTCAACCGACGCGACGAGGCACTCGAACAACTGCTCGCGCATGCCAAGAAGGTGTCCGACACGCTGGCCCAGCGCGCCGGTCAGGTGAACCAACTCATCACCGACGGAAACCTGCTGTTCGCCGCCCTCGACGAGAAGCGTCAAGCGCTGAGCAACCTCATCGGCGGCATTCAGGGTGTCTCCGAACAACTCTCGGGCTTCGTCGCCGACAACAAGCGTGAGTTCGCCCCCGCCCTGCAGAAGCTCAATGCCGTGCTCGACAACCTCTTGGAGCGCAAGGAACACATCGGCGAGGCGTTGCGCAGACTGCCGCCCTACGCCACGGCGCTCGGCGAAGTCGTCGGCTCAGGTCCCGGCTTCCAGATCAACCTCTACGGCCTGCCTCCGGCCACCCTGTCCGAAGTGCTGCTCGATACCTACTTCCAGCCGGGGAAGCTGCCCGACAGCCTGGCGGACTACCTCCGCGGGTTCATCTCCGAGCGCATGGTCATCAGGCCGAAGTCACCATGACACAGAAGAATTCGATGAAGAGACCGAATCGGGGGCTGCGCATCGCCGTCATCGGCATGCTGGTCGCCGCACTGGTCGGCGGGGCCTTCGTGCTCTGGCCGTCGGCCAACGCGCACCAGGTGGTCGCGTACTTCCCGTCCACGGTCGGCCTGTACCCGGGTGACGACGTGCGCGTGGTCGGCGTCCCGATCGGAACCATCGACTCGATCGAACCGCGGGCCGAGGACGTGAAGGTCACGATCACCGTCGAGGACGGCGTGAAGCTGCCGGCCGATGCCCGCGCACTCATCATCGCCCCGAACCTGGTGTCGGCGAGGTTCATTCAGTTCACCCCCGCCTACACCGGAGGTGCCGTACTCGCCGATGGAGCGCAGATCGGGTTGGACCGCACCGGTGTCCCGGTCGAGTGGGACGACGTCAAGGAACAGCTCACCCAGCTCAGCGCATCGCTGGGTCCGAAGCAGGGTGACATGCAGGGACCGCTGGCCACATTCGTGAACCAGGCCGCCGACACCTTCGACGGTAACGGCGACTCGTTCCGCAACGCGCTGCGCGAATTGTCTCAGACCGCAGGACGTCTCGGAGATTCGCGCACGGACCTGTTCGGGACCGTGCGCAATCTGCAGGTGCTGGTGAACGCGCTGGCGAACAGCAACGAGCAGATCGTGCAGTTCTCCAATCACGTCGCCTCGGTATCGCAGGTGCTCGCCGACAGCTCGAAGGATCTCGATCAGACCCTCGGCACGCTGAATCAGGCGCTGGCCGACGTCAAGGGCTTCCTCGACGAGAACAACGAGGCGCTGATCGGACAAATCGGCAAGCTCACCGACTTCACCAACCTGCTCACCGAGCACAGTGACGACATCGAACAGGTCCTGCACATCACGCCCAACGGGCTGGCGAACTTCTACAACATCTACAACCCGGCCCAGGGCACCGTCGGCGGCCTGCTGTCGCTGCCCAACTTCGCCAACCCGGTTCAGTTCATCTGTGGCGGCACGTTCGACGTCGGCGCCTCGCCCGACAACTACAAGCGGGCCGAGATCTGCCGCCAGCGGATGGGCCCCGTGTTCAAGCGTCTTGCGGTGAACTACCCGCCGATCCTGTTCCACCCCATCAACAGCATCACGGCCTATAAGGGTCAGATCATCTACGACACACCGGAGACCGAGGCCAAGGCGCAGACCCCGGTGCCGTATCTGCAGTGGCAGCCCGCGCCTGGCGTCACGCCGCCGACGATCGGACCCGACGGCAGGATCAGTGACCTCCTCCTGCCGCCGCCCCCGGTCCCGGGACAGGTGTCGCAGGTGGGTGCTCCGGCGGAGGGCTACGGCACGCCACCGGACGGTAGTGGACCGCTGCCCGGACCGGTACCCGGTGACCCGCTGCCCGCCGAATCGGGGGGTGGCTAGCCATGGAGGCCAAGAAGGCTATGTCTCGCAGGGTAATTCGCACGGCGCGCAACACCGTCGTGATCGGCTCCGGTGCGGTACTGCTGGCTGGCTGTGCGTTCGGCGGCCTCAACTCACTCAACATGCCGGGCACCTCGGGCCACGGCAGCGGTTCGTACACCATCACGGTCGAACTGCCGGACGTCGCGACGCTGCCGCAGAACTCACCGGTGATGGTCGACGACGTCACGGTCGGCAGCGTGTCGGGTATCGAGGCCGTCCAGCGGCCCGACGGCACGTTCTTCGCCGCGGTGAAGGTGTCGCTCGAGGGAGACGTCGACCTTCCGGAGAACGTGACCGCCAAGGTCGCCCAGACGTCGCTGCTCGGATCTCAACACATCGACCTCGCTCCGCCGCAGGACCAAGCGGGTCAGGGCAAACTGCGTCAAGGTTCCAACATCCCGCTGTCCAGGGCGGGCCGCTATCCGACCACCGAAGAGGTGCTGTCTTCACTGGGCGTCGTGGTCAACAAGGGCAATCTTGGTGCGCTGCAAGACATCACCGACGAGATGTACGCAGCGGTGGCCGGGCGTTCTGGTCAGTTCGCCGGCCTGCTTCCCCGGCTGGCGGAGCTGACCTCGTCGCTGAACCAGCAGACGGCCGACATCGTCTCCGCTCTGGACGGGCTGAACCGCTTCGCGAGCATCCTTGCGCGGGGCAGGGACAGCCTCGGTCGCACGCTCGATTCGTTGCCTGCTGCGCTGAAGGTGCTCAACGACAACCGAAGCAACATCGTCGACGCCTTCACCGCGCTGCGGACGTTCGCGGGTGTGGCATCGCACGTGTTGTCGGAGACCAAGACCGACTTCGTTGCCGACTTCATGGACCTGTACCCAACCATCAAGGCGCTCAACGACAACGCCGATGACTTCATCAAGGACCTCGAGTTCCTGCCGACGTTCCCGTTCCACTACAAGTACCTTCGCAATGCGGTCCGCGGTGACTACCTGAACGTGTTCGTGACCTTCGACCTGACGCTGCGGCGTACGGGCGAGTCGGTGTTCACCACCTCGAAGGGTCTCGATCCGAACATGAAGCACATGGCCGAGATCATCAACACTCCGGACTTCCTCACCGGGGCGATGGCGAACCTATCGGGGCAGGCGGTCGACCCGTTCAAGATCCCGCCGGGCGCGGCAACCCAGCACGACGGGGGGACGCCCTAGATGATCGACCGTCTGACACGTCTGCAGCTGACGATCTTCGCGATCGTCACCGTGATCTGCGTCGGCGCCATCTCGGCGTTCTACCTCCACCTGCCCGCAGCCGTGGGCATCGGCGCCTACGAGGTGACCGCCGACTTCGAAGCCGGTGGCGGGCTCTACCAGAATGCCAACGTCACCTATAGGGGCGTGACCATCGGCCGCGTCGAACAGGTGAGCCTCGCCGACCAGGGCGTCGTGGCGACAATGCGGCTCAACACCGACACCGAGGTTCCCGACAACGTCACCGCGACGGTGAAGAGCGTGTCCGCGGTGGGCGAACAGTACATCGACCTGGTCCCGCCGCAGGACCCGTCGTCGGGCCGCCTAGGCAACGGCTCGAACATCGGCGTCGACCGCACCGCCGTCGGCCAGGACATCTCCGCCCTGCTGAGTCAAGCCGAGACGCTGGTGGACAGCATCGGCAACGCCAGGGTGAAGGACCTACTGCAGGAGACGTTCAAGGCGTTCAACGGATCTGGGCCGGAACTGGCCCGGATGATCCAGTCGTCACGTCTGCTCATCGACGAGGCGAACGACAACTATGGTCAGATCTCGCAACTGATCGATCAGGCCGGACCGTTCCTGGATGCGCAGATCCGAAGCGGTGACGACGTGAAGTCGCTGTCCGACGGGCTCGCGCGTTTCACGTCCGAGCTGGCCCGCGCCGACCCGCAACTGCGGACGACGCTGGAGACGGTTCCCGGCACCGCCCAGGCGGCGAACACCACGTTCGACGGCATCCGACCCAACTTCCCGATGCTGGCCGCGAACCTGGCCAACTTCGGCCGCATCGGCGTCATCTACCGCAAGTCGATTGAACAGGCGCTGGTGATCTTCCCCGCGTTGATGTCGGCGCTGATCACGGTCGGCGGCGGACTGCCTGCCGACGAGGGCGGCAAGCTCGACTTCAAGGTCGACCTCGGCGATCCTCCCCCCTGCTCGACGGGCTTCATCCCGCCGCCGCTGATCCGGTCCCCGGGTGACACCACGCTTCGGGACCTGCCCACCGACCTGTACTGCAAGACGGCGCAGAACGATCCCGCGGTCGTGCGCGGGGCGCGGAACTATCCGTGCCAGGAATTCCCCGGTAAGCGGGCGCCGACCGTGCAGCTGTGCCGTGACCCCCGCGGGTACGTGCCGATCGGCAACAACCCGTGGCGTGGCCCGCCCGTGCCCTACGACACCCCGGTCACCAATGACCGAAACATATTCCCGCCCAACAAGTTTCCGAACATTCCGCCAGGAGCGGACTACGACCCCGGGCCGCCGGTGGTGCAGCTCCCACCGGGTGTCCCGCCGGGACCGGGGCCAGCGCCCAATGCACCGTTCCCACTTCCGGTGCCGCCGAGCGACCTTGGGCCGCCACCGCCGCCGCTGCCGTTCTATGCACCGCCGGATCAGATCGTGCCGCCCTACGCCAGGACGCCACCGCCCGCCGAGGCGCCGGCTCCCGCCCCGGCCCCGCCGGGCGAGCTCCCACCCGGTCAGGGACCGCTCCTCCCGTCGGAGGCGATACCGCCGCAGGCGAGTGGCCCGGCCGCTGCCACGTACGATTCGAAGACCGGTGTGTTCGTCGACCCCGCTGGGGGCACGGGCGTGTACGCCGATGGCATGGACAAGGTCAGCCCCGCAGAGACATGGGTGGACCTGATGTTGGATCCGAGGCAGGCGTAAGTGAGTGAGACTCCACAGTTGGTGACGAGGGCTACCCCGCGCCGGCGCGCATCGCGGGCGGCAGGCCCGGCCTCCGGGACACCCACCGAGGTGGTCGTCGAGTCGCCGTCGGTCGTGAACGTCCGTCCGGTGAAGCCGGTCGGGCCGCCGCCACGCCGACAACCGCACCGCAGGCTGGTCGCCGCCCTCGGCCTCGGCGTGACCGCAGTCCTGGTCGCCGTGCTGGCCGGGGTGGTGGCTCTGTTGTTCACCCAGCAGCGCCACGCCGAGGCGGCCGACGCGCGCGACCGGGAGTTCGTCGACACCGCATCCCAGACCGTGGTGAACATGTTCAGCTACACGCAGGACGACATCGACGACAGCGTGAACCGGTTCGTCAACGGGATCAGCGGTCCGCTGCGCGACATGATGAGTCAGGGCAACAACGTCGAGAACCTGAAGGCCATCTTCCGCGACACGAATGCAAGCTCCGAAGCCGTCATCAACGGCGCCGCACTCGAGAAGGTCGACGACACCGCCGGCAATGCCGCGGTGCTGGTGTCGGTCCGGGTGACGGTCACCAACCTCGACGGCGTGAACTCGCCATCGAAGCCGTACCGGCTGAGGGTGATCGTGCACGAGGACGACAACGGGCACATGACCGGCTACGACCTGAAGTACCCCGACGGAGGCAACTGATGGCCCGGAGTTCGAAGCTGGTCTCCAGGTCGATCGTGGTCGTCGGGCTGCTCCTCGCCGCGGGATTCATTGCGCTGGGCGGGATCGGCGGAACCCTGTACTGGAACCGCGTCGAGCGCAACGGTGAACAGGAAGCCAGGACGGAGCTGCCGGAGCTTGCGGCGCAACAGATTCCGATCATTCTGGGGTTCGACTACCAGACGATCGAGCGCAGTCGGACCGACGCGTACAAGCTGTTGACGCCCGAGTTTCGCCGCGAGTACGAGGACGACACCACCAAGAACGTCATCCCGGCCGCGCGGGACCGCCAGGTCATCAGCCAGGTCAACGTGGTCGGCGTCGGAATGCTCGACGCCCGAAGGGATTCGGGCTCGGTGATGGTGTACATGAACCGCGTCCTCACCGACAAGACCAAGCAACCGCTCTACGACGGCAGCCGCCTGCGGGTCGACTACGAGAAGGTCGGCCAGGACTGGCGGATCAAGGACATCACTCCGATCTAGGAGCGTCGCCGTCCCGCGTGTCGGCCAGGGCTTCCAGGAACGACCGCGCCCAGCGGTCGACGTCATGGGCGAGTACCTGCCGGCGCATGATGCGCATCCGCCGCCGGCCCTCTTCTGGGGCCTGGTTCAGCGCGGCCTCGATCGAGTCCTTCACGCCATCGAGATGATGCGGGTTGGTCAGGTAGGCCTGCCTGAGTTCAGCTGCGGCACCGGTGAATTCACTGAGCACCAGCGCGCCGCCGAGGTCGTTGCGGCAGGCGACGTACTCCTTGGCGACCAGGTTCATGCCATCCCGTAGCGGCGTCACCAACATGACGTCGGCAGCGACGAAGAAGGCGATCAACTCCTCGCGCGGCACGGCCTGGTGCAGATAGTGCACGACCGGGTGTCCCACCTTGCCGTACTCACCGTTGATGTGGCCGACCTGACGTTCGATGTCCTCGCGCATCGCCTTGTAGCTCTCGACACGCTCACGGCTGGGCGTCGCCAGCTGCACCAGCACGGTGTCCGTCGGGTCGGCCCTGCCTTCGTCGAGGAGCTCGGAGAAGGCATGCAGGCGTACGTCGATGCCCTTGGTGTAGTCGAGGCGGTCGACGCCGAGAAGGACCTTGCGCGGATTTCCCAGCTCGGCGCGGATCTGCTTGGCGCGCTGCCGAACTTCGCGGGCGCGCGCCTTGGTGTCCAGGTCGGCGGAGTCGATCGAGATCGGAAAGGCACCCACCTTGACGCTGCGGAAGCCGACCTGGATCTCGCCGAACCGGGACCGCACGCCGATGGTGGCCCGCGAGGTATTGGCCCCGACCAGGCGCCGAGCCAGGATCAGGAAGTTCTGGGCGCCGCCCGGCAGATGGAAGCCGACCAGGTCGGCCCCGAGTAGGCCTTCGATGATCTCCGTGCGCCACGGCATCTGCATGAAGAGTTCGACGGGCGGAAAGGGGATGTGCAGGAAGAACCCGATGGTGAGGTCCGGGCGAAGCATGCGCAGCATCTTCGGCACCAGCTGCAACTGGTAGTCCTGAACCCATACCGTGGCGCCCGGCGCTGCCGCGCTCGCCGTCGCCTCGGCGAAGCGACGGTTCACCTCGACGTAGCGGTCCCACCACTCGCGGTGGTAGATGGGTTTGACGATGACGTCGTGGTACAGCGGCCACAGGGTGGCGTTGGAGAAGCCCTCGTAGTACTCGGCGAAGTCCTCGGCCGACAGCCGCACCGGCCGCATCTCGAGGTCGTCCTCGACGATCGGATCCTCGTCGCCGTCGGTGATGCCCGGCCAGCCGATCCACGCCCCCCGCCGCTTCCGCAACAGCGGTTCCAGGGCGGTGACCAGTCCCCCGGGGCTGCGCTTGTACGTCGTGGTGCCGTCGGGTAGCCGCTCCATGTCGATCGGTAGCCGGTTGGCCACCACGACGAAGTCGGAACCTTCGGAGTTGGCTGTTTCGCCTCCTCCTGAGCTCACCTACGCCTCGAGCTTTGCCGGTCCGATGCCAAGCATGGAGAGGAACACCCGGCATTCGTCGGCGTCGGTGGCGTAGGCGGCGACGACGCGCCTGGCCATGCGGGCGGTGCTGTCGGCCAGGGGCTCGACGTCACCGATTTCAGCGGGATCTGGTTTGGCTGCCATGACACGACTCTAGGCGACTCGTCGCGCCGCCTAGGGCGTGATGGGGGTTCTACTGGCCGTTGATGCTCGTCGGCGGCTGCACGAACTTCGGGGCGTTCTCCTGAAGGCCGATGCACTTACCGGTGTTCGCACCCGTGCAGGGGATGCCGTCGACCGTGGGGAGGCCACCGGGATTCTGCGTGACCGGCGACGGGGGGTAGCCGTTGTTGGTGGGCGAGTTGGGGACGGTGTGGGGCAGGCAGGAGCCCGTGTACATGTCCTCTTCCTCGCCGGCGGGGCATGACGCCGCCGGCGCCCCCGAGATGGCCACGGGGACCGCGAATGCGGCCACGGCGGGGCCACCGGCAACGACGAGCGCAAACCCGCCGGCGATGAGCAGGCGTCGTGCGGGGATTTCAAAATGCGCCATTGTCACGCTTTCTCTGGTAATTGACGGCTAGTCGCGAGAATTGTAAGGAAGCTGTAGGAAATCTGCACAGGTTCCCGCTAGTTGGTCGAACCCGTGACCGTCGGACTCGATCCGATGGACGAGGTCGGCGGGACGTACTGCGGCGCATCCTCGGCGAGACCGATGCATGCGCCCGAGTCGCGGCCCGTGCACGGGACGCCGTCGATCTCTGGGATGTCCGGGTTGCCGAGCGGAGTGGTGAATGGCGACGGGGAGTTCGGCACGACGAAAGGCACGCATTCCCCGGTGAATTGGTCGTTGTCCTCACCGGTCGCGCAGGCGGCGAGGGAACCGGAGGCCACCGACGGCAGCGTGAAAGCGGCCACTGCCGGGGTCACGGCGACGGCGAGAGCGAATCCGCCGGTGATGAGGAGGCGGCGGGCAGGGAACTCGAAGTGCGGCATGGGTGGATTGTAGGGATTCTGCCCACATCCTGCGCAGTTACCGCGCCTTCCCTGGAGGCGTGTCGCCGACAGAGGTCAGTTCGTCGAGCCGGTGATGGTCGGACTCGAGCCCACCGTCGAGCTGGGCGGCACGTACTGCGGCGCGTCCTCGGACAGGCCGATGCACTGGCCCGAGTTGCCGCCCGTGCACGGGATTCCGTCGACCGAGGGCAGTCCACCCGCGGTGGCCTGGATGGGCGAGTTCGGGACCATGTCCGGGGAGCAGGCGTTGGTGTAGACGTCCTCGGTCTCGCCGCCCGAGCACGCCGCGACGGACGGAGCGATCGACGGGACGGTGAACGCGGCCACCGCGGGCGCCGCGGCGATCGCCATGGCGAAGCTGCCCGCGATGAGCAGTCGTCGGGCTGGGATCAGAAGGGTTGCCATCGGCCTGACGATACGCCGTCGAGGTGTGGTTCGATGACGAGAACGTGTTCTAGTTTCTTTCCGTAAAGGGGCAATGGTGCAGCTTTCGTTGGCGAATCGAACCTTCATCGTCACCGGTGGTGGCAGCGGTATCGGCAAGGGTGTCGCCACGGCGATCGTCGCGTCGGGTGGTGACGCGATGCTCGTCGGCCGCAACGCCGACCGGCTGGCCTCCGCCCGGGACGAGATCGAGGCGCAGGCCGGTGACGGCGCGGGTGCGGTGCGGTACGAGCCCGCCGACGTCACCAACGAGGACGAAGTGACCCGGATGGTGGAGGCCACCACGGCGTGGCACGGTGCGCTGGACGGCGTCGTGCACTGTGCTGGCGGCTCCGAGACCATCGGCCCCATTACCCAGGTCGACTCCGAAGCGTGGCGGCGAACCGTCGACTTGAACGTCAACGGCACCATGTACGTGCTCAAGCACACCGCACGGGAGATGGTCCGCGGCGGCGGCGGATCGTTCATCGGCATCTCGTCGGTCGCGGCCAGCAACACCCACCGGTGGTTCGGCGCGTACGGCGTCAGCAAGTCCGCGATCGACCATCTGATGCAACTCGGCGCCGATGAGCTGGGGGCGTCGCGGGTACGCGTGAACTCGATCCGGCCGGGACTGATCCGCACCGAACTCGTGGCGCTCGTCCTCGATTCGCCGGAGCTGAGCGAGGACTACCGCGTCAGCACACCGCTGCCGCGGGTCGGCGAGGTGGAGGACATCGCCAACGCGGCGGTGTTCCTGCTCAGCGATGCGGCGAGTTGGATCACCGGGCAGGTCATCAACGTCGACGGCGGGCAGCTGCTGCGGCGGGGCCCGGACTATTCGGCGATGCTCGAACCCGTCTTCGGCGCCGACGGGCTGCGCGGGGTCGTGACGTAGCCACCCGCTCTTCACGGGGCCGTCGCCGCCGGCCTCCCACGCCGGCAGGGCGCCCACCGCCGCCCAGTCGAGATGCTCGCCACCCGTGGCGAGCATCTACTTCTACCCGCGGAGATTTACTGCTTGGGCATCGACTTCGGGCAGTAGCCCTGCACCGAGAGGCTGCCGAAGGAGCCGATGCTCTTGCTGTCGGACCAGTCGGTGGCGTTCTGCACGTGGCGCAGGGCGCTCTCCACCGAGCCGGTGCGCGTCAACACGTCGCAGGTGGAGTGCGCGAGATCGATGGCGAACGCGTCGGATTTCAGCCGCAGGCCCTGATCCTTGACCGCCTCGAGGAAGGCTTGATCGATCTGTTGTGCCCGCTGGTCATCGGTGGGGTCGGCGTGCGCAGGGAGGGCCCCGGCGACCGTGGCGCCAGCGGCGATCAGTAGCGCCGCCGCGATGTGCTTCGACCTCATTCGCCGTCTCCTGTCCCGAGAAACTCCGCACCAACACTACGTCAGCAAATACCGTTCTTGATATCGGTGGTGCGGGGACGGGCGTTACTCGATGCGAGAGGCCGCCAGGTGGACCGCGTTGACGATGCCCTGATATCCGGTGCAACGGCAGAAGTTGCCCGACAGGCCCTCGCGGATCTCCTCGTCGGTGGGGGTGGGGTTATCGCGCAGCAACGCGGTGATGGACGTGACGAAGCCGGGGGTGCAGAAACCGCACTGCAGTCCGTGGCATTCGCGCAGCGCGGCCTGGATGGGGGACAGCGTGCCGTCGGCGTCGGCGATGCCCTCCACCGTCGTCACCTCCTGGCCGTCGACCTGGACAGCGAAGATCAGGCACGACCGCACCGCCTGTCCGTCCAGCAGCACCGTGCACGCACCGCACGCGCCGTGTTCGCAGCCGAGGTGGGTGCCCGTCAGCCCGCACTCCTCCCTGAGGAAGTCGGCGAGGGTCACGCGGGGTTCGACCACCGCGCCGCGGTCGTGGCCGTTGACCGTCAGACGCACGGGCAGTTCATGCATGGAGGGCCTCCGTTGCTTCGTTCCAGGCTCGAGACACCATGGCGGCACCGACCCTGACGCGGTAGGACGCCGAACCCTGAAGGTCGGCCGGAACGTCTTCGAGGCCCGACGTGGCCAACCTGCCGATCTCGTCGGCGGTGAGATCGGTGACGTGTCTGCCCATGACGGCGGACTCGGCGTCCGCCGCCCGCCGCGGTGTCGAACCGAGCCCCAGAAGTCCGATACCGCAACGGGTTACGTGGTCATCGTCGTCGACCTCGACGGCCACGGTCGCCCCGGCGATGGCGAAGTCACCGTGGCGTCTGGCGAATTCCTGCACTGCGAATCCGGTTCGTCCCGACCACACCGGGAAGCGGACCGCCGTCAGGATCTCGTCGGGTCGAAGAGCGGTCTCCCACAGCCCGGTGAAGAACTCCGATGCCGCGATCTGCCTGCGCCCCCGTGACGACGTCGCCTCGATCACGGCGTCGAGTGTCACGGCCACCGCGGCATATTCGGCGGCGGGGTCGGCATGGGCGATGGCACCGCCGAGGGTGCCGCGGGTGCGGATCTGGAAGTGACCGATGTGGGGCGTCGACATGGTCAGCAGCGGAACCGATTCGGCCACTTCGTCGTCCATGCCGACGAAGGCGTGCGGAGTCGCCGCACCGATCCGCACGCAGCCGTCTTCGAGGTCGATGCTCTGCAGTTCCGATATGCGTGAGATGTCGATGAGGTTCTCGAAGGACGTCAACCGCATGGCGAGCATCGGGACCAGACTCTGCCCGCCGGCGAGGATCTTCGCGTCATCACCGTGATCGCGTAGCAGCGCCACCGCGTCCGTGACCGTGTCGGGGCGGTGGTAGGCGAAGTTGGCGGCCTTCACGACGTCGGGTGACGACGGCCGAGCACGAACCCGATCGCAGCGGCCACGGCGGCCGCGACGACCACGGGTCCGGCGCGTTTGGCGATCGGCATGGCGACGACCTTGAGTAGGTCGACCGATTCGGTCGCATCGGGCCGCGCGACGGTGTCACCGGCCGGCGCCGTTCCCACGAGCAGATCGGCCTCCAGACTCCTGGCGAACTGAGTGATGAGGTTGCTCGAGACATCCGCCAGTACCCCGCGACCGAATTGCGCCGCCTTGCCTGAGATCGTCAGATCGGTGGTGATCGACACGAGGGTGCCGGTGGTTCCGTCGTCCTTCAGCTGCGCGGTGACGACCGCCGCGGCCTGGCCGTTGCCGCGGGTTTCCTTGCCGGTGGCCTTGAGGACGACCCGCTGGGCGAGTTCGTCCCGCTCCTGGAAGGACGCTTCGCCCTGGTACGACACCGTGATCGGGCCGACCTTGACCTTCACCGTGCCGGTGAAGTCATCCCCGTCGACCGTCAGTAGCGTGGCGCCGGGCAGGCAGGGCGCGATCCGCTCGATGTCGGTGAGCACCTTCCAGGTCGTCGCCGTCGGCACCGCGACCCGGAATTCGTTGTTCAATTCCACCTCTAGTGATTCCTTCCCTGGGTCTGCGCTTCGAGCAGTCCGACGATGCTGGCGGGGGTGGCGGGCAGCTGTGTCACGGTCACCCCGAGCGGGGCGAGGGCATCGTTGATGGCGTTGATCACCGCCGGGGTGGACCCGATGGCGCCACCCTCGCCCACACCCTTGTAGCCGCCGATCCCCGGGCCGGGGATCTCCACGTGGCCGTACTCGATCGACGGCACCTCCGTCGCGGTCGGCAGCAGATAGTCGACGAACGTCGAGGACAGCGGGTTGCCGTCGTCGTCGTAGGCCAGGTTCTCGAGGAGGGCACCGCCGATGCCCTGCACGGTCCCGCCCGCGATCTGGCCTTCGACCACGTTCGGATTGATCATGGCGCCGACGTCTTCGCTGACGATGTACCGCGTCAGCGTGACGTGGCCGGTGGTGACGTCCACCTCGCAGGTGCAGACGTGAGTTGCGTTGGCCCAGTGGATCATCGCCGACGACGTGAAGCGTGTCGTCGCCTCCAGCGAGGCCGACGTACCGGGCGGCAGCTGCTGAGGCTCGTAGTAGGCGCGGTACGCCAGTTCAGCGAAGCTGACCGACGTCTCCGGGTCGGCCCGCAGCCGGGCTTGGGAGTTCGCGAGCTCGACTTCCTCGGGGGTGACGCCGAGCCGGTGCGCGGCCATCGCGACGATCCGCTCGCGCAGGATGCTGCCCGCCTCGTTCACGGCGCCCGCCGTCATGGGGCCGCTGCGACTGCCCTGGGTGCCCGCACCGTAGGGCGTCACCGCGGTGTCACCCTGGATGGTGGCCACGTCCTCGATGTTGGCGCCGAGGACGTCCGCGGTGAGCTGCACGACCGTCGTCTCGATGCTGTTCCCGGACGAGCCGCCGTTGACGTATACGTTGATCTTGCCGGTGGACTCCATCCGGATGGTGCAGCCCTCGGTAGCGAGATGACCGGTGGCGGCGGCCGTCGGCTCGATGTAGGCGGAGAACCCGAGGCCGAGGTAGCGACCCTGCGCCAGGGCCTCGGCCTGTTCCTTGCGGAAGCCCTCGTGGTCGAGGATCTTGACGGCCTGTTCGAAGGTATCGGCGGGGGCGACGTGGTCGTACGGCATCCCGTTCGGGTTGACGTAGGGCATCTCGTCACCGCGCAGGATGTTGCGTCGCCGCAGCTCGACGGGGTCCATGTTCATCTTGCGGGCGGCGATGTCGATGAGGACTTCCCGGGCCAGGGTCTCGTACTGCCATGGTCCTCGATAAGCATGCAGCCCAACGGTATTGGAGAACACCGTCTGGTACGCGAAGCTGGCCTTGGGCACCCGGTAGGGCCCGGGGAAGAACATGCCGATGGCGGCCGTGGTGAGTACCGGGTAGGGCGTCGGGTACGCCCCGACGTCCTGGACGAAGTCGATGTCGACGGCGAGGAAGTGGCCGTCGTCATCGAAGGCCATCCGGGCCGTTCCGTCTACGTGCCGGGACTGGCCGGCGGACATCAGGTTCTCGCGGCGGTCCTCGATCCACTTCAGCGCACCGGGCACCTTGCGGGCCGCGAGCAGGATGCACATGTCCTCGCGCATCGGGACGACCTTCTGTCCGAAGCCGCCACCGGTGTCGCGCATGATCACCCGGACGTGCTGGGCGGGAATGCCGAGAAGTCTTGCGCTGAAGGCGCGTAACTCGTGAGGTGTCTGCGTGGAGGCCCAGATGGTCAGCTCGCCGGTGGGCGCCGTCCACTCCACGACCAGTCCCCGCGTCTCGATGGGCACGGGTACGTAGGTCTGCTGGTAGACGTTCTCGCTCACGACGTACGCGGCCGACGAGAACACTTCCTCGTCCGGTGGCATGCCCGCCATGCCGCCCGCGACGTTGTCGGGGTAGGCGTCGTGGACCACCGCGACACCGGCCTCGGTGCCGCCGGTCGCCCTGCGGAAGTCGGCGACGGCGGGCAGGGGTTCGTAGTCGACGGCCACCAGGTCGGCGGCGTCCTCGGCGAGATACCTGCTATCGGCGATCACCAAGGCAACCGGATCGCCGACGAACTTGACCTCGCCAGCGGCCAGTGGAGGACGCGGAGTATCGGTGATGTCCTTGCCCGCGACGGCGTGCCAGGCCTCCCGCACGTCGGCGTTGAGATCCTCGGCGGTGAAGACGGCGTGGATGCCGGCCAGGGCGAGTGCGGCGGTGGCGTCGATGCCGTTGATGCGGGCGTGGGCGAACGGACTGCGGACGAAGCAGGCGTGCACCATCCCCGGGCGACTGACGTCGTCGACGAACGTGCCGTGTCCGGTGAGGAGCCGGTTGTCCTCCACACGGGGGACCCGCGTGCCGACGTAACGGGTCTCCGACTGGCTGACGGTCACGCGCTCTCTCCTCAATCGCTTTCGCGTGTAAGTGGCGGGCGTCACATGACAGCGACAGCGCCGTTATCGTACACGGAGAGCGCTGGTAGCAAAAAGGGAGAGTGACGTTATCGCACGTCGGGGAGTCCTGCCGGGGCGATCTCGTGGGCGTCGTGGTGAATGCGCGTGTGTACCTCGGCCAGCGGGCGGCCGCCACCGCCCCACCGCCGGGCGATGATCTCGGCGACGATCGACACGGCCGTCTCCTCGGGGGTGCGGGCGCCGAGATCTAGTCCGATGGGGCTGGACAGCCGACCCGTCTCGGCCTCCGTCAGGCCGATGTCCCGCAGGCGGTCGAGGCGGTCGGCATGCGTCTGCCGCGAGCCCATTGCGCCCACGTAGCCGACCCGGGGCAAGCGGAGCGCCACCGCGAGCACGGGCACGTCGAACTTGGGGTCGTGGGTGAGCACGCAGATCACGGTTCTGGCGTCGATGCCCCCCGAGGCCTGCTGACCGGCGAGGTAGCGATCGGGCCAGTCGACGACCACCTCGTCGGCGGCGGGGAAACGCGCGGGGGTCGCGAAGACGGGTCGCGCGTCGCACACGGTGACGCGGTAGCCGAGCAGCGCGCCCTGCCGGGTGAGCGCCGCAGCGAAGTCGATGGCGCCGAAGACGATCATCCGCGGCCGTGGGGCGTGACTGGCGACGAAGACCTCCATGCCCTCGCTCTGGCGTTGACCGTCCGGGCCGTAGGTGAGCACGGCGGTTCGCCCGGCAGCCAGCAGGCCGCGGGCGTCGTCGGCGACCGCGTCATCCGCGCGGGTCGATCCGAGCGAGCCCTCGGCGCGGGACTCGCCGATCACCAGCCGGCGCCCGACCCACTCGACGTCGGGATGGGAGATCACCGTCGCCACCGCCGTCGGACGATGCGAGGCAATGTCGTCGGCGATGGCGTCGAGCTGCGGGAAGGTGCTGCGCGACAACGGCTCTGCAAAGATGTCGATGATCCCGCCGCAGGTCAGCCCGACGGCGAAGGCATCGTCGTCGGTGATGCCGTAGCGCTGCAGTTGGGGCCGCCCGGTGGCGACCACCTCACCGGCGAGATCGTAGACCGCCGCCTCGACGCAGCCACCCGACACCGAACCGGCGACCGTGCCGTCCGGCGACACCACCATGGCCGCCCCCGGCGCGCGGGGCGCCGACTTCATGGTGCGCACGACGGTCGCCAGGCCGGCCGTACCACCGGCCCGCCACACCGAGAGCAATTCATCCAGCACGTCGCGCACGCTTCGAGTCTAGGTTCAGAACCCCACCGTTGGAGCCCCGCCTAAGCGGTCTTCTCCCACAGGCAGTCGCCGGTCAGGTCGATGGTGAACAGCCTCGGTACCACCTCGAGCTTCAGCGGCTGACCCGGCTTCCCTTGGTCGGTGCGCGGCGGACCGACCGTCGGACTACCGGGAATGACGGCTGATTGACTAGCGCGGCAATCGGTTTCGGGTGTCAACGGGGTCGCCGTCCAGTCACCCGACAGCAGCGTGGGATTGCGGCGGCCCTCACCGTGCAGCGTCATGACGGGGCCGTAGCTGAGCCAGCGGTCGCTGACCGGGTACGGATCGGCGACGGGCACCCATGCCACCCCCGTACAGACGAGCGGCCGAGTTTCACCGGTCGGCCACGTCATCACGTCGGCGAGTTCGGCGGAGCACGACGAATCCGATTGCGGTGCCACGGGGTCGGCGGTGGCGACCGTCGGCGCGGACAGCGAGGCCGCGACGAGCGCTAACGCAATCAGGCTCAGTCGTAACATGATTCGAGCCCTAGACCTTGGTGAGGTCGGTCTTCATCAGCATCACGTTGTACGGCGTGAAGAGCGACAGGTTCCAGTACAGATCGGTGCCGGTGCCCATCGTGGACGTCGACCACGGATGCATCATGGGGGCGTAGATGCCGCCGGACTGCTGACCCAGGAGAATCTTCGCGGTCGACCACGCCCCCTGCGGGGTGTCCGAGGTTCGCATGACGATGTTGTTGAACTGATCGCCGTGGAGGACGACGTACTTCTTCAGTTGCTTGTTGTACTGCACCGACATCTCGCTGACTTGGTTGCCGGGGTTCGCGACGCCACACGCACCGGTGTCCTGGCCGAACACCGGCGTCGCCGCGGCGGGGTTGTTCTTGTACCAGCCGGCCGGGGTGGCGCCGATGCCGAACCATCCGCCCGCCGAACCCTTGCTGTAGTACTCGTACTTGGTGGTGTCGAGGATGTCCTTCTCGGCCACCCGCGATACGTACGCCGCGCCCTGGCGACCGTTCGGCGTGCCGTAGTTGTAGACGTAGCCGTCGCCCGGTCGGACGAAGGCGCCCTGCTGGAAGTTGTTGTTGCCGCCATACGGCTGGTTGTAGCGCACCGAGGAGGGCGCGACGGTCCAGTTCTCGCCATTGTCGGTGGAGTACGCGATCGCGGAGTAGTTCGTCGACCAGGTGCCAGCGGGACCCCAGTTCGTCACCGACATGAAGTTGACGTACTGCGTGACCCCGAACCGGGTACCGGGCGTCGGGACGGAGATGCCCGCGGTGGGGATCAACGTGATGCCGGCAGGCAAGCCGGAGGGGAAGATGATCTGCCGCGCGGTGGTCGGACTGCTCAACGGCGCGCCGCCGAACATGTTGCCGTTGAACCACTCTCCGTTGGGGATCGTCATGCCGTCGGAGAGGTTGGTGTCCGCGCTGCGGAGCAGCACGTTGAAGCGCCAGTTGCCCGTCATGTTGGCGCCACTGAACGTATCGCCGAAGGCCATCAGCACCTGGTGCTCGTTGTACGGCGTCGTCGGATCGTCGACCATGCCGTTGTCCCAGATCACGCCAACATCGGTGCCGGTGATGCCGAAGCGGGTCAGCGTGTCGGCGATCAGCGGGTTGCCGGTCTGGTAGTTGCCCGTCACCCATTGGACGAATTGCGTCGACGGGCTCAGCTGAGCACCCGGCAGGGGAAAGTTCGGAATGTTGACGGCCGCGGCGGCGGCCTGCGCGAAGGCGGTGGTGGCCGCGGCCAGCGCGACCTCGGTGGTATCGACGGTCGCCGCCTGCGGCTGAGTGGCACCACCGGTGACGGCGGTGACGAAGTTCTCGAACTCGCGGCGGGCGAAGGCCAGCAGGGACCAGGCGAAGGGCGGTTCAGCCGGTGTGGTCGAGCCGGCGCCGATGAACGGGCTCAGCACCCAGTTGACGACGCTGGACACCATGTTGCTGACGATGGCCAGCGGGTTCTGCGGCGCTGCCGGAGCCGGGGTGGGCGTGGTCACCTCTACGGCCGCGACCCGGGCGACGGACGCCGTGCTGGTCGAGGCGACGGTGGAGACCACCGGCGCAGCGGCGGCCACCACTGCCGGCTTCGGCGCTGCGGCCACGGGCTCGGTCGTGGTCGCCTTTTGGACCGTGCCGGAGGAGACGGTCGGCGTAGTCGGTTTCGGCGTTGAGGCCGCCGCGGGGGTCGCGTTGGACGTCGGGTTCTTGCGCGGCGCGGTCGGTTCCGGGGCCGTGACCTCGGACTTGGGTTCGGTGACCGCGGGTTCGGGCTCGGGCTCGGTGACCGCGGGCTCGGGTTCGGTGACCTCTGGTTGGGGCGTCGCCGTCGGTTTCGTTGTCGACGTGCTGCCCGAGGTGCCGGTATTCGTCTGGGCACTGACCACCATGCCGCCGGAGGGCGCGTCGGAGGTCGGGCTCGAGGTCGTCGGCTCGTCGTCCGAGGAGTCCGGTGTACTGGTCGACGGCGTCGTGGCGTCCGGCGTCGAAGGCCCGGCAGCCGTTTCCTGATTGGGAGCGGTGTCACCCGACGTGGTCGTCGAGCTTGCCGAGCTCGCCGAACTGGTGGATGACGTCTCGTCTGCGGCGGCGACCCCGTAGCCCGTGGCGATCGCAGTTCCGACCCCCAGAGCAACGGCTAGCGAGCCGACCCGACCGATGTACCTTGCGGCTCCCATGCTGCCCCTTTAGACGTGGTGAAACATCCTTCCCCGACGGATGAGCAACATTGAATCGCAATCCCGACGAGCGCACTGGCGAAAGCCCGATTTCGTCACAGCCTTCCCACCAGTTTCCTTCGTCACGGTGGTCCGTCGCGTTACAGTTTGCCCAGGGCCTGTTCGTACAGCGCGAAGGCATCGGCCAGTCCGTCACCCACCCAGGCGTCGACGATCCCGACCCTGTCGGCCACCAGCTGAATCTGAGTCACCCACGCTTCGAACCCCCGGTCGGTGCGTAGGGCGTCGATCTGCTCGCGGGTGCCCTGGATCAGGAGGAAGCCCCCCAAGTCCGTGCTCTGCGGCTTGAGGATCGCGGCGTCGAAGCGCTCGATGCGGCCCTCCCGAGAGAGCTGTTCGAGGTAGCCCGTGAGCGACGACTTGAGAAGTCCCAACGCCGTCTCTTCGCGTCCGCGGGCTGGGATGCCCCATGACACCCAGACGCCAGCTTCAGACATGGTTTCCTCCTCGGTTCGTCGAGATTCCCGTCACCGCCATCTAATACGACTGCCCGTCGGCGTACCGCTGTCGCCGGAAGTGGCGGCCATTGCCGCGGTTCCGACTCTTGTACGTCGCCAACTGTGAGTCACAGTTCGGGCACACCAGTCGTAGGTTCTCCCGTCGGTTGTTGGTCGGGTTCCCGTCGATGTGGTCGAGCACCAGTGCGAGAGGCAGACCCAGCCACGTGCTCACTCCACCGCAGATCGCGCAGCAGCCGGACTGAGCCTCGGCGATGTACAGCCGAATGTAGTGACCATCGTGGCTGTCGATGCGTGCCTCACCGGTCTCGAGCCAACGCCGCGTACTCGTGGTGCGCCGAGCCGCGGCCTGACACACATTGCCGCAGTAGACCTTCTGGCTGCGCTTCATGAGCGCCGAGCCGCAATGTCGACACTGCCTCATGGGGCAGAGGATACGACCGGCTACCGACAACCAGTCGTGCCGCTATTGGAGCCCCCTATCGGGATCGAACCGATGGCCTACGCTTTACAAGAGCGTTGCTCTACCGCTGAGCTAAGGAGGCTTGGACAGGGTCAGCCTATCGGTTCACTCGTCGGGGTCGATGATCCGCTGCGAGGTCACCGGGCGCGGTGTCGGCCGCCGCCCGCGGGCCCGCGGCATCGGAATCCGGCCGGCGATGTTGCTGAGCGGATTGACCACCTGACTGAGGGTGTTGACCGCGTCGTACAGCGCGTCGATGGTCGGGGCCAGCGCCTCGAGTCCCGGAGCCAACCGGTTCAGGGTGTCGGCGACGTCGGCAAGTCTGATTAGCGGACCGTTCTCCGCGGTCAGTGTGTCGAGCAACCCGCCCTCGGCGAGCAGCTTGTCCGCCACGCCGTCCTCGCGCAGGACTCGCTCGATGAGCCCGTCGTTGGCCAGCAGCTGATCGGCCAGCCCGCCCGGTGCGATGAGCCGAGAGATCGCGCCGTCGTCGGTCGTCATGCGGTCGATCAACCCGCCCTCGGACGTCATCTGGTCGATCAGTCCGCCGGGCGCCACCGCGCGCGCGACGGGGCCGGTCTCCGCTGTCAGCCGGTCGAGCAGGCCACCGTCGGCGGTCAGTTGATCGACGAGGCCCCCGGGTTTGAGCAGGCGATTGAGCGGGCCGTCCGGTGCCAGGGCTCGGCCCAGCGGAGCGTCGTCGTCCATTAGGTGGGCCAGCCGATTGGCCCGGTCGACGGCGTCCTCGAGGCCGAGCAGCTGGGCAAATGACGATCTGTTGACGGGCACCCCGCCGTCGCTCAGCCCGCGCTGGACGACGTTCAGCGTCTCGCTCGCGATGCCGAGCCCCATTTCGGCCACCGCGACGCCGATGCGCACCGGAGCGGTCGCGACGTCGACGAGGGCTTTGCCGAGATTCATGGAGTTCAGTGTATGGCGACGGTCACACCGAGGAACCCCGGGCGTAACTCACAGGAACCTCACAGTGCCCATGCAGCGTCATGGCACCGGAATGGGAGGACATTGAGGTGCATGGCAATGGCTGCGATCCCCGATTCCGTCCCCGAAGCACGGGTGCTCGTCGTCGACGACGAAATCAACATCGTCGAGTTGCTCTCGGTGAGCTTGAAGTTCCAGGGCTTCGAGGTGCATACCGCATCCAGCGGGCCGGCCGCCCTGGACAAGGCCCGCGAGGTGCGACCCGACGCGGTCATCCTCGACGTGATGATGCCGGGGATGGACGGATTCGGGGTGCTGCGGCGATTGCGGGCCGACGGCATCGACTCGCCTGCGCTGTTCCTGACAGCCCGCGATTCCCTGCAGGACAAGATCGCCGGCCTCACCCTCGGCGGTGACGACTACGTGACCAAGCCGTTCAGCCTCGAAGAAGTGGTGGCGCGACTGCGCGTCATCCTCCGCCGTTCCGGACGCGGCGTCGAAGAACCGCGTAGTGCCCGTCTGACGTTTGCCGACATCGAACTCGACGAGGACACCCACGAGGTGTGGAAGGCCGGCGAGCCCGTCTCGCTGTCGCCGACGGAGTTCACCCTGCTCCGGTACTTCATCATCAACGCGGGCACCGTGCTCTCCAAGCCGAAGATCCTCGACCACGTCTGGCGCTACGACTTCGGCGGCGACGTGAACGTGGTGGAGTCCTACGTCTCCTACCTGCGGCGCAAGATCGACACCGGCGAGAAGCGTCTCCTGCACACCCTGCGCGGTGTGGGATACGTGCTGCGCGAACCGCGCTAGCGCGCGCGGATGCGTGAGTTCGCCGGCCAGCGCCCGCGCTTTTTGCACAATGGGGGCATGGCAGGTCTGCGCGGGCGTTCGAAGGGCCGCGGTATTCCACTGCGGGTAGGTCTGGTGGCCGCCACGCTGGTCTTGGTGGCCTGCGGCTTGCTCGCCTCGGGTGTCGCGGTCACCTCGATCATGCGGCACAGCCTGATCAACCGGGTCGACGAAACGCTGCTCGACGCCTCGCGTGGCTGGGCTCAGGCGCCGCGCCGCATGCCGGTCACGCCGATGGAGGATCCGAACCCGGCTCGGCCGCCGTCGAACTTCTACGTCCGCGGGATCGACTCCGACGGGCGCATCTGGATGGCGGTCAACGACCGCGAGGCCGAACCGGCACTGCCCGACAGCAACGACGTCGGACCGGTCCCCGTCACCGTGGGTTCCATCGACGACTCGAAGGTGCAGTGGCGGGCGATGACGGTGCGCGGTCTGCGCGGTGAGCTGACCACGGTCGCCATCGACCTCTCGGACGTGTCGTCGACCGTCGCCGCGCTGCTCTGGTCGCAGATCGGCATCGGTGTTGCGGTCCTGCTGGTGCTTGGCATCGCCGGGTACGCCGTGGTGCACCGAAGTCTGCGACCACTCGTCGAGGTCGAGCAGACGGCGGCGGCGATCGCCGGTGGGGAATTGGATCGGCGTATCCCGCAACGCGATTCGCGGACCGAGGTCGGACGATTGTCGCTGGCGCTCAATGGGATGCTGGCACAGATCCAACGGGCGGTGGCCTCGTCGGAGGCGTCGGCCGAGCAGGCGCGCACCTCCGAGGACCGGATGCGCCGTTTCATCACCGACGCCAGCCACGAGCTGCGGACCCCGTTGACGACCATCCGGGGATTCGCCGAGCTCTACCGCCAGGGCGCGGCGCGCGACGTCGAACTCCTGATGAACCGCATCGAGAGCGAGTCTCAGCGGATGGGTCTGCTCGTCGAGGATCTGCTCCTGCTTGCCAGGCTGGATGCGCAACGCCCCATGGAACGGCGTCGCGTCGATCTGCTGTCGCTGGCCAGTGACTCCGTCCACGACGCCCGGTCGGTCGCTCCGAAGCGCACGATCACCATGGAGGTGCTCGACGGCCCGGGGACCCCCGAGGTGCTAGGCGACGAGGCGCGATTGCGTCAGGTACTGGGGAATCTGGTGGCCAATGCGATGCAGCACACGCCGGAGTCCGCGAGCATCGCGATCAGGGTCGGCACGGATCAGGACTACGCGATCCTCGAGGTGTCCGACGAAGGGCCAGGGATGAGCCGCGACGATGCGCACCGGATCTTCGAGCGGTTCTACCGCACCGACTCCTCGCGAGCGCGCAGCAGCGGCGGTACCGGCCTCGGCCTGTCCATCGTCGACTCGTTGGTGTACGCCCACGGCGGTACGGTCAGCGTCACCACCGCACCTGGCGAAGGGTGCCGCTTCACCGTGCAACTCCCGCGCATCGCGGACATTCCTACGGTCAATCCAGTTGTGCCAGCGCCGCTTTGATCTTCGTCTGAGCCTCGTCGAGTGATTCCGGAGACGGGTTGCGGTCGACGTTGGCGAAGCCGAAGTCGGACAGATCGCGGGCCGGGAACACGTGCACGTGCAGGTGTGGTACTTCGAGGCCGGCGATGATCAACCCCGTGCGCTCCACGCCGAAGGCCTTTGATACCGCCCGACCGATGCGCTGCGACACCTCCATCACCCGGGCGAACGCGGCCGGTTCGACGTCCTGCCAGTTGTCGATCTCCGCACGTGGCACCACGAGCGTGTGCCCCGGTGTCATCGGCTCGATCGTGAGGAAGGCGACGACGTCGTCATCCTCGTAGACGAATCGCCCTGGAATCTCGCGGTTGATGATCTTGGTGAACACGGAGGCCATGGATCGAGCATGCCAGAGCTCGCTCTCCCGCCGCTCGTGAATCCTCTGCGGTGATCGGGCCTCGAAGTCGCACACATTTCACGAGCGCGGCTTTAGCGGTGGATGAAGCCGTCGAGCTCCGCGAGCGACCACGGCGCGGAGGTGTGATGATCGCGGTAGGCGACGATGCTCGGAGTGGGCCGATCGAAGCGGCCCACGAATCCGCCTGCGGCGATGAAGACTTGGCCGGTCACGTCGGCGGCGAGAGCACTCGCCAGATAGGCGTAGGTCGGCGCCGCATACTCCGGTGGCGCCGCGTCGAGCGCACCCTGCATGCTCAGCTCGTCGAGCATGCCGCGCCGATGGAGATCCTTGATCTGTGCCTCGTACTCCGGCCCGGTCGACAACCGCGTCCTCGCACCGGGACACACGACGTTCGCCCGGACGCCATGGGGTTTCAGCTCCGCGGCGATCGCGAGGGTCAGGCCGTTGACGGCGCCCTTCCCCGCCGGATAACCCGTTCCGCCATAATCGCCGAGGAAGGCGAACGAACTGGTGTTGACGATCGCCCCGCCACCCTGGGCGACCATCTTCGGCGCCGCCGCCCGGCACGTCTCGAACACCGTGCCGAGATGCGCGTCGAGCAGGTTGCGAAACTGGCCAGAGGTCACGGTCAGGATCGACGAGCCGACGGGCTCTGCCGTTCCGGCGCAGTTGATCAGGGCATCGATGCGGCCGAAATGCGCCATGCACGAGTCGATTAGCGCGTCGGCGGTCGAGGGGTCGGCTGGCGAGCCGGGAAAGCCGACCACGCTACCGCCCACACACGCCACCGCTTCCGACACCGCGTCGGCATCCCGGCCGTTGATCACCACGCCGAAGCCCTGGGAAGCGAGCAGCTCGGCGACGGCGAGGCCGATGCCGCGGGAGCCCCCGACGACGACGGCGCCGAGGGTCAGCTCGCGTCCTCCTGGCCGAACTGCATGGCATCCATGTTCCAGTAGCCCCGCAGGTTGGTGATCAGTCCGGCGTCGTTGACGCGGTAGGTGAACACGCCGCGCACCGTCGCCGTGAAACCGTTCGGAAACTCAGTGTGCAGCACCAGGATGTAGGCGATCTCCGTCGGTGAGCTCGACGGAAACGTCTCCTCGCGGGTCACGGTCAGCTGGTTGGGGCCGATGTTGGCGTCGTAGAACGCCGCGACGGCCTCCTTGCCCCGCACACCGTTGCCGTCGGGGTTGGTGACGGACTCGCCGATCGGATCCTCGATGACGACGTCGTCCGTCATCAACGCCAACCAACCCTCGCGGTCACCCGTTTGGACGCACCGCCACGACGCCTCCGATGCCGCGACGACCGGTGCTACGTCGACCATGTCCTGCGACACCGGCTTACCTGTCCGCGTCGGTGTAACGGATGACGCCGCGAATGTTGCGGCCCTCCAGCATGTCCTTGTAGCCCTCGTTGATCTGTTCGAGCTTGTACTGCGTGGTGATCATGTCGTCGAGGTTGAGCTTGCCCGCCTTGTACATCGACAGCAGCTGAGGAATGTCGAAGTGCGGGTTGCCGCCACCGAAGATGGTGCCCTGGATCCGCTTCTGCATGAGGGTCAGCATCGCCAGGTTCAGGTTGACGTTGGTGTCGAGCAGGCTGCCGATGGCGGTCAGGACGGTGGTGCCGCCCTTGGAGGTGAGGTTGACGTAGGTGTCGACGTCGGCACCCTTGAGCTCACCGACCGTCACGATGACCTGCTTGGCCATCAGGCCGTGGGTGGCCTCGGCGATACCCGCGAAGGCGGCGTCGGTATCTGGATAGGCATGCGTCGCACCGAACTTCAGGGCCGCGTCACGCTTCCACTCCACCGGCTCGATGACGAAGACGTGGCGGGCGCCCGCGTTGACCGCACCCTGGACGGCTGACATTCCGACGCCGCCGACGCCGATCACCAGGACGTCGTCACCGGGGCGGATGTCACCGGCCTTGACGGCCGAGCCGTAACCCGTCGTCACGCCGCAGCCCACGAGGCAGGCGACCTCGAAGGGGATCGACGGATCGATCTTCACCACGGAACTCTTGTGCACGACCATGTACGGGCTGAAAGTACCGAGCAGGGTCATGGGGAAGACTGGCTGGCCCTTGGCCGTGATGCGGTGGGTGCCGTCGGAGACGGCTTGGCCGCCAAGCAGTCCGGCGCCCAGGTCGCACAGGTTGCGCATGCCGGCCTGACAGGAAGGGCAGGCGCCGCACGACGGGATGAAGGACAGCACCACGTGATCACCGGGCGCAATGTCCTCGACACCGGGGCCGACTTCCGTCACGATGCCCGCGCCTTCGTGGCCGCCAAGCACCGGGAAACCGGCCATCGGGATGTCACCGGTCACCAGGTGATGGTCGGAATGGCACATGCCAGACGCTTCCATCTGGATCTTGACCTCGTCCTTGACGGGGTCGCCGATCTCGATCTCCTCGATCGACCACGGCTGGTTGAACTCCCAGATGAGAGCACCTTTTGTCTTCATCGGTACATGCCTTCCGCTAGAGCCAGTGAAGCCAGACTAGAACCTCTAGTTAAGTGGGTCACACCCACCCCAAGCAACCGCTTGGTGGGATCCGTCACCAGATCGGGACGGGTGCCTCGCCGAGGGGGTAGTAACCGGGTAGTTTCTCGCCGGCGACGCTGCGCTCGATGCGCTTCTGCATCGTCGGTGTGAGGTCGCCGGTCTCGATGAGCTTGATGAACGCCTTCTGCACGTGGCCGAAGTCGAAGAAGTCGCGCTGCCATTCGATGAGCAGATCGTCGTTCAGCCGGAACCAGCTGCCGCCGATGCCGTAGATCTCGTCCCGGGTGCCGTCACCCTTGTTGGCGACCTGCTTCCAGAACCCGACGATCTCGTTCTGCTTCTCGTCGATCAGCACCTTCTGGTATTCGTAGACCCAGTTCTCCAGGCCTTCCATCTCCAAACCGAGAGCGACGTCCCGGATTTCGCTCTTGCCGACGCACATCACGTCTTCCTTGGGGCCGATGTTCCAGCCGTAGGTGGCGTCCTCGGTGTAGAACTCGGCCAGCAGCTTCCAATCGCCGGCGGCTTCACCGTCCTTGTTGGCCTGCAGCCAGCGCTCGACCCAGTCCTCGAGCTCTTCGCGTGACGCCATTGTCAGTCCTTCTCTCTGAGGGAAATTGCTTGGGTGGGACACATTTCGATCGCCCGCTCGACGTCCTCACGGATGTCGTCGGGTGGCTCGACATCGAGGATCTCGACGACGCCCCGTTTGGGCACGGCGAACACGTCGGGGGCCTCCAGTTCGCACATCGCGTGGCCCTGGCACAGGTCCTCGTCGAGTTCCACGCGATAGCAGCCCATGAGGATTCCTACCTGGCCCGCTTGCGGTAGCGAACCTTCGCGGGCCGAGCCAGCTGAACGACCATCTTGGAGTGGTCGTTCTGGTAACTATCGGCAGGCTGGGACATCTCGAACTCGTACTCGCGCAACAAGACCGAGAAGATCGCCTTGATCTGCATCTGGGCGAACGCCGCCCCGACGCAGCGATGCTTTCCCGCCCCGAAGGGGATCCACGTCCAGCGGTTCACCAGATCTTCCTGACGCGGCTTCTGATAGCGATCGGGGTCGAAGCCGTCCGGGTCGGGGAAGTCCTCGGGGATCCGGTTCGAGATCGCCGGCGAGGCGGCCACCATCTGCCCCTGGTGGATCGGGTAGCCCGCCACCTCGAACTCGTCCTGCGCGACACGCATCAGGATGATGAGCGGCGGATGGAGGCGCAACGTCTCCTTCAGTGAGTTGTCCAGCTTCGGAATCTGCCGCAGCGCATGAAAACTGACTTCCTGGCCGTCGGCGTAGAGCTCGTCGAGCTCCTGCTGAACCTGGGCGTACACCTCGGGGTTTCGCAGCAGTTCGATCAACGTCCACGACGAGGTCCCCGAGCTGGTGTGGTGGCCCGCGAACATCAGTGAGATGAACATGCCCGTGACTTCATTGGCCGTGAAGCGCGGGTTGCCCTCGTCGTCCTTGATCGAGACCAGGACGTCGAGCAGGTCGCGATCGTCTTTGCCCTTGGGCGGGTTGGCGATTCGCCCGTCCATGATCTCCTGCACCAGGGCGACGAGTTTCACGCGGGACTCGTCCCGGATCCGGAAGCTCTCGATGTCCAGGTAGGGGTCGACGTAGCACAGTGGATCGGTGCCGCGCTCGAGCTGGTGGTAGTACTGCGCGAACCGGCTGTCGAGCTGCTCGCGGAACTTCAGCCCGATCAGGCACGCCGTCGAGGTGTAGATCGTCAGCTCGGAGAAGAAGTCGAGCAGTTCGATCTCACCCTCGTCGCCCCAGTCGGCAATGATCTTGTGGACCTCGTTCTCGATGGTTGCTGCGTGGCCCTTCATCTGCTCACCACGCAGTGCGGTGTTGTGCAGCATCTCGGCCCGGCGCTCGGGGTCGGCGTCGAACACCACGCCCTCGCCGAAGATCGGCGTCATGAAGGGGTAGGCCTCGGCCTGGTTGAGCTCGGCGTCGCTGGACCGGAAGAAGAACTCGTTGGCCTCCGAGCCGGACAGCATCACGACCTGCTTGTCGGCGAGCTGGAACCAGCCGACGTCGCCGCACTCGTCTCGGATGCGTTGCATCAGGCCGATCGGGTCGGTGCGGAACTCCTCGAGGTGGCCGTGTTCCTCTTCCTCGCCACCGGAGACGCGGAGAACCTCTTTGGTGATGGTCATGTGGTCGGGTTCTCCTCGTTGAGGACGAGCTTTTGGCGCTCTGAGGGGTGGCTCGTCAGCGGCGCTTCGGGCTGAAGCTCCATGTTCGCGATGAACCCGCCGCGAGGCGTCTCGGCGACGAAGGTGATGGCGCGGGCCAAATCCGAAGCGCGCAGAAAGTAGTCGTGCCGCGCCTGGCCCCACTTGGCCCAGTCCTCGAGGGCGGGGCCGATGAGATCGGCGGGCAGGCTCCAACCCATCGAGGTCTTCGTCGGGCCGGGATGCACGATCGAGGCCCGAACTCCGGTGCCCTCCAACTCCATCTGGAAGTTGGTGACCATCGCGACCAGTGCCGCCTTCGCCGCGCCGTACGCGCCCATATGCGGCCGCTGCCGGAGCGCCACGTCCGAGCCGACGAAGATCAGGTCACCGCGCTGGCGTTCGAGCATGCCGGGGAGCACCGCGGCGGCGAGTCGGTTGGCCCCGACCAGATGGATCTGCAGTTGCGAGTTGAAGTCCTCGGTGCTGATGTCGGCCAGCTTGCCGAAGTAGGTGTCGCCGGCGCCGGCCACCAGGACATCGATCTCACCGAGCGCGTCAACGGCGTTGGCCAGGAACGACTTCACCGAATTCGGGTCGGTGACGTCGAGGTGGAAGCCGACCGCTTCACCGCCCTCGGCGCGGATCTTGCCGACCAGGTCGTCGAGTTTCTCCACGCGCCGGGCGCCGAGCGCGACGGGGAAGCCGCGGGACGCGAGTTCGATGGCGGTGGCCTCACCGATGCCTGCAGACGCACCGGCGACGATGGCCGGTCTGCGGTCGGGGAGCGGAGGGAAACGGGGCATCTATCGGGCCTTCACGGTGATGGGCAGATGGGCGAATCCTCGAACGTTGCTGGAGTGCACGCGGACCGAGTTGGCCTCGTCGACGTCGTACCCGCGGACCCGCTTGAAGAACTCGGTCAGTGCGACCTGGGCCTCCATCCGGGCGAGGTGGGCTCCTAGGCAGAAGTGCGCCCCACTACCGAAACTCACCAGCTTGGAGCCGATGTCGCGACCGATGCGATAGCTGTCGGGGTCAGTGAAGACGCGATCGTCGCGGTTGGCCGAACCGGGGAGCAGCAACAGCACGTCCCCCTCGGGAATCGTGGTGTCGTACATCGTCATCTCTGCGGACACGGAGCGCGCCAGGATCTGGCTCGACGTGTCGTAGCGCAACGTTTCCTCGACCCACGGCTTGACCAGCGAATGATCGTCGAAGACCGGCGCCAGTTCGGCAGGATTCTTGAAGCCCCAATATGCCGCGTTGGCAAGCAGTTTGGTGGTGGTCTCGTTACCCGCGACGACCATCAGGAACAGGAACGCCATGATCTCCTCGTCGGTGAGCTTGTCACCGTCGATCTCGGCCTCCAGTAGCGCCGACGTCAAATCGTCGGACGGCTTCTTGCGCCGGGTGGTCACCATGTCGGCGTAGTAGACCAGGAGGTCACCTGAGGCCTGCATCGCCTCGGCGGGCACGTCGGAGACACCGTCGTCGCGGTGCATCACGCCGTCGGCGAGGGCGCGGATGCGGACCCTGTCCTCGTCGGGGACGCCCATCAACTCCGAGATGACGTCCATCGGTAGCTTGCCTGCGAAGTCGTCGACGAAGTCGAAGCTGTCGGATTGCAGCGCCGCGTCGAGATGCTGCACCGCGATCTCTGTGACGCGGCCCTCGAGCTCGCGGATGCGTCTCGGCGTGAAGCCCTTCGAGACGAGGGTGCGTAGACGGAGGTGACCGGGATCGTCGAGGGCGAGGAACGACATCACCCGGTGTGCCTCGTCGTTGCGCGAGATGGGGTCAAGCGAGACGCCATGCTTGTTCGACAACGTCGTGCTGTTGCGGAAGCCCTGCACCACGTCGGTGTGCCGTGACAACGCCCAGAATTTCAGCTGCGCATTGTGATAGAGCGGCGCTTCGTCGCGCAGCCGCCGGTAGTACGGATACGGATCCTCGTGGAAGTCGTAGTCGTACGGGTCGAGCAGTGGTGGGGCGGTGGTGGTCATCGGTCGTCTCCGGCTATGAGGCCGACCACGTAGCTCAGGCGGTCGGCGATCTGGTGGTAGGTGAAGACGCCGCTGCCGGCGTTGACCAGCGCGCCGAAGAAGGTCATCTCGAGGGCGGACACCACGCGCGGATCCGCGTCGGGTCCGACGGCGGACCGGATGCGGCGGTGGATCTCGCCGCCGATGCGGTCGCGCACGCGACGCACGGTCGGATCGGCGCCGGCCAGTAGGACCGTGGTGCAGGCCGCCGCCACCTCGGGGTCGTCGGCCACGGTCAGCGCCATGCTGCGCAGCGCCTGCTCGACGCGGGTCGGCATCGGCTCGTTCACGTCGGTGAAGAACGGCACCTGCTTCAGCAGGTCGAGGTAGATCTCGGCGATGAGGTGGTTCTTCGACGAGAAGTAGGTGTAGGCCGTGGCCGGCGCAACCTTCGCCCGCGCGGCGACCGCGCGTACCGTCAGGTCGCCGTACGAGGTCTCGCGCAGCATCTCCAGGCCGGCGGTGAGCACCTTGCGGAAGGTCTCCTCCTGGCGCCGGTTGCGCGGCGTCTCGCCGAGGGCCGCCGCCGAAGACTCCGACGGCTCCCCGGTGACGTCGAACACAGCATCACTGGACACATGTCCAAGTTATCGGACCGCCAGGCCAGTCGGCAAGCCACTCGGCGATATTGCCCTGAAAGACCAGCTCCTGGCGTCCGTTTTCGAGGTGCGGGTGTTCAGTCCTTGCCAGGCCTGCGCTTCGAAGGTTATGGTTCGAATCACCACAGTCGGACAGCTGTCCAGAAGATGAACGGGAGTTCGCCATGGCGCTACTGGGTGACCGCGAGAGTCGGCTCCTGATCGACGGCAAACTCGTCGCGGGAAGCGGCGGTACCTTCCCCACGGCCAACCCGGCCACCGAGGAGGTGCTCGGCGTGGCCGCCGATGCCACAGCCGACGATATGAGCTCGGCGATCGGCGCAGCCCGGACGGCGTTCGACGACGGCGACTGGGCCACCAACGTCGAATTGCGGGTGCGCTGTATCCGCCAACTGCAGCAGGCGATGCGCGATCATGTCGAGGAGTTGCGGGAGCTGACGATCGCCGAGGTGGGCGCACCGCGGATGCTGACGTCGGGAGCCCAGCTCGAAGGGCCGGTCGAGGATCTGAGCTTCTGCGCCGACACTGCGGAGTCGTTCCAGTGGACCACCGACCTCGGCGTCGCGTCGCCCATGGGCATGAAGTCGCACCGGACGATCGCCAGGGAGGCCATCGGCGTGGTCGGCGCCATCACCCCGTGGAACTTCCCGCACCAGATCAACCTCGCGAAGATCGGGCCGGCACTGGCAGCGGGAAATACGTTGGTGCTCAAGCCCGCACCGGATACTCCGTGGGCGGCCGCGGTGCTGGGCGAGCTGATCACCGAGCACACCGACTTCCCGGCGGGTGTGATCAACATCGTCACCTCCAGCGACCATGGCGTCGGTGCCCTCCTGTCGAAGGACCCGCGTGTCGACATGGTGTCGTTCACCGGCTCGACGAACACCGGCCGTGCCGTGATGTCCGATGCCGCCGCCACACTCAAGAAGGTATTCCTCGAGCTCGGCGGCAAGTCGGCGTTCCTGGTGCTCGACGACGCGGATCTCGCTGGCGCATGCGCGATGTCAGCGTTCACCGCGTCGATGCACGCCGGACAGGGCTGCGCGATCACCACGCGACTGGTGGTGCCGCGGGCCCGCTACGACGAGGCGGTCGAGGCAGCGGCGGGCACGATGGCCGGTCTCAAGCCGGGCGATCCGAACGATCCGGGGACCATCTGCGGCCCGGTCATCTCCGCGCGACAGCGCGACCGCATCCAGGGCTATCTGGATTCGGCGATCGCCGAGGGCGGCCGGTTCGCCTGCGGCGGTGGCAGTCCCGCCGATCGCGACACCGGGTTCTTCATCGAGCCGACGGTCATCGCGGGTCTGGACAACAGCGCCAAGGTAGCGCGCGAGGAGATCTTCGGTCCGGTGCTGACCGTGATCGCCCACGACGGCGATGACGATGCGGTGCGCATCGCCAACGACTCGCCGTATGGCCTGTCGGGCACCGTCTTCAGTGGTGACGACGAGCGCGCCGCGGGAATCGCGGCCCGCCTGCGCGTCGGCACGGTCAACGTCAATGGTGGCGTCTGGTACTCGGCGGACATGCCGTTCGGCGGCTACAAGCAGTCCGGCATCGGCCGCGAGATGGGGCGTGCGGGCTTCGAGGAATACCTCGAGACCAAGGCCATTGCGACTGGGGTTTGATTCGCCGAACGGCCAGTTATCGCACGGAATTGCCCGCCAAGCGTGCAACAAGTGGCCACTCGGAACTAGGAAGGAATGCACATGGGGCTCTACGGAGATCATTTCAAGGACAAGGTGGCCATTGTCACCGGTTCCGGTGGCGGCATCGGCCAGGTGTACGCGGAGGCGCTGGCGCGTGAGGGTGCCGCAGTGGTGGTGGCCGACATCAACGTCGAGGGCGCTCAGAAGGTGGCCGACGGCATCAAGGGCGAGGGCGGCAATGCGCTGGCCCTGCGGGTGGACGTCAGCGAACCCGACTCCGCGAAGGACATGGCGGCACAGACCCTTTCGGAGTTTGGCGGGATCGACTACCTGGTCAACAACGCGGCGATCTTCGGTGGCATGAAACTCGACTTCCTGGTCACCGTCGACTGGGACTACTACAAGAAGTTCATGAGCGTGAACATGGACGGCGCACTGGTCTGCACCCGCGCCGTCTACCGCAAGATGGCCAAGCGCGGCGGCGGTGCGATCGTCAACCAGTCCTCGACCGCGGCGTGGCTCTACTCCAACTTCTACGGGCTGGCCAAGGTCGGCATCAACGGTCTGACACAGCAGCTGGCGACCGAACTCGGTGGGCAGAACATCCGGGTGAACGCGATCGCACCCGGCCCCATCGACACCGAGGCCAACCGGACCACCACACCCCAGGAGATGGTGGCCGACATGGTCAAGGGGATCCCGTTGGCACGCATGGGACAGCCCGAGGATCTGGTCGGCATGTGCCTCTTCCTGCTCTCGGATCAGGCCAAGTGGATCACCGGCCAGATCTTCAACGTCGACGGCGGACAGATCATCCGCTGATGAGCGCTTGCGCGAAGAGGAGACTGCGCTGATGAGCGCTTGCGCGAAGAGGAGACGGTTGTGAGTCTCACGCTGGGGTACATCGGGCTGGGCAACATGGGTGCGCCCATGGCCAAGCGGCTCGTCGAGTGGCCCGGCGGGGTCACCGTGTTCGACGTGCGCGCCGAGGCCATGACGCCGCTGGCGGAGGTGGGCGCGTCACTGGCCGACGACATCGCCGACGTCGCCAAGGCCGACATCATCTGCGTCACCGTCCTCAACGACGCGCAGGTGCGCGAGGTGGTCGGGGAGCTAGCGACCCACGCCAAGCCCGGCACCGTGATCGCCATTCACTCCACGATCAGTCCCGAGACGGCGATTGAACTCGCGAACGAGCTGCGTCCGAGGGACATTCACATCGCCGACGCGCCGGTGTCCGGTGGCGGTGGAGCCGCCGACAAGGGTGAGCTGGCCGTGATGGTCGGCGCGGACCGCGAGGTGTACGAACGAATCAAGCCCGCGTTCAAGCAGTTCGCCTCAATGGTGATCCACGCCGGCGAGCCGGGTGCGGGCACGCGAATGAAGTTGGCTCGCAACATGTTGACGTTCACCGGCTATGCGGCGGCCTGCGAGGCCATGAAACTTGCGGAGGCCGCCGGCATCGACCTTGCGCAACTCGGTCGGGTGGTGCGCCACACCGATGCGCTGACCGGTGGACCGGGAGCAATCATGGTGCGCGAGGACATGGAGCCACTGACGCCCGACCATTGGCTCTACGGCGCGTTCACCCATACCCGCGGGTTGGGCGAGAAGGACCTGAGCCTCGCGCTCGGGTTGGGTGAGTCGGTGCAGGTGGACCTGCCGTTGGCCGAGCTCGCGCTGAAGAACCTTGCAACGGGGCTCGGCGTGCCGCATCCCGCCTCGAGCACGAAGGAGTAGTCATGGACGAGTTGCGCCGCAAGGGCCTCGACAAGATGAACGAGGTATACGGCTGGGAGATGCCGGACATGCCGGGTGAGTACTTCGCCCTGACCGCCGATCACCTCTTCGGGACCATCTGGAGCAGGCCCGGACTGTCCATGCGCGACAAGCGGATCATGACGCTCACCGTCGTGACCGCGCTCGGCATCTCCGACCTGGCGGAGATCCAGGCCAACGCGGCGCTGCACAACGAGGAGCTGACGCCCGATGAGCTCAAGGAGATGGCGATCTTCCTCACCCACTATCTGGGTTTTCCGCTGGGCTCGAAACTGGATGGCGTGGTGACCAAGGTGGTTGGCAAGCGCAAGAAGGCTGCGGAGAAGGGCGCTGGCGAGGACAAGAAGGGGAATGTCAACGCCGCGTTGAACATGCACTCGGGGGGGTCGCTCGATGACGAGTAGGTATGCCACGCTGTCGCGTGACGAGCTGGCGACCCTGGTCCCCGAACTACTTCTCATCGGGCAGTTGATCGACCGCTCCGGAATGGCGCACTGCATCAGCGCGTGGGGCCGTGACGAGATGTTGCAGATCGCCATCGAGGAGTGGGCGGCCTCCAGCCCGCTCTACACCAGGCGGATGCAGAAGGCGCTGAAGTACGAGGGTATCGACATCTTCACTCTCTTCAAGGGTCTGCAGCTCGACATCGGTGCCCCACCGCAGTTCATGGACTTTCGGTACACAGTGCACGATCGCTGGCACGGTGAATTCCACCTCGACCACTGTGGGGCGCTGCTCGACGTGGAGCCGATGGGCGATGACTACGTCCACGGCATGTGCCACGACATCGAGGACCCGACGTTCGACGCCACTGCCCTGGCCACCAACCGCAAGGCTCAGGTCCGCCCGATCCACCGCCCGCCGCGGGTGCCGTCCGGCCGGACTCCCCACTGCGCGTGGACCGTGATCATCGACGAGTCCTATCCGGACGTGCCGTTCATCCCGGCGATGGACGTCGTCGGCGCCAGTCTCGCATACGCGTGTGAACTCGATCCGATCGATTCGAATGACGAAGGAGCGAGCGACTATTCGGGCGAGCTGCTGGCCGACGTCGATTTCGGTGCGTTCTCGCATTCGGCCCTGGTCCGGATCGCCGACGAGGTATGCCTGCAGATGCACCTCCTGGTGCTGTCGTTCACCCTCGCGGTCAGAGCCCGCGCGAACGGCGATGTGGCACTTGAGGAGTCGATCCGCACCAAGCAACTTATCGGAATCGCCGGGGTGGCTGCCGAGCGGATCCACCGGGCGCTGTCGCTGCCCGGCGGAGTCGAGGGTGCGTTGCGGGTCCTCGAGTTGCACCCGCTGCTGAACCCGGCGGCCTACGTATCCGCCGACGTCGGCGACGGCTCGGTGCGCGTGCACCCGTCGCCCGCCCATCGGGACGGGGCGTGGATATCGCTGGTGTCTCCGGTGGTGGACACGCCGTTGCAGGCCATCGTGCAGGCAGTCGATCCGCACTTGCGCGCGGAGGTGTCCGGTACCGAGACGGACTGGAGCGTACGGGTGATCGAAACTGATACGGCGGCAAAGGTTCTCGGTGAGGTGGCGGTGACGAAGTTCTCCGGGGGCGCGTCGTGGGTGTTCGAGAACCGGAAGTCGTTGCCGCTTACGGTCGTCTGATCGCGCCGCCGACCCAGCGTCTCAGATAGTCACGCAGGTCCTGGCCCGTCCGCGGTGGCCGGCCGGGATCGATGACGAAAGACTGGATGATCCTCAGCAAGTGTTCGGCGAGTTCGTCGAGTTCGCCCTCGGAGAACCCGTCACCCGTCCAGTCGACGTCGAACCGCCGCAACATCCCGTTCGCGAACTGCATGGCGACGTCGGAGGTCACCGAGGCGGTGTGCTCGTCGGCGCGGCCTGGGGCCAGCAGCAGGCCCAGGTGCTTGTCCTTCGGCAGCCACTCGAGCGCGGTGGCGATGCCTTCGGTGACGGCGTCCACCGGATCGGTGAGACCGCGCAGATGCTCGGCGAGCCGCTCGAGGAAGTCGTCTGCGGCGTGCACGGCCGCAGCGACCAGGAGGGCCTCGGTGCTGGGGTAGTAGCGGTAGACGGTCTGGCGCGTCACGCCGAGGGTACGGGCGACATCGGCGATGCTGAACTCGGCGCCGCGCTCGTCGATGGCCCGGCTGGCAGCGTCGAGGATGCGCGCCACGGCCTCGTCGTTCGTGGCGGGCGTCGATCCCGCCCAGCCGTGAGTGCGCACACCAGAGATGGTAGCCGGGACCGTGGGTCAGCCCCGGTAGGAGACCGCCAACTGCTTGACGCCGTTGATCCAGCCGGAGCGAAGTCGTTGCGGCTCGGCAACTTTGGCGATGTCCGGGATTTGATCGGCAAGCTCGTTGAAGATCAGCTTGATCTCCATCCGGGCCAGGTTGGCGCCTATGCAATAGTGCGCGCCGTTTCCTCCGAAGGCCAAGTGCGGGTTGGGGTCTCTGGTGATGTCGAACTCGAAGGGCCGGTCGAAGACGGCGTCGTCGAAGTTGGCGGAGCTGTAGAACAGGCCCGCGCGCTGGCCTTCCTTGATCGTCACGTCGCCGAAGTCGACGTCGGTCAACGCGGTGCGCTGGAAGCAATGCACGGGTGTGGCCCATCGGACGATCTCGTCGACCGCCGTCGCCGGCCGTTCCCGCCTGAAGAGCTCCCACTGGTCGGGGTTGTCGAAGAACGCGTTCATGCCGTGCGTGATGGCGTTGCGGGTGGTCTCATTGCCTGCCACGGCCAGCAGGATGATGAAGAACGCGAATTCGACATCACTGAGCGGTTCTCCCGTCTCACCGGCCTCTCCTGGTACCTCGGCCTGGATCAGGCGGGTGATGATGTCGTCGGCCGGGCAGCGCCTGCGCTCCTCGGCCATGGTGTACGCGTAGCCCATCAGCTCCGCGTTGGCGAGCGTCGGGTCGGAGTCGAAGTCCGGATCATCTGTGTTCATGATGCAGTTCGTCCAGTGGAAGAGCTTGTCGCGGTCAGACTCCGGCACACCGATGAGGTCGGCGATCGCCAGCAGCGGTAGTCGGGTCGCGACGTCGCCGACGAAGTCCCCGCTCTCCTTCTCGGCCGCGGCGGCCACGATGTCGCGCGCCGCCACCGCGAGCTTCTCCTCGAGTGCGGCCACGGATCGGGGCGTGAATAGCCGCGAGACGATCTTGCGCAACCGGGTGTGCTCGGCACCGTCGTGATTGATCAGCAGCGCCTTGGTCAGCTCCAGCTGCTCACCGGTGACCCCGTCGGGCAGCCGCATCACCGCGCCCTTGCGGTTGGTCGACCAGTCTTCGCCGTTGCGCGAGATCGCCTTGATGTCCTCGTGGCGGCTGATCACCCAGTAGCCGCCGTCGTCGAATATCGACGTCTGCTGCTCGTTCCACCACACCGGCGCGGTCTTGCGCAGCTCTGCGAACTCGGTGACGGGAATGCCCTGCAGGAGCACGTCGGGGTCGGTGAAGTCGTACCCCGAAGGGAGGAAGGGGCAGGCGCTCGACATGGTTCTGACCATACATCAAAGCCATAGGTGTATGCCCATGGAAGGGGATTAGGGTATCGACCGTGCGCGTCCTCGTAATCGGATCCGGTGCCCGTGAACATGCGCTGCTGCTCGCGCTCCGCCGAGACCGCGAGGTCGACGCCCTCGCCGTGGCCCCAGGCAACGCGGGAACGGCGGCGATCGCCGAGCAGCACGACGTCGACGTCACTGCCGCCGACGAGGTCGTCAAACTGGCCAAGCGGTTCGCCGCCGACCTCGTCGTCATCGGGCCCGAGGTGCCGCTGGTGCTGGGCGTCGCCGATGCCGTTCGGGCGGCGGGGATCGCCTGCTTCGGGCCGTCCAAGGAGGCCGCCCGAATCGAAGGTGCCAAGTCCTTCGCCAAGGACGTGATGGACGCGGCGGGCGTCCGCACCGCGCGCAGCGAGATCGTCGACAACCCGGCCCGACTGGACGCCGCGCTGGACCGGTTCGGTCCCGCAGCGGGTGAACCCGCATGGGTGGTGAAGGACGACGGTCTCGCGGCGGGCAAGGGCGTAGTGGTGACGGCCGACCGCGAGGCCGCCCGCGCGCACGCGGCCAGCCTGCTCGACGCTGGGCATCCCGTGCTGCTCGAGTCATTCCTCGACGGCCCCGAGGTGTCACTGTTCTGCGTCGTCGACGGCGAGACGGTGGTACCGCTGCTACCTGCGCAGGACTTCAAGCGTGTCGGCGACGGGGATACCGGGCCCAACACCGGCGGGATGGGCGCCTACGCGCCGCTGTCCTGGCTGCCCGAACACGTGATGACGTCGATCGTGGACGATGTCGTGAAACCCGTTGCCGCCGAACTCGTCAAGCGCGGGTGCCCCTTTAGCGGGCTGCTCTACGCCGGCTTGGCGATCACGTCTCGCGGGCCCGCGGTGGTCGAATTCAATTGCCGCTTCGGCGATCCCGAAACCCAAGCCGTGCTGGCGCTGTTGGAGAGCCCGCTCGGGCAACTGTTGCACGCCGCCGCCACGGGTCAGTTGGCCGCTCAGCCCGAGCTGAGGTGGAGTGACGGCGCCGCGGTGACCGTCGTACTGGCCGCCGAGAACTATCCGGGACGGCCGCGCGTCGGCGATGTCATCGTCGGGTCGGAGGTGTCCGGAGTGCTGCATGCGGGCACCGCCCGCCGCGACGACGGCGCCGTCACCTCCTCCGGTGGCCGGGTGCTCTCCGTGGTGGGCACCGGCGCCGACCTCGGTGCCGCGCGACAAGCCGCCTATGCAGTAATCGCAGGAATTCGCCTGCCGGGCAGCCACTTTCGTACCGACATCGGCCTTGCTGCAGCTGAAGGTCGGATTAGCCTCGGCTAGGCGACCAGAAGCGGTGCCAGCCAGGCGATCTCGGCGGGGAGCTGCGAGCTCCAGAAGGCACCGTCGTGCCCGCCGGGGGAGAAGCCGCCCGCAGGCGGTGTGGGCAGCTGCGCGATGAACTGCTTCGTCGCGGCGGAGAACGGGTCGCCGTTGCCGCAGTCGATCCTGATGGGAATGGAGCCCAGGTTAGGCAAGCCCCACACGCTGTTGGCGGCGTAGTCATCCGCGCCGTCGAACGCGCCCGGCGCCGTCGCGCCCGACGACGTCCACAGTGCAGGGCTCACCGCGCAGATCGCCGCCGTCCGCGCGGGGCCCAGCCTGGAGCCCAGCAGCAGTGCGCCGTAACCACCCATCGACCAGCCGAGGAAACCCACCCGCGACGTGTCCAAACCCTGTCCGCCCAGCATCGGAATCAGCTCGTCGAGGACCATCGCGCCCGAGTCCTCACCCGAAGTCCGGGAGTGCCAGTAGCTACCCCCGCCGTCGACGGCCACGACTGCGAAGGGCGGGATGCCCGCCGCGACGGCCTGGGCGAGTCCCTGTTCGACCCCTCCGGCCATCACGCCGGCAGCATCCTGACCCTTGCCGTGCAGGGCGATCACCGGCCGCAGGGGACCGGTCTGTCCCGGCGGCCGGGCGATGGCCCAGTTGGTCGTCACGCCGCCGCGCGCCGCGGAGACGAACGAACCGCTGACGTAGGTAGGTGCGGGCTCCACCGGCGCTAGCGGTGCCATCGGCGCCAGCGGCGCGCCGATTCCCGTCATTGCGACGGGCGGCCGGGAAACGGACGGATGGCTGAGCGCGGAGCCGAGGGCATGCGCGCCTGCGGCACCCGCGGCGGCGCCGATGCCGAGTCGCAGGATCGTGCGACGGCTCAGGTCTGCCATGCGCGTCATCATGCCACCCGCCGCCGGAACGCCCACCAAGCGCCGGTGCACCACAGCGCCCAGATGACCAACAGTGGTTGGAAGAGCAAGCGGACGCCCCGAGACACGTCGGAGTCGAGACCGAATGCCGAGCTGTGCGTGACGAATTGCGAGATGTTGCCGGGGAAGACGAGGACGAAGAAGGCCGCGAGGATCCAGCCGACCTGCACCCGTCGACGTCGCACGAGCAGGACGGCGGCGCCGAGGACGAGCTCCACCACACCCGACGCGACGACGACGAAGGTGGCGTTCAGCGGCAGCCACGGCGGCACCTGAGCGTAGAAGGCGTTGCGCGCGAACGTCAGATGGCTGACGCCGGCGAAAATTATTGCAGCGCCCAAGATCAGCCGCGCGATGACGCGAGGGACGGATGTGTCGGCTGGGTTCTTCGTCGAGTCGTTTACTTGCTTGACCTTTCCGTCAAACGCCTGGCAGTTGGCCGAAAGCCCCATGCCGTGGTGCGGTTGCTGGCAGCATGCAAGGCGTGACTGCAGCGGTCACCCCCAAGGGTGAGAGACGACGGTACGCGCTGGTCAGCGCGGCCGCCGATCTGCTGTGCGAAGGCGGCTTCGATGCCGTCCGACACCGCGCAGTCGCCCGCCGGGCCGGACTGCCGCTGGCGTCGACCACCTACTACTTCTCGTCGCTCGACGACCTCGTCGAGCGAGCCGTCGAGTACGTCGGCAACCGTGAGGCTCAGGTGTTGGACACCCGCGTCGCCGCCCTCTCGCGTCGTCGGCGCGGCGCCGAGTCCACGGCCGACGTCCTGGTCGATCTGTTGGTCGGCGACGGACCGGGCACCCGGGTCTCCGAGCAGTTGATCTCCCGCTACGAGCGCTACATCGCGTGCGCACGCCAGCCGGGCCTCCGCGACGTCCAACGCCGCATCATGAAACAACGAACCCAGGCCGTCGTCGAAGTCGTGGAACGGTCCGGTCGATCGGTCCGCGCAGAGCTGATGACGGCGTTGGTGTGCGCGGTCGACGGCGCGGTCGTGGCCTCCCTCGTCGGAGTCGGTGACGGGCCAAGGGCTGCGGCACGCGCGACGCTCGTCGACGTGATCGACGTGCTCGCCCCCTTCGGCTGACTACGTTCGATGCCATGAAGCTCACCGAGGTACTGGACGCCGTCCTCGACCGTTCGGTCCTGCTCGGATACACCAGGATCGGGTCGAACGTGCGCAGGGCCTGGTGGCCGGCCGACCCGGCCGCGGGGGCGCTGGCCGGTAAGCGCGTCGTCGTCACCGGGGCCACCGCCGGACTCGGCGAGGCAATGGCCGAATCCTTCGCCAGGCTTGGCGCGACCGTGCACTTGCTCGGCCGCAACCCGCAGAAGGTCACCCGCTCGGCCGGGTCGATCCGCGGTCGGGTGCCCGGTGCCGTCGTCATCGAGGAGGTCTGTGACGTCGGGGATCTCGATGCCGTGCGCGCGTGGACCGATGACCTGTCGGGACGCATCGACGCCCTGCACGGCCTGGTGCACAACGCCGGGATGATGCCCAAGCAACGCGCCGAGACACCCCAGGGGCACGAGCTGCAACTCGCCTGTCACGTGCTCGGCCCGCATGTGATGACCGAACGACTCCTCCCCCTGCTGCGCAACGCGGGCGGGTCGTCGGTCGTGTTCGTCTCCTCGGGCGGCATGTACAGCGCGCGGCTGTCCGCCGACGACATGGAGTCGACCCGCGGCGAGTACGACGGCGTCCGCGTCTACGCCAAGACCAAGCGCATGCAGGTGGTCCTCGCCGACGCGTGGGCCGAGCGCTCATCAGGCAGCGACGTCCGCGTCGAGAGCATGCATCCCGGCTGGGCGCAGACCCCCGGGGTCGCCGAGGCCCTCCCGACCTTCCAGAAGCTCACCGGTCCGCTCCTGCGAGACGCGCGCGACGGCGGGGACACCGCCGTATGGCTCGTCGCGACCCGCCCCCCGTCACGCCCGCCGCACTTCTGGCACGACCGGGCGCAGCGCCCGACGACGGTCGGGTGGCAGCGTTCGGAGGACCCCGCGACCGTCGCGCGGTTCCTCGACCAGGTCTCCGCGATGACCGACACGTCGCGCAGCTGGGCCGTCTCGCGTGCTTGAACATCGCAGGTAATGGTTACTCCCTGCCCACAGCGGACTACCAGGGGAGGCGCCATGGCTCAGGCAGCAGTCGAAGAGCAGCCCGCACTCAAGCGGGTGATGGGCCCCGGTCTGCTGCTCCTGTTCATCATCGGCGACATCCTGGGCACCGGGGTGTACGCGCTGACCGGAGACGTCGCCGCGGAGGTGGGCGGGGCCGCCTGGCTGCCCTTCCTGGTGGCTTTCCTTATCGCCATGGTCACCGCGTTCAGCTATTTGGAGCTGGTCACCAAGTACCCGCAGGCGGCCGGTGCGGCGCTGTACGCCCACAAGGCGTTCGGCATCCACTTCGTCACGTTCCTGGTGGCCTTCATCGTGATGTGTTCCGGCATCACCTCGGCGGCCACCGCGTCTCGCTTCTTTGCGTCCAACTTCTTCAAGGGCTTCGGGTTCGATTGGGGGACAGTGGGAATCGTCGCCATCGCGCTGCTGTTCATGGTCATGGTGGCCGTGATCAACCTGCGCGGCGTCGGCGAGAGCGTCAAGCTGAACGTGGTGCTGACCATCGTCGAGATCACCGGCCTGATGCTGGTCATCTTCGTCGGCTTCTGGGCGTTCACCCAGGGTGGTGACGTCGACTTCTCCCGCGTCATCGCCTTTGACACCGCCGACGACAAGAACGCCTTCCTCGCCGTGACGACGGCGACGTCGCTGGCCTTCTTCGCGATGGTCGGCTTCGAGGACTCGGTCAACATGGCCGAGGAGACCAAGGACCCGGTGAAGATCTTCCCCAAGATGCTGCTCACCGGACTCGGCATCGCCGGCGTCGTGTACATCGTCGTGGCCATCATCGCGGTCGCGCTCGTTCCGGTGGGCACGCTCGAGGCCAGCGAGACCCCGCTCGTGGAGGTCGTCAAGGCAGGTGCGCCCGGCTTGCCCATCGAGAAGATCCTGCCGTTCATCTCCATGTTCGCCGTCGCCAACACCGCGCTGATCAACATGCTGATGGCCAGTCGGCTGCTCTACGGCATGGCCAAACAGCACGTGCTGCCGCCCGTGCTCGGCACGGTGCACCCGTCGCGCCGGACCCCGTGGGTGGCCATCGTGTTCACCACCGCGATCGCGTTCGGGCTGATCCTGTACGTCACCGCGTTCGCCGGAGATTCGGCCATCTCGACCCTCGGCGGCACCACGTCGCTTCTCCTGCTGGCGGTGTTCGCGGTGGTCAACATCGCGGTGCTGGTGCTGCGGAAGGACGTGCAGGCGGAGGGAGCGCACTTCAAGACGCCGACCTGGTTGCCGTGGGTGGGTTTCGCGACGTCGGCGTACTTGGTGCTGCCATTCTCCGGCCGGCCACTCCAGCAGTACGTGCTGGCGATCGCCCTCGTCATCCTCGGCATCGTTCTATTCGGGATCACGTTGGCGATCAACCGGGCCCTCGGAATCCGCGGACCCGGGATCACCGACGTCGAGAAGCTCGACGCCGAGCCCTAGTGCCCCGAGTCGTTGAGTTGGCTGGTTCGTCGATTGTGATGGCTACGGACGAACTTCGGCGGCGGGCCATCCAAGGGGCACACAGTCGAGGTGTGCGCCACCGTGCGGATTGGGGAGCGACTCGAGCTCCTAATCCGTGAGCTTCTCCAGCCGCGCCCGTAGCTGATCGACCCGATGGGCATTGCCCGTCAGGCCGACGAAGCGGTCGCCGAAACGGGCGAGCAGCGCGTCGTCGAGTCGGCGCACGGCGCCCGCGGGGTAGCGGTAGTCCATCTTCTCGTTGACCGCGTCGGTGTCGAAGGCGCTGAGCAACTCGTCGAGTTCGTCGAGCGAATCGATGCCGAGCTCCAACAGCAAGCCCGAGATCCACGCGTAGTGCTCGGTGCGCGACCAGCCCGCGTCGGGAAAGCGGTTGCCGAGATAGGTGGCGAGCACCGGGGTGCCGATGCGCGGATCGTTGGACTGCTCGGAGCTCTGCGCGGGCGGCGAACTCTTCAACCGTTCCCGGATCGCGGAGAATTCGCGGTCGGCCAGCTCCAGTAGCCCCGCCGCGAGGGTGAACCGCCGGTCCAGATCGGGCGCGTCCTCCTCGGGGATGGACCCCTTGTAGCGGATGTCGTGCTCGAACTCCGCCCACGCGTGCTGCAGGACCGTCCGCACCTGGATGGACGCCGGCTGTTGTTCCCCTTCCACCGCCACCAGGAGATGCCGGCTCGCGTAACCCCATCTGCCTTCGCGCGCCGTCTCCTGGCCCATGTCGCGATCGTCGAGGAGCTGCATCTCCTCAGCGAGCAGTTCGGCGACGGTGGTGACGTCGTCGCGGAGGAACGTGATGATCCGCAACCCGACCTGGTCGGTGATCTCCGAGAGGGGGTCGGTGTAGAGCCGTCGGCCGTCGACGCTGCGGTCCGCCTTCTCCGCGAAGGACGCCACGCTCTTGGTCCTGGCCGTGACGTTGAGGTAGTTGATGCCCGCCTCGTCGAGCAGCGTCGTGACCAGCGCGAGGTAGCGGTCGGTGGCTCCGAGCAGCGCGGGTCGACGCGCCGCGAACTCCGCTATCGCGTCACGCACCGCACCGGGCGTCGGCTCGGGAGGTGCGGGCAACAGGTCGGGCGGCAGGGTTGGTGTGATGGTGGCGCCGGTCTCGGCGTCGCCGTAGACCGTGACGTCGTCGGGTCGGCGGGTGGCGAACAGGGCGACGTATGCGCAGATGACGGCGTCGATCGGGTCCTCGGCGCGACGCAGCTCGCTCTTGCGCTCGGCGGTCTCCACCGACTGCCGCAGCTCGGCCCAGCCGTCGTGCTCGGCGACGCGCAACGGAGGCGTCGCCTGCGCCAACGTCTCGATCAGGTCCATCAACCTCAGCAGCTCGGAGCGCAGCTGGGCGAAGCTGCGACCGGGTTTGGACTTGTACTTGAGCGTGCGGCCCAGCCGGAACAGGGCGATGGTCGCCGGATGCGGATAGACCTCGATGGCCCGTCGCGGTGACGCGGAGAACGGTTCGATGTCGAGGTCCAGCGCGGCGGCGAGCCTGGCCGCACGCGGCGTGCCAGAGAACTCCGGCTTGCCGGTGTTGGTGGGATGCGCCCCCGCCTCGAACTTCGCGAAGTCGCGGTTGAGGGCCGCCTCGCTGGGCCGCTGCCCGGTCGGGTTGTTGACGACCAGCGGCGCGTCGAAGGCCACCAGGCAATCGCCCTCGACGTATGGGGCGACCGCCGCCCTGACGCTCGTGTCGTCCTGCGCGACGCCGACGTACGACAGCTTGCCTGCGTCGTCGACAACGGCGACACCCGTGGGCTTGCGTTCACCCCAGGCGAGGTCCAGGCCGACGAAGTGCACGGGTCTACTGTGCCTCATTCGCACGAGTGCGCTCAGTAGGCTGTGCGTTCGTGAGCAATACCGTGCCTATCCCAAATGTCCTGGCCAATCGGTACGCCAGCGCGGAGATGGTGGCCATCTGGTCACCCGAGGCGAAGATCGTGGCCGAGCGGCGATTGTGGATCGCCGTCCTGCGCGCGCAGAACGAGTTGGGCATCCCGGTGCCCGACGGCGTGATCGCCGACTACGAGCGGGTTCTGGAGCAGGTCGACCTCGCCTCCATCAACGACCGCGAGCGGGTCACCCGGCACGACGTCAAGGCGCGCATCGAGGAGTTCAACGCACTCGCCGGACACGAGCACGTGCACAAGGGCATGACGAGCCGGGACCTCACGGAGAACGTCGAGCAACTGCAGATCCGCCGCTCCTTGCAATTGGTGCACGCGCACGGCGTCGCGGTCGTCGCCCGGCTGGCCGAACGCGCCGACCTGTACCGCGATCTGGTGATGGCGGGGCGTTCGCACAACGTGGCCGCACAGGCGACGACGCTCGGCAAGAGGTTCGCCTCGGCGGCCGAGGAGATGCTCGTCGCGCTGACGCGGCTCTCGGAGCTGATCGACCGTTATCCGCTGCGCGGCATCAAGGGACCCATGGGTACCGCGCAGGACATGCTCGACCTGTTCGACGGCGATGTCGGTCGACTGGCGGAACTCGAGCGCCTCATCGCAGACTTCCTTGGCTTCGCAGACGTCTTCACCAGCGTCGGCCAGGTATACCCGCGGTCGATGGACCATGACGTGGTGTCCTCGCTGGTGCAACTGGGGGCGGCGCCGTCGTCGCTGGCACACACGATCCGACTCATGGCGGGCAACGAACTCGTGACCGAGGGGTTCGCGCCGGGGCAGGTCGGCTCATCGGCAATGCCGCACAAGATGAACAGCCGGTCATGCGAGCGGGTGAACGGTCTGCAGGTCGTGCTGCGCGGTTACGCCTCGATGGCCGCCGAACTGGCTGGTGCGCAATGGAATGAGGGTGACGTCTTCTGCTCGGTAGTGCGTCGCGTGGCGCTACCCGACGCGTTCTTCGCGCTCGACGGACAGATCGAGACGTTCCTGACCGTGCTCGACGAGTTCGGTGCCTACCCAGCCGTCATCCAGCGCGAGCTCGACCGCTACCTGCCGTTCTTGGCGACCACGCGCATCCTGATCGCGGCGGTGCGGGCCGGCGTCGGCCGCGAGACGGCGCACGAGGTCATCAAGGAGCACGCGGTCGCGGTCGCACTGGCGATGCGTGAGAAGGGTTCGGAGCCGGACCTTCTCGACCGACTCGCCGCCGATCCGCGCCTGCCGCTGGACCGCGCCGCACTGGACGCGGCGCTCGCGGACAAGGCGGCGTTCACCGGGGCGGCGGGTGCCCAGGTCGACGCGGTGGTCGCCGCGGTCGAAGAATTGGTGAGCAGGTATCCCGATGCGGCGAAGTACATTTCGGACGCAATCCTGTGAGCTTGGCGGCGGTGGACTTCACCGACCTGGACAACTTCGCGGCGGGCTTCCCGCACGAGCTGTTCGCGGTGCACCGTCGCGAGGCGCCGGTCTACTGGCACGAACCCACCGAGCACACCCCCGACGGCGAAGGGTTCTGGTCGGTCGCCACCTATGCGGGATGTCTTGCCGTGCTGCGTGATCCGTCGTGCTTCTCATCGGTGACGGGCGGCTCGCGACCATTCGGTGGAACGCTGCTGCAGGATCTATCGATCGCGGGCCAGGTGCTCAACATGATGGACGACCCACGGCATTCGCAGATCCGGCGGCTGGTCAGCTCCGGACTCACGCCGAGGATGATCCGACTGGTCGAGGACGATCTGCGATCGCGGACCCGGGTAATGCTGGACGCGGTGGAGCCCGGCGTACCATTCGACTTCCTCGTCGACGTGGCGGCGGAGCTACCGATGCAGATGACCTGCATCCTGTTGGGAGTGCCGGAGTCGGAACGGCATTGGCTCTTCGAGGCGATCGAGCCGCAGTTCGATCTGGGTCGCCCGGCGAGCGCGGAGGACGCGGCGCGGATGTACGCCTACGGGACGTCGCTGATTGCGGCCAAGCGCGCGTCGCCGACCGACGACATGTTGTCCGTCGTGGCGAATGCCCCCGACGCCGACCTCTCCGATCTCGAGCTGTACCTCTTCTTCAGCCTGCTGTTCAGTGCCGGCGCGGAGACCACGCGCAACTCGATCGCAGGTGGAGTGCTGGCGCTGATCGACCATCCGGACGCGCTGTCGTCGTTGCGCGCGGATCCCTCCGGGCTGCCCGTCGCGATCGAGGAGATGGTGCGGTGGACGTCGCCGTCGCCCTCGAAGCGGCGCACCGCCACGCGCGCGGTGGAACTGGGCGGCTGTGCGATCGAGGCGGGGCAGAAGGTGCAGATCTGGGAGGGTTCGGCGAACCGCGACGAGGCGGCCTTCGCCGATGCCGGGGTGTTCGACGTCGCCCGCAAACCCAATGCGCACTTGGGTTTTGGCCAAGGCGTGCACTACTGCCTGGGCGCCAACCTGGCCCGGCTCGAGCTGCGGGTGCTGTTCGAGGAGATGCTGGGGCGGTTCTCTACTGTCGCGTTGGTGAAGCCCGTCGAGTGGACCAGGAGCAACCGGCATACGGGTATCCGACACATGGTGGTCTCCCTCACCTAACCCCCTCCGCGATTTGTGCACCCGCGCCCGCGCGCACCGCGGGTCACGGTGCACAGATCGCGCGTTCTATCTCTGCGATGACCCGCTCCGGATACTCGGTGAGGTCGAGCCAGGTGAATCTGAGGACCTGATAGCCCGCCAGTGCAAGCGCGTTCTGCTTCTTGCGGTCGCGCTGAAACGCCTCAGGATCGCTGTGGAAGGCGAATCCGTCGATCTCGACGATGACCTTCGCGTCGCGGAACAGGATGTCCACCTCGTAGCCTGCGACGTGCTGGTTGGACTTCCAGCCGGTGATCCCAGCGGCTCTGAGCAGGCGGATCACCAGGCGTTCGGCTTCGGATCGGGCGCCGTCATCCGCGGCCTGAAGCAGTCGGCGCGCGGCCGGAGCGCCATGTCTGCCCTTGTTTCGCAGATGCGCCGTCCAAAGCGTGGGTAGTTCGGTGTGGCGTTGGAGCGCCTGATCCAGCAGCTGCGGCCCCCCGCCCGGCCTGACCGCTGCCTCGAGCACCGTGAGCGGCAGGGTAGTTACCCGAAGCCCTCGACGCTCGGTCACGTCGGCGTGCGACAAATCGCGCCGACGCAGCCGCAGACCTGGACGTTGGATGTGATTGCTCACTCGCGGCACGGTCACCTCGACGATCTTGGGCGCATACTTCGTCAGCTCGATCCACCACGCGGCCGCGAGACCGCTGGCCGCGGCCCGCTCACCGTTACTCCAGACGGCGGCGCGGATGCGTGCGGCATCAGTGAACGGCCGGTCGTCGACGAAGAAGACACCCCGCGCGCAGCGTCGCCAGTGACCCGACTGGACCCGCCTTTCGATCGCGTCCTGGCCAAGACCTGCCTCCCGCGCCTGGACACCGGTGATGACGCCGTCGTGGCGGCGAAGGAGATCATCGAGCACCTTGAATTGACGCCAATTCGTGCGAACGGGTTCCCGCCAGGGGGATTTGTGCACGAGCACCCGCGGCAGGCGCGGCCGCGCGTGCACAAATCGCCTACTTGCGGCGGATGCCCGATGACCGGAGCTCGAGGTTGGCCAGCCCGCGGATAGCGATCGCGTCTTCCCGGCGCCAGGCCCCGACGGGATCGATGCTGACGGCTGCGAGCTTGGCCAGCGGCCGGTTCGCCAGCGCCCGGAGCGCCAACAGCTCCTCACCCGCCGGGGTCGCGGCGAGCGTGATCGCCGTCCACTTGCGACGGAAGAACCGGATCCGCAACACCAGCCACGGCAGCGCCACGAAGAGGATCGGCGGGGCGGCGACGGCCAGGCCCAGCACGACCGCCAGCCACGTTGCAGTGGTGTCCAGACTTTGGCCCGCTCCCGCGATGTCGAGAGCGGCGCGGCTCGCGGCCCGCAACGGCTTGGCCAACTCGTCGCCGATCAGCGGGAAGTCATCGGTGCTGTCACCCGCGGAGTTCAGATTGGCCGACACGCCGGTCGCGCCGTCGTTCACCTGCCTGCCCACCTCGGCGATCGTGCTCACCGCCGAGTGCACCGCCAGCCCGACGAATACCCATACGGTGGTCCACAGGACGACGACGACGTCACTGGTCAACTGGGCGAGCAGCCGACCAGGTGTGGTGGCATACGGCACGTAGCGTGAGCTCATGGGTGTGATCCCAGCACAGATGGACCGATAGTCTGGCCCGATGCGCCCAGCTCTGACCGACTACGAACATCTGGCCAGCGGCAAGGTTCGTGAGCTCTATCGCATCGACGCCGATCACCTGCTGTTCGTCGCCAGCGATCGCATCTCCGCGTACGACTTCATCCTCGACAGCGAGATACCCGACAAGGGCCGCATCCTCACGGCGATGAGCGTCTTCTTCTTCGATTATCTGGACGCGCCGAATCACCTGGCCGGCCCCGCCGACGACGAACGGATCCCCGAAGACGTCCTGGGACGGGCGCTGGTGGTCAAACGACTGGAGATGATGCCCGTCGAATGCGTCGCGCGCGGGTACCTCACCGGGTCCGGGATCATCGACTACCGCGCGACCGGCCGGGTGTGTGGCATCGAGCTTCCCGACGGTCTGACCGAGGCCAGCAAGTTCACCCGACCGCTGTTCACGCCCGCCACCAAGGCCGAACTGGGCGAGCACGACGAGAACGTCAGCTTCGATGCCGTCGTCGAGGTGGTCGGCGCCGAGCGGGCCGCCCAGTTGCGGGACCTGACGTTGGAGATCTACGCCCAGGCGGCGGAGCATGCACTCGGCAAGGGAATCATCATCGCCGACACCAAGTTCGAGTTCGGGGTCGACGAGAACGGCGACATGGTGCTCGCCGACGAGGTGTTCACCCCCGACTCGTCTCGATACTGGCGCGCCGACGCCTACCAGGAGGGTGTCGTGCAGCCCAGTTTCGACAAGCAGTTCGTCCGCAACTGGTTGACCGGAGCCGAGTCGGGCTGGGACCGCCACGGTGCCGTACCGCCGCCGGCGCTGCCGCCCGACATCGTCGAAGCCACCAGGGCCCGCTACATCGAAGCGTACGAACGCATTTCCGGATTGAAGTTCGCCGACTGGATCGGAGCCAAATGACCGGCACCCCGCCAATTGCCAAGCGTGTCGACCATCGTCGCGAACACCACGGCGACGTCTTCATCGACCCGTACGAATGGCTTCGGACGAAGTCCGATCCGGAGGTGCTCTCCTACCTCGAGGCGGAGAACGCCTACGCCGAGCAGCAGGCCGAGCACCTGGCACCGTTGCGGCAGAAGATCTTCGACGAGATCAAGGCGCGCACCAAGGAGACCGACCTCTCGGTGCCGACCCGCCGCGGTGAGTGGTGGTACTACGGGCGCAGCGTCGAAGGCAAGCAGTACGGTATCCATTGCCGTTGTCCCGTCGACGATCCCGCTGACTGGGTGCCGCCCCAGCTCGACGAGAACACCGACGTCGCCGGCGAGCAGGTACTGCTCGACGAGAACCTCGAGGCCGAAGGACACGACTTCTTCTCCCTCGGTGCGGCGTCGATCAGCATCGACGGGCACACCCTGGCCTACTCCGTGGACGTCATCGGTGACGAGCGGTACACGTTGCGCTTCAAGGACTTGCGCACCGGCGAGCTGTACGAGGACACCATTCCCGACATCAGTTCGGGGGTCACGTGGGCGGCCGACGATCGCACCGTCTACTACACGACCGTCGACGACGCCTGGCGCCCCGACACCGTCTGGCGCCACCGGCTCGGCGCCGGAGTGCCGGACACCACGGTGTATCGCGAACCCGACGAACGCTTCTGGGTCGCGGTGGGCCGGACGCGCAGCGACAAGTACGTCTGCATCGCGTCGGGCAGTTCGGTGACGTCCGAGATGTTCTATGGCGATGCCGCCGACGGAGAGACCGAGTTCGTCTCGATTCTGCCGCGCCGCGACGGCGTCGAGTACTCGGTCGAACACGCGGTCGTCGGTGGCGAGGATCGATGGCTGATCCTGCACAACGACGGGGCCGAGAACTTCACCCTCGTCGAGGCGCCAGTCAGCGACCCGACCGCCTTCACTACGCTGATCGAGCACCGCGCGGACGTTCGGCTGGATGCGGTCGACGCGTTCGCCAATCAGCTCGTCGTCAGCTATCGAAGTGAGGCGCTTCCCCGAATTCAGCTGTGGCCCATCACTGATGGCGGAGGCTACGGAGGTGCTGAGGAGATCACCTTCGAGACGGAGCTGACCTCATCGGGGCTGTCGGGAAACCCGAACTGGTCGGCGCCCGTACTGCGCGTGGCCACCACGTCCTTCGTCGTACCCGTGCGCATCTACGACATCGACCTCGCCACCGGGGAGCGCACCATGTTGCGCGAGCAGACGGTGCTCGGTGACTACCGCCCCGAGGAGTACGTCGAACGGCGGGACTGGGCGCCCGCGCCCGACGGAACACGGATTCCGGTGTCCATCATTCACCGTGCAGGACTGCAGTTTCCAGCGCCTACGCTGCTGTACGGGTACGGCGCCTACGAGTCCTGCGAGGACCCGAGGTTCTCCATCGCCCGGCTGTCGCTCCTGGACCGAGGCATGGTCTTCGTCATCGCCCACGTCCGCGGCGGCGGCGAGATGGGCAGACCCTGGTACGAGCAGGGCAAGATGATGCAGAAGATGAACTCCTTCACCGACTTCATCTCGGTGGGAGCACATTTGGTGGGCACCGACGTCACACGACCAGAGAACCTGGTGGCGATGGGCGGCAGTGCCGGTGGTCTGCTGATGGGTGCGGTCGCAAACATGGCGCCCGACCTGTTCGCGGGGATCCTCGCCCAGGTGCCGTTCGTCGACGCGCTCACCACGATCCTCGACCCGTCGTTGCCGCTGACCGTCACCGAGTGGGACGAGTGGGGCAATCCGCTGGAGAGCGAAGAGGTCTACCAGTACATGAAGTCGTACACGCCCTACGAGAACGTCGATGCCAAGGAATATCCGGCCATCCTGGCCATGACGTCGCTCAACGACACGCGGGTGTACTACGTCGAGCCGGCGAAATGGGTTGCTGCGCTGCGTCATAGCAAGACCGACGACCGTCCGGTGCTCCTGAAGACGGAGATGAGCGCCGGTCACGGGGGAATCAGCGGACGCTACGAACGCTGGAAGGAAGCGGCGTTCATGTACGCCTGGGTGCTCGCCACCGCCGACCCCGAGCACCACGGCAGCGGTCAGGTGGACCACCTCCGCTAGGGCGTCACGCGGTACCGTCACCGCTATGAATCAGTCCTTGACCGACATCGCCCTGACGACCCTCTCCGGCGAGGCCACGACGCTGGCGGACTATGCGGACCGCGCCGTGCTGGTCGTCAACGTCGCGTCGAAGTGCGGGCTGACACCCCAGTACGGTGCGTTGGAGAAGCTGGCGGATACCTACGGCGACCGCGGGCTGACGGTCATCGGCGTGCCCTGCAACCAGTTCATGGGCCAGGAGCCGGGCACCGCCGAGGAGATCCAGACGTTCTGCTCCACCACCTACGGCGTGACGTTCCCGCTGATGGCCAAGGCGGACGTCAACGGTGCCGACCGGCATCCGCTCTACGCGGAGCTGACCAAGGCGGCCGATGCCGACGGTGAATCGGGTGACGTGCAGTGGAACTTCGAGAAGTTCCTGCTGGCCCCGGGTGGCGAGATAGTGCGTAGGTTCCGCCCGGCGACCGAGCCCGATGCGCCCGAGGTGATCAGCGCCATCGAAGCCGTCCTGCCCAGGTAACGGGTTCCTCCGTGGACGATGCCGAAAGGGCTCGCCTCAGCACCGACGTGTTCGGCCTCTTCGCGCGGATCGTCCACCGCACTGCCCATGATGCCGCAGCCATTCTGCGGGCCGACGGCCTGAATCCTGCCAGTTCCAACTGCTTCGCGCCGTGGGCGACCGACCTGGGCTCACTCAGGCGGGGCTGGTCGCGCAGCGGGGCGTCACCCCCGGTGGGGTCTCGCAGTTGGTGTCCAAGCTCGCCGGCGAAGGCCCGGTGTCGGAGGGTCGGCCAGCGAAACTAACCGGAGCTGCGTTGACCGCCGCCGCCACCGCGACGGCGCTGGTGGCGGCGGCGACGTCGCAAGGGGGCTCCGGAACGCCCGTGACCCGCACCTACCTCGCCACGGTCGCGTGGGCACTCGGTGGCATCTTCGCGGGCCAGCGACGACGCTCGCCTGCGGTCGCCGCCACCGCGGTGGCCGGTCTGCTCGCCGTGGGAGGTGCACTCGGCACCGGTGGCCGATTCGTCACCTCCCACGCACGCTGACGACACCTTCTGCACACCTGGCGTTGCCATACTGAGTCGCGTGGTTGGGGAACTGATCGTCTCGATCTCCGGGATCAAGGACCGCACGCTGGCCGACGTCGACGCGTTCCGCGGCGAGCTCGCCTCGCGCGGCGTACCCGCGTCGTTCCTGGTGGCACCCCGACTCAAGGGCGGTTACCGGCTCGATCGGGACGCCCCGACCGTGGAGTGGTTGACCCGTCGTCGCGCAGTGGGTGACGCCATCGTCCTGCACGGCTACGACGAGGCGGCGACGAAGAAGCGACGCGGTGAGTTCGCCACGCTGCAGGCGCACGAAGCCAACCTGCGGCTGATGGGTGCCGACCGGGTCCTCGAGCACCTCGGTCTGCGTACGCGGTTGTTCGCCGCGCCGGGCTGGACGGTCTCGCAGGGTACCGTCATGGCGTTGCCGTGCAAGGGTTTTCGCGTCGTCGCCGAGTTGGCCGGCATTACCGACCTGGTACGCGGGACGACGACGCGCGCCAGGGTCGTTGGCATCGGCGAAGGTTTCCTCACCGAATCGTGGTGGTGCCGCACGGTGGTCCTCTCGGCGGAACGCATCGCCCGGCGGGAGGGCACCGTCCGGGTGGCCGTGGCCGCCGCACAGTTGCGACGGTCGGGTCCGCGCCAGGCGATGCTCGACGCCATCGACCTCGCTCTGCACCATCGGTGCGCACCCGCCGTATATCGGTGGGAGCCCAGACCTGCACGTACGGATGTGACGGACGCCGCCTGAGCCTCGAGGGCTAACGTGGGCCGTTATGGCTGATGCTGACGTCATCGTGGTCGGAGCGGGGCTCGCCGGGCTGGTGGCCGCCTGCGAGGTACTCGACAAGGGCCGCTCGGTCCTCATCGTCGACCAGGAGAACGCCGCGAACCTCGGCGGTCAGGCCTACTGGTCGTTCGGTGGGCTGTTCTTCGTCGACAGTCCCGAACAGCGGCGGTTGGGCATCCACGACAGTCACGAACTCGCGCTGCAGGATTGGATGGGCGCTGCGGGTTTCGACCGGCCGGAGGACCATTGGCCGCGGCAATGGGCCAACGCCTACGTCGATTTCGCCGCGGGGGAGAAGCGCAGCTGGTTGCGGGAGCGCGGGTTGCGAACGTTCCCGTTGGTTGCCTGGGCCGAGCGTGGCGGCTACGACGCTCGCGGACAAGGCAATTCGGTACCGCGCTTCCACGTCACCTGGGGTACCGGCCCGGGGATCGTCGAGATCTTCACCCGTCGACTCCTGGCGTCGGGTGCCAAGGTGCGCTTCGCCTACCGCCACCGCGTAGATGAACTGATCGTCGACGCCGGTGCCGTGACCGGGGTGCGCGGCGCGGTGCTCGAGCCGTCGAGTGCAGCGCGCGGCGCCCCATCGTCACGAAACATATTTGGCGAGTTCGAGTTTCGTTCCTCTGCCGTCATCGTCGCGAGCGGCGGCATTGGCGCCAACCACGACCTGGTTCGCAAGAACTGGCCGGCCAGGATGGGCCGTGTACCGGATCAGTTGCTCAGCGGCGTTCCCGCCCACGTCGACGGCCGGATGCTCGGCATCAGCGAGGCGGCCGGTGCGAACCTCATCAACGGTGACCGGATGTGGCACTACACCGAGGGCATCACCAACTACGACCCGATCTGGCCAAAACACGGCATCCGCATCCTCCCGGGTCCGTCGTCCCTCTGGCTCGACGCGACCGGGCGGCGTCTGCCCGCGCCGCTGTATCCGGGTTTCGACACCCTCGGCACCTTGGAATACATCGCCAAGACCGGACACGACTACACCTGGTTCGTGCTCAACGCGCGGATCATCGAGAAGGAGTTCGCACTTTCGGGACAGGAGCAGAATCCCGATCTCACCGAACGCGACGTGCGCAAGGTGTTGTCGCGGGTGCGGCCGGGCCCACCGCCGCCGGTGCAGCGGTTCGTGGACCGCGGCGTTGACTTCGTGTCCGCGACCACGCTGCGGGACCTGGTCGCCAAGATGAACGACGTACCCGACGTCGAACCACTGGACTTTCGCGTTGTCGAGGCCGAAGTGACCGCCCGCGACCGCGAAGTCGCCAACTCCTACACCAAGGACAGCCAGGTGACGGCCATCCATGGCGCGCGCAACTATCTGGCCGACCGGGTGGCCCGCGTCGTGCGGCCGCACCGGATCACCGACCCGAAGGCGGGCCCACTGATTGCGGTCAAGCTCCACATTCTCACGCGAAAGTCATTGGGCGGGTTGGAGACCGACCTCGACTCCCGTGTGCTCAAGGCCGACGGGTCGGCTTTCGACGGGCTCTACGCCGCGGGTGAGGCAGCAGGTTTCGGGGGCGGTGGAGTGCACGGCTACCGATCGCTGGAGGGCACCTTCCTCGGCGGTTGCGTCTTCTCCGGCCGTGCCGCGGGCCGTGCCGCGGTGCGCGACACGCGCTAGCGGGCGGGCAGGTCGATGGTCGTCGTGACCGAGACCATCTGCGGGGTGCTCGGCGCGGACGAGAAACCGAACCGGACGGGCGGGTCCAGCGGCACGAGGCCATCGAGATCCGCGCCGCGAAAACTTCCGGCCACGGCGACGATTCGCCGACTCCGGCGCACCCCGTAATACTCGCGGCGGCCGTTGCCCGCGCTGCCGGCAGTCCGCACCCCCGGGATCAATCGTGACGCCACGGGATCGATGGCCCGCAGCCACGCCGGGGCCGTCGCGAGCCTCGGCGGGACGAGTCGCAGCAGCCCGTCGAAGGGTGCGGGACCACCGAGTCGGCCCGCGACGTCGAGACCGGGCGCAGTAAGCGAGAATCCGTCGGGGTCGTGTTCGACGCCGATCGGTCCGATGTCGACGGAATCGAAGTCATATGTGGCCGAGACGAATTCGGCAACCTCGTCCGTGGGCGCCAGTAGGATCCGTTGTCCGTCGGCGGCCTCCACCATCACGTCGGCGAAGCGGCCGAAGGGCGACTCCCGCCAGGAGCCGATCACCATCCGGACACCAGAACCGGTGCCGAGGCCCGCGATGTGGCCGGTGAACCTCAGCCGACGCGCGTTCTCGCCCACCTACTCACCACCCCGTCGCTTCGCTCGCCCACTAGATCTCCGTGCCGTTCTCCTCCTCCAGGACCTGGAAGTCAGTATTGGTCATCTCCGACAGGCGGCCGTAGTAGATACCGCGAGCCTCCTTTGCCACCACCGCCTGGTGGATCGGCACCGCGCGCGTCGGGGCGACCGCTCGCAGATAGTCCACCGCCTCGGAGATCTTCATCCACGGCGCGGCGGCCGGGGTGGCGAGTACTTCGACGGGTTCACCAGGAGTGAACAGTGCGTCGCCGGGATGCATCAGGCGGGCGGGATGCCCCTCATCCCCGACCAGGTAGGAGATGTTGTCGATCAGCGGAATCTCGGGATGGATCACTGCGTGCGTGCCGCCGACGCCGCGCAGAGCGAGGTGCCCGACCGTGAACGCGTCGCCGACGTTGACGGCCTGCCAGGCTCCGCCGAGTTGGGCCGCGGTCATCGGGTCGGCGTACAGCGCGGCCTGCGGGTTGGCGTCGATCAATGCAGGTAGGCGTTCTACGTCGATGTGATCGGGGTGCTGATGGGTGATCAGGATGGCCGATAGCCCCGTGACTCCCTCGAAGCCATGCGAGAAGTTCCCCGGGTCGAACAGCACGGTGGTTTCGGAAGCACCCTCTCGGAAGCTCGCGAGTAGACAGGAGTGGCCGAAGTGCGTCAGTTGCATGGCTACATTGTGGCGTGCCGCGCCGCCGGTAGAGTGACTGCTGAGCAATCTTCCCCAAGGACAGGAGCCGCGCGTGGCCCGCGTCGTAGTGCACGTGATGCCCAAGACGGTGATCCTCGACCCGCAGGGTCAGGCGATCGTCGGAGCACTGGGCCGCCTCGGTGTGACCGGTATCTCAGATGTCCGGCAGGGCAAGCGTTTCGAGCTCGAGGTCGACGACAGCGTGAGCGACGAGACGCTTGAGGAGATCGCCGAATCGCTGTTCGCCAATACCGTGATCGAGGACTGGACCGTCAGCCGGGACGAACGGTGACCGCCCGGGTCGGAGTCGTCACGTTCCCAGGGACTCTCGACGACGTCGATGCCGCACGGGCCGTACGGCTGGCGGGCGCGGAATCAGTCAATCTGTGGCACGCCGACGCGGACCTCAAGGGCGTAGACGCGGTCGTCGTCCCTGGCGGGTTCTCCTACGGTGACTACCTGCGGTGCGGCGCGATCGCCAAGTTCGCGCCGGTGATGGGTGAGGTCGTGGCCGCAGCCAACCGTGGGATGCCGGTGCTGGGCATCTGCAACGGGTTTCAGGTTCTCTGTGAAGCCGGGCTACTGCCGGGCGCGTTGACCCGCAACGCCGGTCTGCACTTCCTCTGCCGCGACGTGTGGCTCGAGGTGACGTCGACGTCGTCGGCGTGGACCACGCGGTTCGAGAAGGGTGCCGACCTACTGGTGCCGCTGAAGTCCGGTGAGGGCCGCTTCGTGGCGTCCGACGCCGTCCTCGACGAGTTGGAGGGCGAGGATCGCGTCGTCTTCCGCTACCGGGAGAACCTCAACGGATCGCTGCGCAACATCGCAGGCATCAGCTCCGCCAACGGTCGGGTGGTGGGCCTGATGCCGCATCCCGAGCACGCCACCGAGGCGCTGACCGGTCCGTCCGACGACGGACTCGGTCTGTTCTACTCGGCGCTGGACGCGGTGCTTGCGGCGTAGGTGCCAGAGGGGGACCTAGGTGGTGAGGGCGACCGAAGCCTCCGCGGTGTAGCACAGGAACGTCAGCGTCTCCTCGAGGTACAACTGCACGCTCTCGGCATCGTGGGACAGGTAACCGATCGACACGTCCGCGCCCAGCTGCAGATCGAAATCACCGCCGCGAGTGGACAATACGAATGCACCGTCGATCGCGGGCGCCCAGATGATCTCGCCGTCGACCAGCCGGTTCAAGTGTTCGCGGATCGGATACCCGTGCTCGGTCGTTTCGCTCACCTGGGTGTAGACATCCGCTGACAGCAGCACGCAATACGGCCCGTCGACGCCGGCCAGTCGCAGCTCGCTCAACGCCTGGCTGATGACGTCGGGGATCTCGCGCGGATCCGACGGCAACGCCAGGGCGGCGTTGGAACTGCAGGTGCGGATGCCGTCGATCTGCGCGGCCTCATAGCCCTCGAAGATCGCACGGTCCTCGGCGAACGCCAGCTGCTTCGCGGCCTCCTTGACCGGATCCCAGTCGGAGTCCTGCGAGCCACGTTCGACGTCGTCCACGTCGGTCCGCGAGATGGTGAACGGCACCCGCAAGCGCACCAGCGGCTTGCTCTCCCGAAGGTGGGCGACCACGCCGTCCCCGGGCGATGTCACATCGACCAGATGACCCGTGCTGATCGCCGCCGTCACGGGGCCGCCGGGCTCGCTGACGTCGACCACTCGTCGCCCGGCGATGTGCCGCTTGAACGTCCTGATGGCCTCCAATTCGATTCCGCCCCAGGCTTCCTCGGTAATCGGGGCCAGACCGCGGTACAGGTTGTTCATTGGGGTCGTCCTTTCAGACTGCCGATCGACAGGGAGCCGGTGGGGGGTGTCGTAGCGGGTGCGGCAGACGCGCCGGGGCGCGGAGGCGGGCCGTCGAGGAAGTCCGCGGTGGGGGTGAAGAACAGGCATCCGGTGATCGCCGTGGAGAAGTCCAGGATGGCGTCGGTGTTGCCGGGCGGGTCGCCGATGAACATGTTGCGCAGCATCCGCTCGGTGACCGCGGGAGTCCGCGAATAGCCGATGTAATAGGTGCCGAACTCCGCCTTGCCGACTTCGCCGAAGGGCATGTTGTGCCGCAGGATCTTGAGCTCGTTGCCGTCGGCGTCTTCGATGACGTTCAGGGCAAGGTGCGAGTTGGCCGGTTTCACGTCGTCGCTCAACTCGATGTCGTCGAGCTTGGTGCGGCCGATCACCCGTTCCTGATCTTCGGTGGACAGTGCGTTCCATCCGCTCATGTCGTGAAGGTACTTCTGCACGTGGACGTAGCAGCCCTTGGCGAATTCCAGGTCCTCGGCGCCGATTTGGGTGGAGCTGACGGCGATCGGACCGTCCGGATTCTCGGTGCCGTCCACGAAACCCATCAAGTCGCGGTTGTCGAAGAACTTGAACCCGTGCACCTCGTCGATGACGGTGATGGCACCGGCCATCGCATCGACGAGCTTGCCGGCGAGTTCGAAGCAGACGTCGAGGAAGGTGCCGCGGATGTGGAAGAGCAGATCCCCCCGCGTCGACGGTGCGTGGTGGCGAGGGCCGTCGAGTGCGACGAAGGGGTGCAGTTCGATCGGCCGCGGCCCGGTGAACAATCGGTCGAAGGCGTCGGAGCCGATGGACGTCACCATCGACAACTGCTTGTTCGGATCCCGAAAGCCGATCGCGCGCACCAGCCCCGAGATGTCCGCCAGCGCGTCGTGCACGATGTCCTCCCCACCCTCGTCGATGGTGGCGACGAGGAAGATGGCCGCAGGCGTCAACGGCGCCAGCACCTTCTGCGGCTGTGGATCGGACACATCAGGACCCTAGCGTCAAGATCACCGACGACACCGGACAAGATCAAAAGATCGCACCTAGCCTCCGGAACCGCCGCCAAAACGGGGACGGCATGGACCGTGGAGCGGATCGGGCTCGTCGGAGGGCTGCCGTCGAGCGTGCGGGAACTCGGGTTTCGGCCCGCGCGTCGCCCCGCAGACACGCACGCTCGCGGGAGGGGTGAAGATTGGCTGATGGCAGCGAGCCCCCAGGGACTGTGCGAATTCATCGACGCCTCGCCGTCGCCGTTCCACGTGTGCGCGACCGTGGCCCAGCGATTGCGCGCCGCGGGCTTCACCGAACTGCTCGAGGGAGACGCCTGGCCCTCCGGGGGTGACGGCTACTTCACGGTGCGCGCCGGCTCGCTCGTCGCATGGAAGGCCGCCGGGGATGGCGCGCCGTTCCGCATCGTCGGCGGGCACACCGACAGCCCGAACCTCCGGGTCAAACAGCACCCCGATCGCATCGTGGCGGGGTGGCGCGTGGTCGCGCTGGAACCGTACGGCGGGGCCTGGCTGAATTCGTGGCTGGACCGCGACCTGGGCATCAGCGGCCGGTTGTCGTTCCGCAACGGTGCACACGTCGAGGACGTCCTGGTGCGCGTCGACGACCCGATCCTGCGGGTTCCTCAGCTGGCGATCCACCTGTCCGACGACCGCAAGGGCGTGACGTTGGATCCGCAGCGCCACCTCAACGCCGTCTGGGGCGTCGGCGACCGGACGCGCCCGTTCGTCGACTACGTGGCCGAGCGCGCCGGCGTCGACCCGGTCGCGGTGCTGGCGGCCGATCTGATGACCCACGATCTGACGGGCTCCACGTTGGTCGGTGCCGACCGCGAACTGGTCAGTGCACCACGCCTCGACAACCAGGGCACCTGCTACGCCGGGCTGGAGGCGTTCCTCGCGGCCGAGCCGGGCGGGTACCTGCCCGTGTTGGCGCTGTTCGATCACGAGGAGGTCGGCTCGACGTCGGATCACGGCGCACAGTCCGAGCTCCTGCCGACGGTGTTGGAGCGCATCACCTTGGCCGCGGGCGGTACGCGGGAGGACTTCCTTCGCCGGGTGTCCGGTTCGATGGTGGCCTCGGGCGACATGGCCCACGCCACCCACCCCAACTACCCCGAGCGGCACGAACCGAGCCACCTCATCGAGGTGAACGGAGGTCCGGTGCTCAAGGTGCAGCCGAACCTCCGCTACGCCACCGACGGCAGGACGGCGGCAGCCTTCGCGTTGGCCTGTGCTCAGGCCGGGGTGCCGATGCAGCGCTACGAGCACCGCGCCGATCTGCCGTGCGGTTCGACGATCGGGCCGATGACGGCGGCGCGCACGGGGATCCCGACGGTCGACGTCGGCGCGGCGCAACTGGCGATGCACTCGGCCCGCGAGTTGATGGGCGCGGCGGACGTGCCTGCCTACTCCGCCGCATTGCAGGCCTTTCTGTCACCGGTGTGATCTAGCGTCGAGACATGACTCTCGACATGGCGATGGTGACCTTCGACTGCACAGATCCCGATGCGCTCGCGGCGTGGTGGGCCGACGCCATCGGCGGGGAGCTCAACGCCCTGGCACCAGGTGAATTCGTCATGGTCATCCGTCCGAACGGTCCGCCGCTGGGCTTCCAGCGGGTGCCCGATCCGACACCGGGGAAGAACAAGGTCCATCTCGACTTTCATACGTCCGACAAGGAGGGCGAGGTCGCCCGACTGGTGGCGGCGGGAGCCCGCGAGCTCGGCCGGAACAGCTTCGGCCCCGAATTCGAATGGGTGGTGCTGGCCGACCCCGAGGGCAACGCGTTCTGCGTAGCGGGCGACTGACCGACCGTCGATGCGTTCAATCGGGGTCAAGCCAATAGAATGACCTCGTGACGTCCGGGTTCTCCCACGAAGTGGACACTGTCGAGCAAGCCTCTACTACCCCCGATCAGCCGCAGCCGTTCCGCGAACTCGGTCTCAAGGACGACGAGTACGACCGGATCCGCGGCATTCTCGGCCGTCGACCGACCGACGCCGAGCTCGCGATGTACTCGGTGATGTGGAGCGAGCACTGCTCCTACAAGTCGTCGAAGGTGCATCTGAAGTACTTCGGCGAGACCACGACCGACGAGATGCGCGCCGGCATGCTCGCAGGCATCGGCGAGAACGCCGGCGTCGTCGACATCGGCGACGGCTGGGCGGTGACCTTCAAGGTCGAATCGCACAACCACCCGTCCTACGTCGAGCCCTACCAGGGCGCCGCCACCGGTGTCGGCGGCATCGTCCGCGACATCATGGCGATGGGCGCCCGACCGGTCGCGGTGATGGACCAGCTGCGCTTCGGCGCCGCCGACGCACCGGACACCCGCCGGGTGCTCGACGGCGTCGTCCGCGGCGTCGGTGGCTACGGCAACTCCCTCGGCCTGCCCAACATCGGCGGCGAGACCGTCTTCGACCCGTCCTACGCGGGCAACCCCCTGGTGAATGCGTTGTGCGTCGGCGTCCTGCGCAAGGAAGACCTGCACCTGGCCTTCGCATCGGGAGCAGGCAACAAGATCATCCTGTTCGGCGCCCGCACCGGACTCGACGGCATCGGCGGGGTCTCGGTGCTCGCGTCGGAGACCTTCGGCGGGGACGAGGGGGGCGGACACGGAGGCGGAGCTGGGCCATCGGGGAGCCCGGGTCGCAAGAAGCTGCCCTCGGTCCAGGTCGGTGACCCCTTCATGGAGAAGGTCCTCATCGAATGCTGCCTCGAGCTGTACGCGGCCGGGTTGGTGATCGGTATTCAGGATCTGGGCGGCGCGGGATTGTCATGTGCCACTTCGGAACTCGCATCCGCGGGCGACGGCGGTATGTCGATCGAATTGGATCGGGTGCCGCTACGCGCCAGGTTCATGACCCCCGCGGAGGTGCTGTCCAGCGAGTCGCAAGAACGCATGTGCGCGGTCGTGGCACCGGAGAACGTGGACGCGTTCATGGCGGTGTGCCGAAAGTGGGAGGTGCTCGCCACCGTCATCGGCGAAGTCACCGACGGTGACCGGCTGCAGATCACCTGGAACGGCGAAACGGTCGTCGACGTACCGCCCAGAACCGTCGCCCACGAAGGCCCGGTCTACGAGCGGCCGGTGGCGCGGCCCGACACTCAGGACGCCCTCATCGCGGATACGTCCGCAGCGTTGCCGCGACCCTCGACGGGTGATGAGTTGCGTGCGACTTTGCTTGCGCTCCTTGGCAGTCCGCACCTCTGCAGCCGCGCGTTCATCACCGAGCAGTACGACCGATACGTGCGAGGTAACACCGTCCTCGCCGAACATGCCGACGGTGGCGTTCTGCGCATCGACGAGGCCACCGGTCGCGGTGTCGCGATCTCGACTGATGCGTCCGGGCGCTACACGTTCCTCGATCCGTACACCGGCGCCCAGCTGGCCCTGGCCGAGGCGTACCGCAACGTCGCCGTCACCGGAGCCACGCCGGTCGCCGTCACCAACTGCCTGAACTTCGGCTCGCCAGAGGATCCCGGCGTCATGTGGCAGTTCTCCCAAGCCGTCCGCGGACTCGCGGATGGCTGTGCTGCGCTTGGTATTCCGGTCACCGGCGGCAACGTGAGCTTCTACAATCAAACCGGCACCACGGCGATTCTGCCCACCCCGGTGGTCGGGGTGCTCGGCGTCATCGACGACGTGAGCCGTCGCATTCCCACGGCCTTCGGCACCGAACCGGGCGAGACGCTCATCCTGCTCGGCGACACCCGCGACGAGTTCGACGGATCCATCTGGGCCCAGGTCACCGCGGATCATCTCGGGGGCGTGCCGCCGAGGGTCGACCTCGCCCGCGAACAGGTGCTGGCAGAGGTGCTGGCCGCGGCGTCCCGAGATGGCTTGATCTCCTCGGCCCACGACCTCTCCGAGGGTGGGCTGGCCCAGGCCGTCGTGGAGGCGGCGCTGGCGGGCGAAACTGGTTGTCGGATCGTTCTTCCCGAGGGGTCGGACCCGTTCGTGGCGCTCTTCTCCGAGTCTGCTGGGCGGGTGCTGGTCGCGGTGCCGCGGACCGAGGAGAGCCGGTTCCGGGCGATGTGCGAGGCACGCGGCCTGCCCGCCGACCGCATCGGCGTGGTCGACGAGGGCAGCACCTCCATCGACGTCCAGGACCAGTTCTCGGTCACCCTCGATGAGCTGCGCCGCACGTCGGAGGGCGTGTTGCCCGGACTGTTCGGGTGAGGGCGGAAACCCACGACATCATCGGCGCATCCGTCGCCGACGAACCACCAGGCCCGCTGCGGCCACGACGTCATCCGTTACTGGTGTGGGCGTGGAGCCTGCTCCGACTCGACTTCGGCGGCGTCGCCGTCGCCACGGTCTTCTTCTGCCTGTCGCTGACACCGTCGCTGTTGCCGAGGGATTGGCTGTTCCAAGGGTTGATCGGGGGCATCAACGCGTCGATCGGGTATGCCATCGGCGTCGTCCTCGCCAAGGCGTTCCACCGCTTTGCCCTCCGGCACCGCCAATGGTGGCCACCGCCAAGGAGGACGTTGAACGCGGTGAAGGTCGGCACCGTCGTCGTCTCGATCGTGGTCTGCGTGTCGATGCTGATCCCGGCGGCCGCCTGGCAGCGTCAGGTGTCCGCCGAGATGGGCATCGCAGGGCCCGCCACGCTGGGGTATCTGCGCACCCTGGTGGCGGCCGTCCTCGTCGGCGGTGCGTGCGTCTGCGTGACGCGGGTGCTGTACGACGCCATCAAATGGCTTGCCAGCGCGTTGATCCGGCGGTGGCGTCTGCACCAGGAGGTCGCCCTGTTCATTGGGACCTCGATCGTCGTCATCCTGGTGATCACCCTCGTCAATGGCGTGCTCTACCGCGGTTTCCTGGTCGGCGCGAGCCGAGTGTTCCAGCCGCAGAACTACACCACCCGCGACGGTGTCGTCGAGCCTACGGAACCCGAGAAGTCCGGCAGCCCTACGTCCTTCGCGCCCTGGGAGACGCTCGGATTTCAAGGCCGGAACTTCGTCGCCAGCGGCCCGCACGCGGCTGAGCTCACCCGCCTCACCGGCCGGCCCGCCAAGGAGCCGATCCGCGTCTATGCGGGACTGGAGACCGCAGACTCCGATCAGGCGAGAGCCGACGTCGTCGTCCGCGAGCTGGTGCGCACCGGCGCCTTCGCGCGCAAGTTGCTCGTGCTCGTCCCGACCACCGGGACGGGCTGGATCAACCCCGTGGCCGCCAGGGCGATCGAGACCATGTACGGCGGCGACACCGCGCTCGTTGGCGTGCAGTATTCCTATCTGCCGAGCTGGATCTCGTTCCTCGGCGACCGGGAGAAGTCCGTCGAATCGGGCCGCGTCCTCATCGACGCGGTCCACGACCGGTGGTCACTCCTGCCGCCAGGGAACCGGCCGAAGCTGGTCCTCTACGGAGAGAGTCTCGGCTCACTGGCGGGCCAGGGTGCGTTTCCGTGGCTGCCCGACGTCGCGCGCAGGGGTTTCTCGGCGGTGCTGTGGGTGGGTCCCCCGAACGAGAGCGCACTGTGGAGTGGGCTGGTGCAGCGTCGCGATCCCGGGAGCATCGAAGTCGAACCGCGGTACGACAACGGCCGCACGGTGCGCTTCTCGCAGGCGAACGACGGCGTCGCCGTCGCCAAGATCGGCGAGCCGGAGTGGCAGGGCACGCGAGTGCTGTTCCTGCAGCACGCCTCCGACCCGATCGTCTGGTGGTCACCGGAGTTGGTGTTCTCCCGTCCCGACTGGCTCGTCGAGCCGGCGGGCGTGGACCGCACGACGTCGATGCGCTGGTATCCGATCGTCACGTTCTGGCAGGTGAGCGCCGACATGACCAACGCCTCCGGTGTCCCCGCCGGCCATGGTCACAACTACGGTGACGCCGTGCTCGACGGCTGGGCCGCGGTCATTCCGCCGGACGGCTGGACGGCCGCCGACACCGCCCGGGTGCGGGCGGCGCTGCAGCAGGTAGGCACCGAGTACTGATGCGCAGCAGTACCTTTCGGGCGCTGAGTCTGGCGCTCGCGCTCATCGGCTGGAGCGGGCTGGTGGCGCCGAGGCTGCCGCCGCGTTGGCTGGTTCCGGCTCAGGCGGCGCTCGGGGGCCTACTCGTCGCGACCACCGATGCGCCGCTGGGGTTTCGACCACCGGCATCGTGGCACGGAGCCAGGCTGGGTCTCGCCGTGGCCGGTGTCGTGACGGCGGTGGTGGCAGCGTCCACGGTGGTCCCCGCCGTACGGCGCGGCATGCTGCAGCGGGAGCTACCCCGGCCGGCAGCGGCATGGCTGCTGGTGCGCATCCCGGTCGGCACGGTCTGGTCGGAGGAGGCCGCGTTCCGGGCTGCGCTCGGAACCGTTGCAGCACGCGCGTTCGGACCGACCCGCGGCCGCGTTCTGCAAGCGGCGACGTTCGGACTCTCGCACGTCGCCGATGCGCGCGGCACGGGTGAGTCGGTCGCAGGCACGGTGCTCGTCACCGGCGTCGCCGGCTGGCTGTTCGGCTGGCTGTACGACCGCTCGGGGAGCCTGCTCGCGCCTATGCTCGCGCACCTGTCGATCAACGAGGGGGGAGCGCTGGCCGCGCTGGCGGTCAAGCGGTGACGGCGACCGGCAGGTACGGCGTGATGTTGTTCAGCGCGCGCCCGACGTAGTCGTCCTTCTCGCCCACGGGGGCCACGTAGTGGACCGCGCTCTCGGCGGCGGCGAGACCGTCGAGTCGCGCGATCACCCAGGCGGCGAGGTACACCGACGCGAGGCAGCCACCGGCGGTGGCCACGTCGTCCTTGGCGAAGAAGGGTTGCTCGAGAACGTCGACGCCAGCGGCGAGCACCCACGGCTTCGTGGTCAGGTCCGTACACGCGGGCACGTCGCCCAGTAGACCGAGTTTCGCCAACAGCAAGGTGCCCGAACACTGCGCCCCCAACGCCTTCAATACCGTCCATCGAACGTGCCATCCGCACCACGACCTGGAACAACCCCGCGGTGATGACGGCGATCGCAGGGATCAACCGACCTGGTCAACCTGCAACCGCTCTGGGAACGGTGCGACGCGTCGTCGACGAGCACACCAACCGCTGAAGCTCAGGGGTTGATGGTGAGCTCCCCGATCTGCCTACCCCACACGTAGTCGATGGCGATCGGTTGGCCCAGCTCGATGTGGTTGTAGGGGGCGAGGCTGAAGCCGGTGTCCATCACCAGATACGGGTGTGGCCATAGGTCGTAGGTCACCTTCTGCCAGCATCCTGGTCGGCCCTCCGGCCCGCCGTGGGCGTTGATGCGGGGCAGATTGTCGGGATAGATGTAGGGATTGCCCGCGCCCAACACCGTCCCGTAGGCCGCCAGCGAATAGCCGTTGTCACCACCGAGGGCGGTCGCGATCCTTGGACCGACGTCGTGATAGTTGCGCAGCGAGCAGAAGATCATGCCGCGGTAGTCGTCCAGCAGTTTGGTGGTGGGCATCAGGTCCGCTGCGCTGCGGACCAGGAAGGGGCCGGCACGTTCGAGCGGGTCCGCGGCCGTCTCGCCGAATCCGACCGCGGCCATCAGGGCGGCGTCGACGTCGCGAAGCTGGGCGTTGAGCGTGCGCGCCGGGATGACCGCTGCGTCCAGGCCGTCGAATATGTCCGGCGAGGCGGCGGCGTAGACGTCGGCCAGGTCGGCGGTCCGTTGCACGTCGGTGCGGATCCGGGGCATCAGCGGGTTGACGTCACCGAGGATCACGTTCGCGTTCTCCAGCGACTCCCCGAATTTGCTGCCGAGACCGGTCAAACCCTCGGCGGCTGCGGTCAGCGTCTGGTTGAGCTTGATCGGGTCCACCTTGTCGGCGATCGACGTGACCGTCTCGAACAAGGTGTTGAACTCCGTGGTGACGGACTGCACCCGGATCACCTCATCACGCGAAAGTGCCCGTGGCGAAGGTGTTTCCGGTGAGCTGAACGACACGTACTTGTTGCCGAAGACCGTGTTCGCCCGGACGTCGGCGATCACGTTGGACGGGATCGACGCCAGGTACCGGTCCTGCACCTCGAGCGTGAGCATCGCCTGCTCGGTACCGCCGACCTCGGCGGCGTCGATGCGCGCCACCCGTCCAATCTCGACGCCGTTGAGAGTCACCTTCGAACCGGGATCCACCACCAGACCGGCGCGGCCCGAGAGCACCCGGATCTCGGTCTGCGCGACGAAGTCGCCTCGATACTGCTTGGCGAACAGAAAACCCAAGAGCACCACGATGGCTACCAGCACCGCGCCCGCCAGCTTGTATGGCGGGCGGTGGCGGTCGAAAACCATTTTGGGAGACTAGGGGATGGCCGTCCGACGTACAGCGGATCCGACGAAGACCCGCGCGGCCGTGTCGGCGGTCGCCGACTGGCTGCGCGACGACACCGCCGCGACACCGCCGCGCACCGACCTCGCCGACGCCGTGCGTTTGACGGCCAGGACGTTGGCCGCGTCGGCGCCCGGGGCGAGCGTCGAGGTCAGGGTGCCACCGTTCGTTGCGGTGCAGTGCATCTCGGGGCTGGCGCATACCCGCGGGAACCCGCCGAACGTGGTCGAGACCGATCCGCGGACCTGGCTGCGGCTGGCGACCGGACTTCTCACGATGGCCGACGCCGTGAGGACCGGTGCGATGCAGTCCTCGGGATCCCGAGCCGGTGAGGTCGCCGAATGGCTGCCCATCGTCGAACTGCCGAAATGAACCCAGGGGTCCTGGTGTTGAAGTATTCGCCGACACCTCACTTCGATTCCACCTTCGAGCGGGGTTGACCGTAGACTGAGCCACGTCACCCACCGCCCCCAGGGAGCAGACTGATCGTGACCGCCGAGCAGATCGACCAGCCGGAAGACGAACCCAAGGAAGAGTGCGGCGTCTTCGGCGTCTGGGCTCCCGGCGAGGACGTGGCGAAGCTCACGTACTACGGGTTGTATGCCCTGCAGCACAGAGGTCAGGAAGCGGCGGGCATCGCCGTAGCCGACGGCTCCCAGGTGCTGGTGTTCAAGGATCTCGGTCTGGTCAGTCAGGTCTTCGACGAGCAGACGCTCGCCGCGATGGAGGGGCACGTCGCCGTCGGCCACTGCCGCTACTCCACGACCGGCTCCACCACGTGGGAGAACGCGCAGCCGGTGTTCCGGAACACCGCCGCGGGCACCGGTGTCGCGCTCGGCCACAACGGCAATCTGGTCAACACCACCGAACTCGCTGCCCGTGCCCGCGAGGCGGGGCTCATCGACACCCGCGGCGCCACCGCCGCCACCACCGACTCGGACATCCTGGGCGCGCTGCTCGCCCACGGTGCCGCCGACGCCACGCTGGAGCAGGCCGCGTTGGAGCTGCTGCCCACCGTCCGCGGCGCCTTCTGCCTGACGTTCATGGACGAGAACACGCTCTACGCGGCGCGGGACCCGTACGGCGTCCGGCCGCTATCGCTCGGTCGGCTGGACCGCGGTTGGGTGGTGGCCTCGGAAACCGCTGCACTCGACATCGTGGGCGCCGCGTTCGTTCGCGACATCGAGCCCGGTGAACTGCTCGCCATCGACGCCGACGGCGTCCGTTCCACCCGCTTCGCCAACCCGACGCCCAAGGGTTGCGTCTTCGAGTACGTCTACCTGGCCCGGCCCGACAGCACCATTGCCGGCCGCTCCGTGCACGCCACCCGCGTCGACATCGGCAAGCGGCTCGCCCGTGAGAGTCCGGTCGATGCCGACTTGGTGATCGGCGTGCCGGAATCCGGCATTCCCGCCGCGGTCGGATATGCCCAGGAATCGGGCATCCCCTACGGCCAAGGCTTGATGAAGAACGCCTACGTGGGTCGGACCTTCATCCAGCCGTCGCAAACCATCCGCCAACTCGGCATCAGGCTCAAGCTCAATCCGCTGAAGGAAGTCATCCGCGGCAAGCGGTTGATCGTCGTCGACGACTCGATCGTCCGCGGCAACACCCAGCGCGCGCTGATCAGGATGCTGCGGGAGGCCGGTGCCCTCGAGGTACACGTCCGGATCGCGTCTCCACCGGTGAAGTGGCCGTGCTTCTACGGCATCGACTTCGCCACCCCGGCCGAGCTGATCGCAAACGCGTCCAACGCGGGTGCCAACGAAGCGGAGATGCTCGACGCGGTGCGCCGTGCGATCGGTGCCGACAGCCTGAGCTACATCTCGCATCAAGGCATGATTTCTTCCACCGAGCAGCCCGCCTCACGCCTGTGCTCGGCCTGCTTCGACGGGGAGTACCCGATCGAGCTGCCCACTGAATCCGCACTGGGAAAGAACGTCATCGAGCACATGCTGGCGAACGCGGCCCGTACGGGCCTGCAGTCCGACAACGACAACGCCTCGGCGCTGCGTCGGCCCTAACGGTCGCTGAAAGTCATTGCGGCGCAGTCGGACTGAACCGCACCAATTGGTGACCGCCCTTGCCGAACGTGCCGTCCTCCTTCAAGGCTCGGGCCACCGAGTCGCGATAGCCGGCCAAACCGCCCTTCGGCGGCGGGATGACGGCGTCGATGTCGTGCTCGGACATCACCGCGTCGTGCTCGAGGGACTCGACCAGCGGACGGGCCAGCCCCGACGGGATCGGCGTGACGAGGCCAACCCACCAGCTGGCGATGCTCGGCGTCAACAACGGCAGCGCGATGATGACCCGCCTGCGCAGCCCCGCTTCCTCGGCGTAGATCTGCATCGCGTCGGCGTACTCGAGCACGTCCGGTCCTCCAACGTCGAACGTGCGCGACTCCGGCAGCGGTGCGTCGGCGGCCTCGGCCAGGTAGTACAAGACGTCGTCGATGGCGATCGGCTGAATCTTGTTGCGCACCCACTTCGGGGTCGTCATTACCGGCAGACGGTCGGTGAGATGGCGGACCATCTCGAACGACGCCGAACCCGAGCCGATCACGATGCCAGCCTGAAGCACGATCGTCTCCACGCTCGACGCCATCAGGATGTCGCCGACGGCGTTGCGTGACCGCAGGTGTCGCGAGAGTTCGCCCTCGGGATGAAGCCCCGACAGGTACACGATGCGACGCACTCCGGCCTTCTCGGCGGCGGCGGCGACGTTGCGCGCTGATCGCTCCTCCTCGCGGACGAAGTCCGATGACGACCCCATCGAGTGGACGAGGTAGTAGACGACGTCGACATCTTCGAATGCCGCGGTCAGCGAATCGGGATCACTGAGATCGCCCTGCACCACCTCGGCCTTGTCGCGCCACGGCGCGTCGCGTAGTTTCTCGGGCCTGCGGGCCAGCGCCCGTACGGTCTGACCGCGGTCCACCAGCAGCTCGGCGAGGTTACCGCCGATGTAGCCGGTCGCCCCCGTCACCAGTGAACGGCGAGACTCAACGTCTGACACTCCGGTCTCCGTTCATCGTTTCGTGCTCGGAAGGTATTCGGAGCAAGTTCAGGTACGGATGTCCGGCCGACGGCCTACTCAAACGGGCAGCCGGGATTCGGTACGTCCTCGGACAGGGGTTCTCCCGCCACGTTGATGTAGACCACCCACATCACGACGGGGTCTGGACCGAGGTTGCGGCCGAGGTGTACGTCGTCTGGACCACTGCCCTCGGTGATTGGTGCGCCCGACGGGTAGATGCCGTCGACCGAGCAGTCCGCCACGTCGTGGGTGAGCGTGCCCTGCCGGATCACCCCGAACACCCGGCCGGGATGCCAGTGCCATCCGGTGCTGCCACCCGGAGCGATGGTGATCTGCTTGGTGACGTAGTCGTGCCCGTCGACGGTGGCCGAGGCGAGGGTCTCTGCCTCGATGCCGACGCCGGGGGTGGCCCACGCGGGCGCCGCCAGACCCGGTGACACCAGGATGGCCGCCAGGAGGGCGGATGTCAGCCAGCGGGCGGCGCTCATGGTGGTCAGCGTGTCACACCCCCAACGGCGGCAGGTACCCTTGGGCGCGATGAGCGAGGATCAGCGAGCCGGCGACACCGGCGCCTCGTACGCATCTGCCGGGGTGGACATCGAGGCAGGTGACCGTGCGGTCGAACTGTTCAAACCGCTCGCCAAGAAGGCCACCCGGCCTGAGGTGCGGGGCGGTCTCGGCGGATTCGCGGGGCTGTTCGCACTACGGAGCGGCTACCGCGAGCCGCTGCTCGCATCCTCGACCGACGGCGTGGGTACCAAGCTCGCGATCGCCCAGGCGATGGACAAGCACGACACGGTCGGTCTGGACCTGGTGGCGATGGTCGTCGACGACCTCGTCGTGTGCGGGGCCGAACCTCTGTTCCTTCAGGACTACATCGCCGTCGGTCGCACGGTGCCCGAGCGCGTCGCCGAGATCGTCTCGGGGATCGCCGACGGCTGCGTCATGGCGGGCTGTGCACTATTGGGCGGCGAGACGGCCGAACACCCGGGCCTCATGTCACCCGATCACTACGACATCTCGGCGACCGGGGTCGGCGTGGTCGAGGCCGACGACGTACTGGGTCCCGATCGGGTCAAGCCTGGTGACGTGATCATCGCGATGGCGTCGACCGGGTTGCACTCCAACGGATATTCGCTGGCCCGCAAGGTGCTGCTGGAGATCGACCGCGGCAACCTGGCCGGCCACGTCGAGGAATTCGGACGCACGCTCGGCGAGGAGCTCCTCGAACCGACTCGCATCTACGCCAAGGACTGCCTCGCGTTGACCGCCGAGACCCAGGTGCGGACGTTCTGCCACGTCACCGGCGGCGGGCTGGCGGGCAATCTCGAGCGCGTCATCCCGAATGGGCTGAGCGCCGAACTGGACCGTGGTACCTGGACGCCGGCCCCCGTTTTCGCCATGATCGCCCAGCGCGGACGCATCGAACGCGCGGAGATGGACAAGACGTTCAACATGGGCATCGGCATGGTGGCCATCGTCGCGCCGGAGGACACCGACCGCGCTCTGGCGATCCTCACCGCCCGTCACCTGGACTGCTGGATCCTCGGCAGCGTGCACAAGGGCGGCAGGGAAAAGGCCCGCGCTCAACTGGTCGGGCAGCACCCGAGGTTCTGATCGCGGGCCGTCAGCCCGGGGCGCGAGACCCCGTCAGCGACGCCAGTCGTCGTCGTCGACCCAGCGGTCGTCGACGGGCGCATCTCCGTTGAGGATTTCCGGCTCGGGGGACCCGGAACCGCCCAGCTCCTGCTGCAACCGCTTCAAATCGGTTTGTGGAGAGCTGTACTTGAGGTCACGAGCGACCTTAGTCTGCTTCGCCTTCGCCCGGCCGCGGCCCATAAGGGACCCCCTCGCGCAATAACGGAGCGGCCCGATTAGCAGGCGGCTCCGATCTGAGTGTGTTTATCGTCCTGTCGACACTTTACCGTGCCTCACGGTCTCATGCTGGCAGGCCCGTCTCCGCGCCGAGCGCGGCGACGTGTCGTTCAACGCTGATTGCCCCGCAGACGTTCCACGGCGCGCCGGCCAGCGCCCACTTCGGCGACCACGGGCAGCGAATCGGGGTCGATCAGGGCCTTGACGGGTGTCTCGCCGCCGGTCGTCAACTCGGTGTCGGCGGGGACTCCGCGTTTGAGCAGCGCGATGGCGATGGGCCCGAGATCTACGTGGTCGACGACGGTGCCGAGCCGGCCAATCGAGCGTCCACCAGCAAGGATGGGATCCGCTGTGACCGGCCGGTCGGCAGACCCGTCCAGATGCAGCAGGACCAGCATCCGTGGCGGCTTGCCCAAGTTGTGGACCCGTGCGACGGTCTCCTGTCCGCGGTAGCAGCCCTTGTCGAGGTGCACCGCGCCGTCGCCCGGCCCTCCGATCCATCCCACCTCGTGCGGGATGGTCCGCTCGTCGGTGTCCACGCCTAGCCGGGCGCGGACCTGCGCCGCGCGACGGGCTTCGTACGCCCAGACGCCTGCAGGCCGTACCCCGGCGGCGGTGAGCCGCTCACGCCAACCGGCAGCCGTGGCTCGCGGGACCACCAGATCGACCTCGCCGGCGCGAAGCGTGCGGACGAAGCCGCCGTCCGCCAGCGGTACCGCGGAGGCCACGTCCGGCAACGCCGGAATGCCGATGGTCTCGAGGACGGCCGAATCGCTCACCTGAGGTCCGATGAGCGACAACACCGCAAGGTCCGCGGGTTCGACGACGACGTCGGCCCAGAAGATCATCTTGCGCAGATAGGCCAACAACGGCTCACCCCGCCACGGCTCGGTGTCGATGACGGTGACGCCGTCCAGTTGGGTCTGCAGCCAGTGGTCTTCGACACGGCCCTGCACGTCGAGGTTCAGGTTCTCCACGACGGCGCCGTCGGGGAGTTCACTGACGTGCTGGCTGGAGATCGTGTGCAGCCACTTCCGCCGCTCGTCGCCCGTCAGTTGGATCGACGCCCGGTGCGATCGGTCCACCACCGCAACGCCGGTCTCGGCTGCGCGTTGTTCCCCGAACGGGTCGCCGTAGTGCCACGTGGCACCGGCGTCCGGTCCGGATTCTGGTGCGGGGATGGCGGACATCCCTCCAGCGTACGGAGGGCGCCGCATTACTCTCGGGCCCCATGGCGCCCCATGGCGAGATCGTCGTCACGCTCGATGGCGCGGTCGTGTCGGCGGACCATCCGGTTGCCTTCGTCGACGACCCGCTGTTCCTCCGTGGCGACGGCGTGTTCGAGACCGTGTTGGTCCGCGACGGGCGGCCGTGCCTGCTCGAGGCGCACCTCGAGCGACTGGTGAGTTCAGCCGCGATCATCGGCCTGGCGCGGCCCGACCCTGCGCCATGGCGGGCGGTCGCGGTCGCAGCCTCGGCGCAGTGGCCCGGTGGTGGTGACGCGGTGCTGAGGTTGGTCTTGGGACGGACACGGGATGGTGGAGCGACGGGCTTCGTCGTCGTCTCGACACTGCCCGACCGCGTGCTGGTGTCACGGCGCGACGGAGTGTCTGCGATGACGCTGGAGAGCGGAGTGGCGGCGAGTGGCGTGGCGACCCCGCCGTGGTCGGTGGCGGGGGCGAAGTCGCTGTCGTACGGCGTCAACGCTGCGTCGCTGCGTCACGCCGACCGTCTCGGCGTCGGTGACGTGGTGTTGGTGAGCGCCGACGGATTCGTTCTGGAGGGGCCCCGCTCGAGCGTCGTGATTGCCGATGGCGACGGTGCATTGGCCACCCCGCCGACGACTCTGCCGATCCTCCCCGGCACCACCGTGCGGGCGGTCTTCGACGCGGCTCGCGCACGTGGCACGTGCTGCGACGAGCGACTGCTGAGAGTCGAAGATCTGGTTGCCGCACAGGGTGTTTGGCTCCTGTCGAGCGTGACTCTGGCGGCCCGCATCCACACGCTGGACGGGGCACCCCTACCTCTGTCGGGAGGGTCCGTCGACATGGCCGCACTCGTCGCCGAGGCCGTCGCGAGGGACCGCTGAAACGTCGCAAGAAAATCGGTTGTCGGTCCCTGAATTCGGGAGTACCTTCGGTTTTACACGTGAGAGGAGGTGGTCCGAGAATTTGATTAGCTCATGGACAAGTGAGGTGGCTGCCCGCTAGCAGCACCGGGTTTTTTCCAGCGTGCGCTGGCGAATTCCCAGCAGTCACCCGACCCCCGAGCCTCTCGGTCCGTCCAACCAGGAACCAACGGCTCGGGGGTTGCCCCATGTCTGGAGGTGGCGACGCCGCTGATCAGATTCCGGCGTCGTCACCGGCAACGTAGCGCCGCTCGAGTTCGCGGTAGGCGGCCTCCGCGAGCGAGTTCTGCTGGTGCAGCGAGGTCAACTGGGGTCTGCGGTCGACTTCGGCATGTGTCGCGCCGCAGTCTCATCCATCACTTCACGGAGCGCTGGTATCTCCTCGACCAGTCGAACGACGTCTTCGCGCGCTATGTGCAGCACCTCGGCCCGCCCGACCGTCGTCACGGTCGCGTTTCGAAGTTTGCCGTGGCGGACGGATTCACCGATCACCTCGCCTGGCCCGACCACGGCAACGCGGTCGCGGCCGATGTACACCCCCGCCTCGCCGCTCAGCAGGATCCAGCAGGCTTCCGAAGGAGTCTGTTCCTGGATCAGTGGCCATGGTCCGGATGTCGAGGTGTGATGCGCTGCTCGAACGAGCCGCAACAAGTCGTCGTCGGAGAACTTCTCGAAGGCGGCGAACTCACGCAACCGACGAACGTCGTCCTCGTGTCCCTTTGGATCGGCCTTCATGGAAGTTCCCCGATTCACTATGTGCCCGCGATAGCGCCGAGCTTAGCGTCTGGATTTAATCTGCAGGCCGGAACACGTACGACGGTTTGCCTGGCTAGCTCGCGGGCCCGGGTGCCTCGTCCGCGCACGCTTCTCGGGCGTTGGCCCACGTCTGTGCGTCGACCCCGGCAGGGGCGCCCGGTCCGGCCGGCGGCGTCGATACGCCGTTCTCCGCCAGACAGGAGGCGTAGGTCCCGTGGCCCGTCGACGGCGATGGGGAAGTCTGCGTGGGCGAAGCGGGAGTCTCCGAACTGCACGACGAGAGGAGCGCTGCCCCGGCAACGGCCGCGGCGAGGAATCGAGAGCGCACTAGCCGACGTGGCGCGACAGCCGCGCGGACAGATGCGGGATGAGCCCGCCGTCGGCGTCGACCCGCTCCTCGACGTAGGCCAGGTCGCCGCCCTCCACGATCCCGTACAGACGTTTCGCTCCACCGACGAGCACCCCCGACTTGCTGCGGGCGAGCGCATCGGTCGCCAACTCCCACGACGACTGATTCCGCGGGTGTCCGTAGAACAGCTCGACGTAACCGGAGGAGTGGGCCAGCAGCAATTCGATCGCCTGTGACTCGGCGGGGTCGTCCGGATCATTGACGAACCGCCAGAAGCCGGACTCGCGGAGTGAGGGCCCCTCGTATTCGCCGGATTCGGACAGCAGCCAGGAGCGGGCTTCCCAGTTCAGGTATTCGCCGCCGTCGTGCGAGACGATGATCTGCTGGCCGAAGGGATAGTCGCCGTTGGCGCCGCGTCCCGTGCCCTCGCCGCGCCACACCCCGACGAGCGGCAGCAGGGCCAGCAGCGCGTCGTTGAGGCTGACGCCCTCGCGGAGGTTCGCGGTATCGGCCGAGACGGGTAGGTCGTCGAATGACGGGACGTTCCGCGCAGCCGTGACCTTGGCGCGCTCGATGGCCGCCGCGACCGCCCGATCCGCAGAACCGGGGGCGGGCGCAGTTACTGGACCCGACGAACTCTCCGAAGCCGCTGAAGCGGTTGCCTCATCGGGGAGTTCGGGGTTCTGGTCAGCCGTCACAACTCGTCGGTGACGAGCCGGTACACCGTGTACAAGGCGAACCAGGTGATGACGACGACCGCCACGATGAGCAGAATCTCGAAGAAGAGCACCACGTCGTCGATTCTAGTTCCGCCGGGTGCGCACGACGCGACCGGGGGTTCTGGCTCGTCAGCGGTGCCCCGACCCGGCGGGGCACCGCTCGTCCGTGGAGGTCAGGCGACCTTGACGTCGACTTCGTGGATTCCCGCGCCCGACGGTGCGACGCTGGCGTCTCCATTGCCCGCGGGCGACAGGGCGCGCAGCGTCCACGTGCCCGGTGCGGCGAAGAAGCGGAAGTCACCGGTCGCCGAGGCGACGACCTCGGCGGTGAACTCGTCGGACGCGTCGAGCAGGCGCACGAACGCCCCGCCGACGGTCTGGCCGGAGCCATCGACGACACGGCCGGTGATGACCGTCTCCTTCTCCAGGTCGACGCTGGAGGGCAACGTCAGTCCTTGTTTCGGTGCAGAGCACATATCAACTTCCCAACTCGATCGGGGCCCCCACCAGGGAGCCATATTCGGTCCAACTGCCGTCGTAGTTCTTGACGTTGGTGTGTCCGAGGAGTTCCTGCAGCACGAACCAGGTGTGCGACGAGCGCTCACCGATCCGGCAGTAGGCGATGGTCTCCTTGGAGCCGTCCAGGCCTGCCTCGGCATACAGCTTCTCGAGGTCGGCGTCGGACTTGAACGTGCCGTCCTCGTTGGCCGCCTTGCTCCATGGCACGTTGATGGCACTGGGGATGTGGCCCGCGCGCTGGCTCTGCTCCTGCGGCAAATGCGCGGGCGCGAGGATCCTGCCCGAGAACTCGTCGGGGGAGCGCACGTCGACCAGGTTCTTGATGCCGATGGCGGCGATCACCTCGTCGCGGAAGGCGCGGATCTTCGTGTTCGGGGCGGCGGCCTGATACGACGTCGCCGGGCGGTTCACCGCGTCCGCGCTCAACGGGCGGGCGTCGAGCTCCCACTTCTTGCGGCCGCCGTCGAGCAGCTTGACGTCCTGGTGGCCGTACAACTTGAAGTACCAGTAGGCGTACGCCGCGAACCAGTTGTTGTTGCCACCGTAGAGGACGACGGTGTCGTCGTTGGCGATGCCCTTGTCGGACAGCAGCTTTGAGAACTGCTCCTGGTCGACGAAGTCCCGCTTCACGGGGTCCTGTAGGTCGTTGCGCCAGTCCAGCTTGACGGCGCCGGCGATATGGCCGCCGTCGTAGGCGCTGGCGTCCTCGTCGACCTCGACGAAGACGACGCCTGGCGCGTCGAGATTGCTCTCGGCCCAGTCGGCGGTGACCAGGACGTCGGAGCGTGCCATGGATGAATTCCCTTCGGTCAGTGCGATTTTCGGCGATCAGGCCGTGGTGGGTGTCTTGCGGAAACTTGCGGCGAACGGGTAGAGCTGACAGCCCAGGCAGATGCCGAAGGCGGCGTTGAGGAAGGCCGCGATCAAGGCGAACGCGGTAAGGAGGAGGCCGACCGTGGCCAGGCCGGTGGCGAAGCCGATGGCCGCGAAGGCGGCGAACACCAGCCCGACCAGCTGGGCGAACTTGAGCGGTGGCACCGGCTCCCGCTGGGTCACCGGGCCGAGCCGCGGCGCGACCACCGTGGCGAACACCCGGCCATAGGGATGCTTACGCGGGCCCCCGACCGCACCAATCGCGAAGACGACGGCCTGCAGAGCGAGCACGACGGCAGCGGCGAGGTAGCTGTACGCCGACGCGATCAGGGCGATGACGATGACCGCAGTCGTGACCCATGCGGTGAAACGCGGTCCCCGCACGTCGACCTGGTCGGGTCCGGTGGTCTCGATGGGCACGAGTCTCTCCTGCTGTTGTCACGGAACTGGGCGTGGGCATGCCAGAACGGCTGCTCCGAGGGCGACGCGACGGGCGCGAAGCTGCTTAGCAGCTACGACAACAACAGCAACAACCCGCAACGCGGCACAGATCGACTGCGCGGCGCTTGGTGAGCCGAAGCTCGAGGCGGGTGTACACGACCGACAGCGTACCCAATGACATGGTCGTCAGGCCAATAGTGGTTGGAGAGCCGACCGCAGGTCAGCGGCCTTGGGCACGCCCGAGCTGCGGTACCGCTGTCGACCGTCGGCGTCGAAGATGAACGTGGTCGGCAGCGACATGACCGAAAGCTGCCGCGCGAGGGACGGATTGGCGTCCAAATCGATCTCGACGTGGGCCACCCGCGGAAGCTCGGCGCAGACGTCGTCGACCACCCGTCGCACCCCGGCGCACGGTCCGCACCAGTTCGCGCTGAAGTGCACTATCGCGGGCGCACCTGCGGGCAGTCCCAGCTCGGAAGCCTCCGCGGTGGCGGGAGAGGCTTCGCTGCTGCGGAGCACACCCTCACGCTTGGTGAGCAGGCGTCCGATCACGATCGCCACCGCTAAAGCCGCCACGAGCACCCCGATCACGACCGGAAGTGAGGCATTCATCCGCATCGTCTGTTCTTCGTGCAAGCGCTCATCTTTGCCTAAACCCATCGAGGGCCACCGTTACTCCCGTGGTGATGCCTTCGATGATGATGTCCGAGCCGCGCGCGCCCTCGGTGGTGGGCGCGATGCCGAACGGGAGCTTCATCCCTGGCATCCTGCTGCCGAACGCCGCGAGGACGGCCGCCTTCTTGTCGTCGGGCACCGCCTCGTCGGCCGTCCCGGGACCCGTCAGCACGTCGGTCGCGGTGAACACCAGCGTGGTCTCGTCGTCGTCTGGTGTCGACAGGTCGACCGCCACGCTGACCCGCTCGCTGAACCCCGCAGCGGTGGGTGTTCCGGTGAACACCAGTCCCTGACTCCCCGAGATACCCGATTCCGTCGTCCCGCCGGTGGCGTCGTTCGTCTCCTTGGGTGGCGCTTCGACGAGCAGGTCCTTGATGCCCATGAAGCGCCCCACGTGCGTCGAGTCGACGATGAGGCGGCTCTCCAGCTTGCCGACCGGGAGCGTGGAATCCGGGCCGATGAGCCAGGAGGTCCCCGTCAGGTCGACGTTGTGCAGGGTTGCCTCGATCGAGGCCTTGCCGACTATCGCGTTGTCCACCCCGCCGGCTCGGATCTCCACCTCCTTGAAGTCGTGGCCTCTCGCCTGGGTGATGAAGGGGAACCCCAGAATGCCCACCCAGGGGTCGAAGGGCAGGTCGTTGGCGGTGCGTACGCTGCGCGCCCACCGGAACTCGGCGTAGATGGCGGTGCCGAAGTCGGCGCCGAGGCCGCCGACGGCGAGGGTCGTCACCGTGGCGACGAGTCCGATCAGCAGCTTGCGCACTCGGACATTCTGGCCCACGGGAACCCCGCGGCGGGAGGCAGCGGAGCGCCGGGGGATGGACCGGCAGCGCTCAGCGCGGCTAATTAGCAGGTTGCACGCTATCGTTATGCCAGCGTCGGCCGGTAACGGCGGCGTGTCCGCCATGAATCTGGGACATTGCCCGGACACCGACGTCAGGTGATCTTCCCGAAACACGCTGGAGGACCCGTTGGATCTTTTGCTACTGACCGTCGACCCACACCCCGAGTCGGTCCTGCCGTCGTTGGCGCTGCTGGCGCACAACGTCCGGTCCGCACCCACCGAGGTGTCTTCGCTGTTGGAGGCGGGCAGCGCGGACGTGGCGATCGTCGATGCCCGAACCGATCTTGCCGCAGCCCGAGGGCTGTGCCGGCTGCTGGGCACCACCGGGACGTCGGTACCGGTCGTCGCCGTCGTGAACGAAGGCGGTCTGGTCGCCGTGAACGTCGAGTGGGGTCTCGACGAGATTCTGCTGCCCAGCACGGGCCCCGCCGAGATCGACGCCCGGCTGCGGCTGATCGTCGGACGCCGCGGCGGTGCCGCCGACCAGGAAAGTGCAGGCAAGGTCAACCTCGGCGAACTCGTCATCGACGAGGGCACCTACACCGCCCGGCTGCGAGGCAGGCCACTCGACCTCACGTACAAGGAGTTCGAGCTGCTGAAGTATCTGGCACAGCACGCCGGCCGGGTCTTCACCAGGGCGCAACTTCTCCAAGAGGTGTGGGGCTACGACTTCTTCGGTGGCACCCGCACCGTCGACGTCCACGTCCGACGACTCCGCGCCAAGCTCGGCCCCGAATACGAATCGCTGATCGGCACCGTTCGCAACGTCGGATACAAGGCCGTGCGGCCCGCGCGAGGCCGTCCGCCCCTTCCCGACCACGACCCCAATGAATTCGACGACGCGGACGCCTACGGCGACGACTCCGCGGGCTTCACCGAGGCCCTGAGCGACCCACTTCGTATGCAGTGAACGAAATCTTTTGGCGGACAACGCTTTCGGAGGATGAACAGCATCGCACCAGGAGCCTCTTCGAGGCCGCCGGCGCGGTGGACGGCACTTCGCCCGTTGGTGACCAGGTGCTTCGTGAACTGTCTCACGACCGCACCGGGCACCTGGTCGCCATGGCCGACGGCGCCATCGTCGGCTACCTGAACCTGGTGCGGCCGGATCAGGACGCACCCGCGATGGCCGAGGTGGCCGTCCATCCCGACGCACGCCGACGGGGAATCGGAGCGGCGCTGATCCGTGCCGGCCTCGCCGAGGGCGGCCCCGGCGCCCGCGTCTGGGCGCACGGCAACCTCGCGTCGGCCAAGGCCACGGCCGGCGCGCTCGACCTCGTCGCGGTCCGCGAACTGCTGCAAATGCGGAGATCGCTACGTGACCTCCCGCCGGTGCCGGCTCCCGAGGGAATCGTGCTGCGGACCTACGCCGGGCCCACCGACGACGCGGAGCTGCTCAGGGTCAACAATGCGGCCTTCGCCTGGCACCCGGAGCAGGGCGGCTGGACCGAAGCCGACCTCGCCGAGCGGCGCGGCGAACCCTGGTTCGACCCCGAGGGGCTGTTCCTGGCGTTCGACTCGGAGACCGGCGGGCTGCTGGGGTTTCACTGGACGAAGGTGCATGGCCCCGACCTCGGAGGGCAGGAGCGAAGCGACCCGGGAAGTCGGCTCGGCGAGGTGTACGTCGTGGGCGTCGATCCGAGGGCCCAGGGACGCGGGTTGGGAGCGACGCTGACCCTGGTCGGTCTGCACCACCTCGCAGAGCGGCTCGGGGCGGATGCCGAGGTGGCCCTTTACGTCGAGGCAGATAACTCAGCCGCCGTGAAGACCTATCGGCGGCTGGATTTCGAAGTGTTTGCCGCGGACGTGGCGTACACCCGTCGTTAGCCCCTCAGCTGTGAAATCGCTGAGGCTGTTCACCGCTCGTTCACCTTTCGTCCGCGATCCGTCCACCGGGGCCGCATACGTTGCCGTGGAGTCCTGAGGCAGACAAAACCGAAAGTGGGATCAGTGAAGCTCAATAGTTTTGGCAAGGGTGTCGGCACTCCGGTGCTGGCTCTGTCGGCGGCGGTACTCGCCACCATGACGATGACCGCGTGCGGCAGTGACAACAACGCCGGAACATCATCGTCGAGCTCTGCGTCGGGATCGTCATCCTCCTCCGCAGCGGCCGACTGCGGCGGCAAGGCCACCCTGACGGCTGAGGGCTCCACGGCTCAGCAGAATGCGATCGCCGAATTCAACAAGGCCTGGGGCGAGGTCTGCTCGGGCAAGTCTCTGTCGTACAACCCCACCGGTTCCGGCGCGGGTGTGACGCAGTTCCTGGCCAAGCAGGTCGACTTTGCAGGCTCGGATTCCGCACTCGCCGAGGACCAGGTCGCGCCGGCCGCCGAGCGCTGCGCCGGAAACCCGGCATGGAACCTGCCCCTGGTGTTCGGTCCGGTCGCGATGGCCTACAACATCGAGGGCGTCGACAAGCTGGTCGTGAACGCCGACGTGCTGGCCAAGGTCTTCACCGGGGCAATCACCAAGTGGAACGACCCGGCCATCGCCGCGCTCAACAGCGACGCCACGCTGCCGGACACGGCGATCACACCGATCTACCGCTCGGATTCCTCGGGCACCACCGACAACTTCCAGAGGTACCTCACCGCCGCCGCGCCGCAGACCTGGACGAAGGGTGCGGGCAAGGAGTTCCAGGGCGGCGCGGGTGAGGGCGCCCAGAAGTCGTCCGGCGTCGTCCAGGCCGTCCAGGCCACGCCCGGTTCGATCGGCTACGTCGAGAAGAGCCCGGCCGCCGCGGCGAACCTGCCGTTCGCGCAGATCGATAGCGGTGCCGGTGCGGTCGAACTGACCGACGACTCGACGGCGAAGGCCGTCGGCGACGCCAAGTTCAAGGCCGAGGGCATGGACCTGACGCTCGACCTGGACGCGCTGTACGCGTCCAAGGAAGCGGGCGCCTACCCGCTGATGCTGGCCACGTACGAGATCGTCTGCTCCAAGGGCTACGACGCCGACACCGCCGCCGCGGTGAAGTCATTCCTGACTGCCGCGGCGAACCAGGGTCAGGCGAACCTGTCCGCGGCCGGATTCGTTCCGCTGCCGGACACTTTCAAGGAGCGTCTGCTCAAGTCCGTCGACGCAATTGCATAGTTGGTTGGCGTAGCGCCACCAACGCGGTGAGGATGGGTTCTGGAACCAATGACCGACAACGGGATAACAGTGACGACACCGAACCCCACCGGTGCGGGATCGGGCGAAGTGATCGCCTCGCCCTTTCCCGCTCCGGAACCCATCTCCACCAACCCCTCCAGGGGCGGGAAGGTACGCCTGGGTGACCGGATCTTCGGCGGTCTCGCCAAGGGTGCGGGCATCCTCATCGTCGTCCTCATCGGGGCGATCGCGGTGTTCCTGCTCTGGCGGGCCATCCCCGCTCTGGCCCGCAATACGGCGAACTTCTTCACCTACGGCGGCAACTGGGTCACCACGGACACCTCGGCGATGCAGTTCGGCATCCTCGACCTGCTCCAGGTGACGGTCTTCGTCTCGCTGTTCGCCTTGTTCCTAGCCATGCCGATCGCCCTCGGCATCGCCATCTTCCTGACGCAGTACTCCCCGCGGCGTCTCGCCGGCCCGCTGGCGTACGTGGTCGACCTGTTGGCGGCGGTGCCGTCGATCGTCTACGGCGTCTGGGGACTGTACGTACTCGCGCCCGTGCTCAAGCCGGTGGCGATGTGGCTCAACTCCGAGCTGGGCTGGTTGTTCCTGTTCAAGACCGGCACGGCGTCGGTCGCCGGCGGCGGCACCGTGTTCACCGCGGGCATCGTGCTGGCCGTCATGATCCTGCCGATCATCACGGCCGTCTCCCGCGAGGTGTTCATTCAGACGCCGCGGGGTCAGATCGAGGCCGCCCTCGCCCTCGGTGCCACGCGGTGGGAGGTCGTCAGGACGACGGTGCTGCCGTTCGGTCTATCGGGCTACATCAGCGGCGCGATGCTCGGCCTCGGTCGTGCGCTTGGTGAAACCATTGCGCTGCTGATCATCCTGCGCGGCACGCAGACCGCATTCGGATGGTCGCTGTTTGACGGCGGCTACACCTTCGCGAGCAAGATTGCCTCCGCGGCAAGCGAATTCAACGATCAGTACAAGGCGGGCGCTTATATCGCGGCTGGCCTGGTGCTGTTCATCCTCACGTTCGTGGTGAACTCCGCGGCCCGCGCCGCAGTCGCCGGAAGAGGTGCCAAGGCATGACCACCACACTCGATCCACCCGTCAAGGCGCCCACCTTCCAGGGCGTCAGCTCCCGAAGGAAGCTCACCAACAACGCTGCGACGGTTTTGGTCTCGGCATCGGTGTTGGTGGCGCTGGTCCCGCTGATCTGGGTGCTCTACTCCGTGATCAGCAAGGGCCTCGCCGCTGTCACCGCCGCGAATTGGTTCACCAACTCACAGGCCGGAACGACGGCCTTCTCGGCGGGTGGTGGCGTCTACCACGCCGTCATGGGCACGCTATTGCAAGGCTTGGTCTGCTCGATCATCTCGATCCCCATCGGCGTGATGGTCGCGGTGTACCTCGTCGAGTACGGCGGTGGAACGCGGCTGGGCAAGATCACGACCTTCATGGTCGACATCCTCACGGGTGTGCCGTCGATCGTCGCGGCGCTGTTCATCTATGCACTGTGGGTCGCAACGCTGGGGTTCGAGCGGTCGGGGTTCGCCGTCTCGCTGGCCCTGGTGCTGCTCATGATCCCGGTCATCGTGCGGGCCACGGAAGAGATGCTGCGCATCGTGCCGATGGATCTCCGCGAGGCGAGTTATGCACTGGGCGTGCCGAAGTGGAAGACCATCGTCCGCATCGTCATACCGACGGCGCTGTCGGGCATCGTGACCGGCATCATGCTCGCGCTGGCCCGCGTGATGGGCGAGACCGCGCCATTGCTGATCCTGGTCGGTTATGCCGCGTCCATCAACTTCGACATGTTCGGCGGCTTCATGGGCTCGCTCCCCGGCATGATGTACGACCAGATTTCCGCCGGTGCCGGCTCCAACCCGATCCCCACCGACCGGATGTGGGGCGCCGCCCTCACGCTGGTCCTCCTGATCGCCATTCTCAACGTCGGGGCGCGACTCGTCTCGAAGATCTTTTCCCCCAAGAAGGTTTAGGAGTTTCCCGTGGCCAAGCGCCTCGATCTCAAAGACGTCAACATCTACTACGGGTCATTCCACGCGGTGGCCGACGTGGCGCTGTCTGTGCAACCGCGCAGCGTGACGGCGTTCATTGGTCCGTCGGGCTGCGGAAAGTCCACCGTGTTGCGGACGCTCAACCGGATGCACGAAGTCATTCCCGGTGCGCGCGTGGAGGGTTCGGTGCTCCTTGACGGCGAGGACATCTACGGGGCCGGCGTTGATCCCGTCGGTGTCCGCAAGACCATCGGCATGGTGTTCCAGCGGCCGAATCCCTTTCCCACCATGTCAATCCGCGACAACGTGGTGGCCGGGCTGAAGTTGCAGGGCAGGCACAGCAAGAAGGCGCTCGACGAAGTGGCCGAGCGTTCACTCAAGGGTGCCAACCTGTGGAACGAGGTCAAGGACCGGCTGGAGAAGCCCGGCGGCGGGTTGTCCGGTGGCCAGCAGCAGCGGCTGTGCATCGCCCGCGCGATAGCGGTGCAACCCGACGTCCTGCTGATGGACGAGCCGTGCTCGGCGCTGGACCCGATCTCGACGCTGGCGATCGAAGATCTCATCGCGGAGTTGAAGCAGGACTTCACGATCGTCATCGTCACGCACAACATGCAGCAGGCCGCCCGGGTGAGCGATCAGACCGCGTTCTTCAACCTCGAGGCGACGGGCAAGCCGGGCAAGTTGGTTGAGATCGACGACACCGAGAAGATCTTCTCCAACCCGACGCAGAAGGCCACCGAGGACTACATCTCCGGCCGCTTCGGCTAGGGCGCCAGCACCACCCGCGTGCCCGACGGCCCCGTTGCCGTCCACGCTCGTTCGACGTGAGCCAACGGTCTGGACTCCACCGGGAGGTGCAGCTGGCCAGACGCGACCAGGGTGAACGGCTTTGGCACGGCGTCGATGCGCATGCGCCCGAGAACGTCGGGCTGGACGCTGGCGAGCCCTACGCCGCTGATGGTGATGCCGACGACGCTCTCGGGGCGGCCGCCCGGACCGGCCAGCTGAAGGGCACCGTGTCCAAGCACGTGCAAGGACTAGTCGAGGCGCCCACCGGCAGGTGCGCGACGAGATGTCGCGCTAAGTGCAGGACTTCCTGCAGGCCTACCGCAATGCCGAGCGCCAGGTCGTGGCGGCCTTTTTGCGCGATCTGCTGTCGGCCAGGAGGAACGGCGTGCGGATCGCCCGTCACTGAGGCGCGGGAACGGATTCTTCGTCGGGGAAGCGGCCGGTGACCTGGAAGATGACGCGTCGTGCCACCTCGACGGCATGATCGGCGAAGCGCTCGTAGAAGCGGCTCAGCAGCGTGACGTCGACCGCCGCGGTGACGCCGTGCCTCCAGTCGCGGTCCATCAGCACCGAGAACAGGTGGCGGTGCAGATCGTCCATCGCGTCATCTTCTTCACGGATCCGCGCGGCCTTCTCCGGGTCACGGGTGACCAGTACCTCTTGGGCGCTAGTGCCCAATTCGACGGCTACCCGGCCCATCTCGGCGAAGTACCCGTTGACTTCCTCGGGCAACGCGTGCTGAGGATGACGTCGACGGGCGATCTTCGCGACGTGTAGCGCCAGAGCGCCCATCCGGTCGACGTCGGCGACGATCTGGATGGAGCTGACGATGGCGCGGAGGTCACCGGCGACGGGCGCCTGCAGGGCCAGCAGCACGAACGCGGCTTCCTCGGCCCGTGCGCTCATCGCCGCGATCTGCTCGTGGTCGGTGATGACCTGCTCGGCGAGGACGAGATCGGCCTGCAGCAGTGCCTGAGTGGCCCGCTCCATGGCCAAGCCGGCAAGTCTGCACATTTCGCCGAGCTGGTCGGTCAGGGCAGCCAGCTGCTCATGGTAGGCGGTACGCATGTAAGAAGCCTATCGCCTGGGCATGACGATCGTCACGACCAACCGGGTGAACGAACGGTGAATGCCACCTGCCACGACGGGGCGAACGCGGCTGTCGCCAGCGCTCGTCGGTGGGGGCGGCGGGCCTCATTCACACGTGGTGTCGGCGGCGTTGGTGACCGTCAAATCCTCTGGCAGGTGCGTCGTCTCGCCGCTGCGGTCGTGCACCACGTGGACCTGCACCGATGATCCGCTGGGCGACGGCGCGTTCACTGCATTGAAGTCCGAGCCGAGTACGACGCGGATGACGTCGCCCATACCGGACACCCGCTCGATGGTCGGCGTCGCGAACGACGACGCGACGGTGGCGGCGGCCTGTTCGTTGCCTGCCGAGAAGAAGACGGTGGTCGCCTGGAGTGGGCCGGGATAGTCGTCCGGCGTATCGACGTTGAAACCGTGCTCTTCGAGTTCGGTGGCCGCCGTCGTTGCCAGACCGTCTTCACCGGTGGAATTCGATACCCGCACGGTGATATCGGTGGGACTCGTGGTCACCGCGTCGACGAGTTCATCATTCGAGTCGGCCGGCGAGGGAGCAGCAGCCTCCGGCGTCGGGGGTACCGGAGTGTTGTCGGCGTTCTTCTCCTCCGGTAGCGGATCGTCGTTGATGATTGCGTCGAACAGAGCGCGCATGTCGTCTGTGCGGGGCACCTCGTTGCCGTATTCGTCCGCGTACCCGACGGTGGGCACCGTCAAAAACGTGATGCGCCCGGCGCTGACGCCCTGGACCGACTGGCCGAGGTCGACGAGATCCTTGGTCTGGATGTTGTCGACGTAGCTGTCGTTGATGAACATGTTGACGACGTTGTTGAGCTTGGTCAGCGAGAAGAACGTGTCCTTGGAGATCAGCGATCGCAGCAACGACGACAGGAACAGCTGCTGGCGTTTGATCCGGCCGTAGTCACCGTTGGTCTCGGTGGTGACCTGTCTGGCCCGGACGTACTGCAGGGCGGTGTGGCCGTCGACCACCTGCCTGCCCGCGTCGGCCAGAACGGTTCCCAGTTCGTAGTCCTCGAGGGGGGTGGTGCTGCAGACTTCGACGCCACCGAGGGCATCGACCATCTTGGCGAAACCGGCGAAGTCGACGGCCATGAACCGGTTGACGGAGAGACCGGACAGCTTCTGGATCACCTTCACCAGGCACTTCGGCCCACCTACGGCGTAGGCGGAGTTGAGCTTGGTCTCGGTGTAGACCTCGTCCATTCCGTAGACCGGCGACTCTGGATCCGTCGCAGGTCCATAGGCACCGGTGGTGGGATCCCAGTGCTCGCACTCCATGGGTGTTATCGACAGGTCGCGTGGAAACGACACCGCCACAACGCGTTTGCGGTTGGCCGGGATGTTGACCAACATGATGGTGTCCGATCGGGCACCCGCGGCGTCATCCGTGGTGCCAGCGCCCATGTCGCTGTTCTGCCCGATGCGACTGTCGGTGCCGACGATGAGGAAGTTCTCGTCACCGAATTGCGCGCCGGGATCGACGATGTCGCGCGACCCGGGGTCCAGTGCCGCCACCTTGTTGAGGTTGTGATTCTTCGAGGCCTGCCACTGCCATGCGGCGCCGGTCAAGGCCAGCGCGAGGACGGCGATGAGCGCAGCCGCCACTCGGCCCATGGCCACGGCCGTGCGCCTGCCGCGGTGCGCCGAGACCTTGACCGGTTCGTGGGCGGCGGCGATCTTCTCGGGTGCGGCTGGCTCCCGGTCACGCCCCGTCAAGATCGGCAACTCCGAGGCATGGGCCGGAACGACCGGGATGACCTCGGTGTCCGGGTCGCGATCGGCGATTGGGGGCGCCGTGCCGGAGATCTTGGCGATCAGGTCGGCGACGGTCACGCCGTCCGTGTGGTTTCCAGATACCGGGCTAGCCGGTGGCGCGTCGTGAAGTGGTGAACGCTCCCACGGCGCGGCGCCTGGCGCGGAACGGGGCGATCGGGTAATCCAGTCGTTGGCGGGTGCGTCACCCGTGGCGTCCTCGACTGGCTCCGGGGACCGATGACCGGGAGCGGCGTTGTCGCCGTCACTCATGTCTCACCGGCCTCCGGACTGTCGGGAACTCCGCGCCACGCGCGCCAATCGTGTTCGTCTGCTTCTTGTCCTTGTAGCAGTACGCCCGGGGGTCCGCCAATCGAAACCCGACGCAGAACCCTCATCGTACTGAGACAACGGGCGATCGAGCCAGTCAGCAAATGCGTCAGTGCAGTCTCGAAGACGTCTCGCTACCGAGACGAATTAGCCGCCCGAGTGCATGACGTCGGCGCCGACCGGCACCGAGCAGTCGTCCGGATCACGCAGCCAGCCCTCCGGAAGGGCCACCGAACCCGGAGACCCCTGGCGTCCGCGCGGACCCTCGGCCGCACGCGGAAACGGCACGTCGGGGTCGAGCTGGGACAGCAGGTCATCAAGCTCGCCAAGCGTCTTGACCAGTGCCAACGCGCGCCGCAGGTCCGCACCTGCGGGGAAACCGTGCAGATACCAGGCCACATGCTTGCGGATGTCGCGCATGCCCTTGTCCTCGCCGAAGTGAGCGGCCAGGAGCTCGCCGTGCCGACGCGCGATGACGGCGACCTCGCCGAGCGTCGGCGGAGTCGGGCACGGGTTGCCGGTGAACGCTGCGGACAATTCGGCGAAAAGCCACGGCCGGCCGAGACAGCCGCGGCCGATGACGACTCCGTCACACCCCGTCACGGCCATCATCTGAACGGCGTCATCGGCGTCGAAGATATCGCCGTTCCCGAGGACGGGGATGGTCGTCACGTGCTGCTTCAGCTCGGCGATCTGAGACCAGTCGGCGCTGCCCGAGTAGCGCTGCGCGGCCGTCCGAGCATGCAGTGCGACCGCAGCCGCGCCTTCCCGTTCGGCGATTCGGCCTGCGTCGAGGTGGGTGTGGTGGTCGTCGTCGATGCCGATCCGGAACTTCACGGTGACCGGGATCCGGGTGCCCTCGGTGGCGCGGACGGCGGCGGCCACGATCTGACCGAAGAGCCTGCGCTTGTACGGCAGCGCTGCACCGCCTCCGCGGCGCGTGACCTTGGGCACGGGGCAGCCGAAGTTCATGTCGATGTGGTCGGCCAGGTCCTCGTCGACGATCATCTTCGCCGCGGCGTACGTGGTTTCGGGGTCGACGGTGTAGAGCTGCAGCGACCGGGGTGACTCCTCGGAGCCGAAGGTGGTCATGTGCATCGTGGCCGCATTGCGTTCGACGAGGGCTCGCGCCGTCACCATCTCGCAGACGTAGAGGCCGCTGACGGTGCCGGCGCGGGCCAGTTCGAGCTCGCGGCAAAGGGTGCGGAAGGCGACGTTGGTGACGCCGGCCATCGGGGCCAGCACGACGGGGCTGCGCAACGCGATCGGCCCGATCCTTAAGGACCGGGCCGACGCGAGTTGCTCGGTTACGACGCCGATGACGTCACCAGGAGGTTCTTCATGGCCTTCTTCTCGGCCATCTTGCGCTCGCGTTCGAGTCGCCGTTCCTTGGCGATCTCGAACTTCTGGCAGGTGTCCTCGAGTTCCTCGACGAGCTTGCCGAGGTCGTCGCGCATCGCGGCCGCCTCGCCGGTGAAGTCCTCACGCTCGAAGATGCGCCACTTCTTCAGCACGGGCATCACCACGTCGTCGAGGTGGATGCGAGGGTCGTACACGCCGCCGACCGCGATGATGACCGCCTTGCGACGGAACTCGGGCACCGTGTAGCCGGGCATCTTGAAATTGCGTAGTACCCGGTGCAGGGACTTCATCGCCTGGTTCGGGGCGAAGTCCAGACCCGCCGCGCTCACGTCGCGGTAGAAGATCATGTGCAGGTTCTCGTCAGCCGAAACCCGTTGCAGCAGTTGGTCGGCGACGGTTTCGTTGCACGCCTTACCGGTGTTGCGGTGCGACACCCGGGTGGCCAGTTCCTGGAACGTGACGTAGATGACCGAGTCGAAGAGGCTCTCGGCGAACATCTCACCCTGCGGGCCCTGGCCGGGGCTGAAGCCGCGCGTCACCTGCTCGAGGCGCAGCTCCTCGAGCTCCAACGGATCGATGGCGCGAGTGACGACGAGGTAGTCGCGCAGGGCGATGCCGTGCCGATTCTCCTCGGCCGTCCATCGGTTGACCCAGTAACCCCAGGGGCCGTCCATGCTGAAGTTCATCGCGATCTCGCGGTGGTAGGACGGCAGGTTGTCCTCGGTCAGCAGGTTCTGCAACATCGAGATCTGCGCGACCTCGGAGAGCTTCGACTGATCCGGATCCCAGTCCTGGCCGCCGAGGGCGTAGTAGTTCTTGCCGTCCGACCATGGGATGTAGTCGTGCGGATTCCAGTCCTTGCGCATCCGCATGTGGCGGTTGATGTTGTCCTCGACAACCGGTTCGAGTTCGTGCAGTAGCTGCAGGTCGGTCAACTCCGGCGACATGAACCCTCCCAGTTATCTGTACCCATTGGTTGCACTCAATATATCTGTGCCTCGTGGTGACATCAAGTTCTGCCCGGCGAAGTGTTGCGAAACCGTCATCGGCGGCTCACGGGGAACTGCCAGGGGAGGGTAGGATCCGTCGGGAACGAACCCCCCTCCTGGCAAACGCAAATCGCTGGCTCTGCGCCGAAGCGGTGACGAAAGGTCCCACCTACGTGAACAAGATCTTGGTTGCCGGTGTTGGTGCGCTCGGCTCGGCTGCGGTGGCACTGACGCTCGGCGGTGGCGTCGCCTCGGCTGACGACGGTGTCGTTGGGCAAACGTATGCAGACGCCAAGGCGGCACTGAGTCAGCAGGGCATGACGCCGGTCGTCGCGTCAACCGTTGGCGATCGCAAAGATTGGGACAACTGCATCGTCACCAGTGCCACACCGGCCGCTGGTATCGACGGCTTCGGCAACCAGGCCGGCGGCAAGATGAAAGTCAACTTGAACTGTTACGCCAAGTACTCGACCAGCAATTGGCCTGGGTTCTCGATCCAGAGCCCCGAAGGTCAGAAGATCTATCAGGCGGATCTGGCAGCAAAGAAGCAACGGGAAGCTCAAGAGGCAGCGGCGGCGCAGCAGGCGCAGGACGACGAGCTCGCTGCCGTCGATGCTCAGCAGGGCGGCGAGTAGCACCGCGCCCCCGCTTCACGATTGGCCTTCCACGCTGACTGGTGGGAGGCGCTGCGGCGTGTGCCCGACGGCGGTATCATCCCCGCGAGTAAGACATTGCGACTCCGCGGACAGATAGGGCTAGAAGTGAAGAAGCTCATCGTTGTTGGTTCCGGCGCCATCGGCGCCCTCGCTGTATCGGCGCTCCTTGGTGGGGGCGTCGCATCCGCCGCGGACGACTACGCCGGTCAGACGTATTCCGACGCCTCGTCTGCAGCCAGTGATTCCGGTCAGACCGTGGTCGTCGCCTCACGCGTCGGTAGCAAGCTCTCCGAGGGTGACTGCATCGTCGAGCGCTCGCAGACCGCGCCGTTCGCCAGCGCCAATGACGGCATTCACGTGTCGGACACCGTGCAGTTCTACTTGAACTGCAACGGCGGCGTCGCCACGGCCACGACGCCGGGTTCCTCGCTGGGCAGTCCCGAGGGCCGCGCCGCACAGTCGGCGGCGGACGAGGAAGAAGCCAAGGCAGAGGCCGAGGCAGCGGCGGCTCAGAACGAGCAGGATCAGCTCGCCATGGCCGGTCAGACGCCAGGCGCCCCCGGCGAATAGCCCGAGTGGCTCGACGCCCGGCTGAGCAGCATGTCGACGCAATAGTCGATGAACTGCTCGCGGGTGGCCTCCAGGCGGCCGTTGAGGTAGGCCGTGAACAATGCGGTGAGCGCGCCGACGAGTCCTGTCGCGACCATCGCTTGGACTGCGGGGTCACTGATCTGCGTCAGCTTGTGTTGCAGCAGCTGAATGAAGCTCGGCATCCACTCCGCGCCGGACTTCGTCAAGACGGGCTCCCGTTCCGGTGCGATCAGGAGCACCCGCCCCCGCACGGGATCGTCGACCATGAGGGCGACGAATCTCTCGACGGCGTCGCGCGGGGTGGTCGAGGACGTCAGGGCAGTCATGGCGGTGCTGCAGACGTGGTCGTACACCGCCCGGACGAAGTCGTCGCGGTCTTGGAAGCTCTCGTAGAAGTAGCGTTCGGTGAGTCCGGCGGAACGGCACACGGCGCGCACGGTGAGCGCCGAGCCGCTCTCGCCGCCGAGAACGTTCACTCCTGCGGTAATGAGTTCGTCGCGGCGAAGCGCCTGCCGGTCGTGCAGCGGGACACCGGACCAGCGTCCCCGTCGTTGACCGGAAGGCACATGTCTCCTAAGCTCGTATTGACAACGTGCGTAGTCAGAATTTCAGTCGGCCCTCGGGAGGTCAACAGTGACTCAAGATACTTCTGAGACATGCCCGGTGACCAGCGGGTCCAAGCGCGTCGACCGGGAGATCGATTCCGGCTGTCCGGTCGCGCCGGGGGGCTACGACGTCCCGCCCGTCCCGTTGGGACCCGACTCGCTGACGTGGAAGTACTTCGGCGACTGGCGTGGTCTGCTCCAGGGCCCGTGGGCGGGCTCGATGCAGAACATGCATCCTCAGCTCGGCGCCGCGGTCGAGGAGCACTCGACCTTCTTCCGCGAACGGTGGCCGCGCCTGCTGCGGTCCTTGTATCCGATCGGCGGGGTCGTGTTCGACACCGCCCGGGCGCCACGAACGGGCGCCGAGGTCCGCGACTACCACACCGACATCAAAGGTGTTGACGCGCAAGGGCGTCGGTATCACGCCCTGAACCCCGACGTCTTCTACTGGGCGCACTCGACGTTCTTCATGGGAACGCTCATCGTGGCGGAGCGCCTCTGCGGGGGAATCACGGAGGCGGAGAAACGCCAACTGTTCGACGAGCACGTCGAGTGGTACCGCATGTACGGGATGAGCATGCGCCCGGTGCCCGAGACGTGGGAGGACTTTCAGAAGTACTGGGACCACATGTGCCACGACGTGTTGGAGAACAACTTCGCGGCACGCGCCGTGCTGGACCTGTCGGAACTGCCCAAGCCGCCGTGGGCCGACAAGATGCCGGAGTGGATGTGGCGTCTGCAGCGAAGGCTCGTCGGGCCCTTCTTCGTCTGGTTCACCGTCGGCCTGTACGACCCGCCGGTCCGGACGCTGATGGGATACACCTGGACGGCGCGAGACGAATGGTTGCACCGACGGCTCGGCGAGCTGGTGCACGTCGCGTTCTCGCTGCTCCCCAAACGCCGCCGCATGCATCCCCGCGCCCGTGCGGGCTGGGACCGCGTCAACGGTCGCGTCCCCGCCGACTCGCCGCTGCCCGAGACGCCGGCGCGCAACCTGCCGCCGCTCGACGAGCGGGACAACCCGATGCACTACTGCCCCAAGGTCTGATTTGGCGGGGCCGCTATTGCGGCTGCCGCTAGCGTGGGTCCGGTGGCTGCTCGGGAACTCATCGGAGGGCGATACGAGATCCGCGGCGTTCTCGGACGCGGCGGGATGGCCACGGTGTACGACGGTTGGGACACGCGTCTGCAGCGTCCCGTCGCGGTGAAGCTGTTGCACCCGGCGTTCAGCGCGGACCCGGAGTGCCGGGCACGGATCGAATTCGAGGCCAGATCAGCCGCAGCGCTGAACCATCCCAACATCGTCGTCGTCCACGACGGTGGTCACGATGCCCAACGCGGTGGTACGCCATACCTGATCATGGAGCGCCTACCCGGGCGGACCCTGCTGGACCTCATCGCCCGCGGCGCGCTGTCGCCGCAGTACGTGCGCGGCGTGTTGGGGGACGTCCTGGCGGGGCTGAGCGTCGCCCACGCCGCGGGCATCCTGCACCGCGACGTCAAACCGGCCAACATCGTGTTAGGGGCAGCGGGGGAGGCGAAGATCGCCGACTTCGGCATCGCGAAGTCGGGTGATACCGACCTGACCAGCGTCGGTCAGATGGTCGGAACGATGGCCTACCTCAGCCCGGAACGCATCGCCGGGCAGCCCGCCACCCCGCTCGACGACCTGTACGCCGTGGGCGCGGTTGGGTACGAGGCGCTGACCGGGCGCATGCCGTTCCCCCAACCCGACCCGGCCTCTCTGATGCGGGCCATCGTCGAACACCAGCTGCCGCCGCTGACGGCCGTGCGTCCCGACATCGATCCCCACCTCGCCGGCGTCATCGACCGCGCCATGGCCCCGGACCCCCGGCACCGCTTCCCCGACGCCGACACCATGCGTGCGGCGCTGCAGTCGGTACGGCCACCGACGCTGATCCTTCCCGCTCCGCTGGCGGGCGCGGTTGCGCCGATGAGCGGCGTCATGGTGCCGCCACCTCCAGGAAGACGACGAAAGGTGTTGGCGGGGTTGGCGATTGGCGCTGCGCTGATACTCGGGCTGGTGCTGGTCATCGCGGAGGTGACGACGTCCCGCCCCGCCACGTCGGAGACACCCCTGACGACTCCGCCGACGTCGGTGAGTACGTCGGTCGTCGCACCACCGACCACCACGCCGACGCTCACCCTTGCGCCGGTGCCGCAGGAGCGGCCGGGGAACGGACCGGGCGGGGGTCCCAAGAAACCGAAGCCCGAGCGGGGCGAGTGAGCGCGCGGGTCAGCGGGTGCAGAGCCCGGCGGCTTCCTCCTCGGCGATGATCCGCTCGACGGGCTCCCCGAGGTGCGCGGCGAAGTCGTCGGTGGCCTGCATGTTCCAGACGCCGTCCTGGTACACCATGATCCGGGAGCGCTCGATGCCGTTGACCTTCACGAGCACGATCGCCTCGTTCTCGGGCTGCAGGCGCAGGCCCGCGACGCTGAGCCTCTGGCCCGCCTTCTTGCACGTGTCGTAGAACGTGACGAAGTCTTCCTGCGTGATGCCGGCACGGACGGCGCGGTCCATGTGCTCCCACACGCCGGCGTAGTCACCGGCGGCGAACCGGTCCATCGTGGCTTGCGCGGCAGCGGTCGCGGCGGCCAACGTCTCCGGCACGTCACTGCCAGGGGCGTACCCGTCGGCCGCGGCGGGTCGAACCACCGATGACCCCGATGCACCATGCGCGGGTCCGCACGCCGAGCAGACGACCACCATCAGCGCCGCTGCGAGCGAGGCGACGAACGACTGCATCGCGAAAGGGTAAACCGGATGGCGCTGGCCGTCAGCCCATGCACACATGCTCGCCGCGGGCGCCGCTATCCCGGGTGAGGCCGAAGGACCCTAACGGGCTCCGCCACGGCGTGGGCACACTGCAGGCATGCGCAGCGAGCGGCGAGGGCTGAGCAGGCGGACCTTCCTGGCCGCCAGCGTGGTTGCGGCGGCCTCGTCGGCCTGCGCAGGCCATCCGGGGAGTGCGCGCCGGGTCGACCCCGCCGCGAGGGACGCCGCGATCACGACCACCGAGGCCGCACGTCCCCATACCGGTCGCACCGTGACCGCCGCGCTCACCCCACAATCCGTGGACGTCGACCTCGGCGGGCCCATCGCCCGCACCCTCGCCTTCGGTGATGCAGTACCGGCGCCCGTCATTCGGGCCAACGTCGGAGACGAGGTGGCGGTGACCGTCGCCAACAGACTCGACCACCCGACATCGGTGCACTGGCACGGCATCGCCATCCGCAACGACATGGACGGCGCCGAGCCTGCCACCCCTAACATCCCGGCGGGGGGCGACTTCACCTACCGGTTCTCGGTTCCCGACGCCGGGACCCATTGGGCGCATCCGCATACCAATGGTCTCGACGCCGACCGGGGGCTGTACGTCCCGCTGATCGTCGACGACCCGGCCGAACCGGGTAGATACGACGCCGAGTGGATCGTGGTGCTCGATGACTGGACCGACGGCGTCGGGCCGTCCCCGCAGCAGATCTACGACGGCCTGCACCGCATGGGGGGCATGTCCGGAATGGGACCGATGGCCATGGGCCGCGGCGGGACCAGTGCCCTACTCGGCGGCGACGCGGGCGACGTCAGCTATCCCTACTACCTGATCAACGGTCGCATCCCGGCCGCACCCACGACCTTCTCCGCGAAGCCGGGTCAGCGAATCAGGCTGCGAATCATCAACGCTGGATCGGATACTGCCTTCCGGGTGGCCCTGGCCGGCCACCCGATGACCGTCACCCATACCGACGGCTATCCGGTGACGCCGATGGACGTCGATGCGGTGCTGGTCGGAATGGGCGAACGGTACGACGTCGTCGTGACCGCTGGCGATGGCGTGTTCCCGTTGGTGGCGATGGCCGAGGGCAAGAACGCCCTCGCCCGCGCGCTGCTGGTGACGGGCGCGGGGAGTGCACCCGACGCGGCTCTCTTGCCGGCCGAGCTCAACGGCCAAGTGGGGACCGTCGACATTCTCACCGCCGCGCCGCAGGCCCAATTGGACCGGGCCCCGGCGGACGTCGCGCTAGCGGCCGTGCTCACGGGCGGCATGATGGGCTACGCCTGGGCAATCAACGGACGGTCCCACCCCGACGATGAGCCGCTCATGATCTACGAGGGCCAACGGGCCACGCTGACGTTCGAGAACCGGACTGCGATGTGGCATCCGATGCATCTCCACGGCCACACCTTCGAGGTGACCGGACCGAACGGGCGACCGGGGCCGAGTAAGGACACCGTCATCGTGCGGCCCTGGCAGACGGTTGGCGTCGCACTTGTGGCCGACAACCCCGGCACGTGGATGTTGCACTGCCACAATGGTTATCACCAGGAGGCTGGCATGATGACGAGCCTGGACTACGCGGTGTGACCGGTGACAGGCGGATCGGGAGCAAGACGTGGCACGGGTCGGTGCACGCCGAAATCCCGTAACGATCTTCGGTGTGGGCCCGTCCAGTACGGTGACGCCCAAGCGTTCCGTACATGTGTGCGGGGGTACCGGATCCACCGGTAGGAGACAAGTCGAACCATGACAGCTGGCGCGCCGTCGGACGGGCCGATGCAACCGGTGGCGGGCGGCGGCGATTGGCGGCGCGCGACAGGGTTGTTCATGGCCGTCGCGGTGCCATACGCCGTCGGCGCAGCGCTGTCCTGGCAGACGTTCGGCGCGGCGCTGGGACCGGCGTTCTTCCCTCCGGCAGGGGTCACGCTCGCCGCGATGTTGCTGACCCGGCGCTCGCTGTGGCCGGTGATCGTGGCTGCGATCGTCGTGGCGGAGATGGGTGTAGACCTCGCGTTCGGCGCCAGCGGCTGGTCGGCCGCGGGGTTCGCGTTGGCGAACTCCGTCGCGCCGGTGGTGGGTGCTGCGGTCACCGGCGCCCTCTGCGGAGGCGTTCCGGACTTGCGCCTCAGGGGTGATCTCAGTAGGTTCCTCGGCGGCGGCTGTGTGGTGGGTCCGTTGGTGGGCGCCTTGATCGGCGCGTCGGTCGTCGCGGCAGGCGGTCAGGTGTGGTGGCCAGGGAGTTTGCTGCATTGGTGGGCGGGGGATGGCGTCGGGGCGATGGTCGTCGGCGCGCCGATATTGCTGTGGACTCGTCAAAAACACGTGCTGCGCAACCGGCGCGGCGAAACGGTGTTCGTGCTCGCCCTTACCGCCGGGCTGGCGACGGCAGCGTTCTGGTTCAGTACTCCACCCTCCTTGGTGCTGCTGCCGGTGCTGGCGTGGGCGGCCTTTCGGCTCGACGTGATCGGCGCCGCGCTGGCGGGATTGGTATTCGCGTTCGTCGCCAACTACATGACCGACGCGGGTATGGGGACGTTCGCCGCGTTGGTGATGTCGCCGGCGGCGCGGCTTGCGGTGGCGCAGGCCTTCATCGCGGTCGCGGTCTTGATGGCGATGTTGATGGCACAGGAGGCCGCGGGGCGCCTGGCCGCAGTCAAACAACGGCAATCCGAGCAGCGGGAACGGGCGCGTTTGGAGACGTTGGCCCGACTCGCACAGTTGTTGGGTGCAGCGCTGACCCCAGAGCAGATCGGCGATGCGGTCGCGGGCCAGGTTCTCAGCGACGCCGGCGCACAAGGCTTCGCCCTGGGTCTGGTGGACGACCACCGGCAGCAACTGGTGTGGGTGTGTATGGCCGGCTACCCCGCCGAGGTGGTGACCACGGCGGGCGGCGGCGTCGCGCTCACGAAAGTTGCCGCAGCATGCGATGCAGTGCGCACCGGCACACCGACCGTGTTCAGCAGCCCAGCCGAGTACCAGGCCCGATATCCGCAGAACTCGCAGTGGTTGGTCAGCAGTGGCGCGACCGCGCTGGTGGACTGGCCGTTGACGTCGGCCGCGAAGACGATTGGCGTGTTGCACCTGATGTGGGCTCGGCCTCAGCCCCTGGACTCCGCGCAGTTGGCGTACGCGTCTGCGGTCGCCACGATGATCGGCCAGGCCCTCGTGAGGGCGCAGATCTACGCCGACGAGCACGCGATGGCCTCGGTGCTGCACGCGGCCGTGCTGCCCACCACGGCGACCGACATTCCCGAGTTGGACGTAACGGTCTGCTACGAACCTGCCGACGCCGTGCACGGTCTCGGCGGAGATTGGTACGACGTGATGGCGTTGCCGGAGAACCGGACGTTCTTGGCAGTGGGCGATGTCGTCGGGCACGGATTGCCAGCGGTGGAGGACATGGTGCAGTTGCGCACCGCGGCTCGCGCGATGGCGGTACAGGGTTTGCAACCCGCGGCCATGCTCGCCCATCTCAACGAGTTCACCCGCTATGCGACCAGCGGGAGATTCGCCACCATGATCGTCGCGATCTTCGACCCGTTGGCCGGGTCCCTGACCTACGGCTCGGCGGGGCATCCGCCGGCCTTGCTCCGCCGAGCGGGCGACACACGCGTCACGGAGTTGTTGGGAGGGCGCGGGCCCGTGCTCGGTCCCATCTGCGGCGCCTCGTTCGCCGAAAGCGTCCTGACGATCACGACCGGCGACATCGTGATCATGTACACCGACGGACTGATCGAACGCCGCGGCCGCGATTTGGACACAGGTGTCGCAGAAGTGAGCGACGCGATTTCAAGCTGGCCAAGCGGTACATCACTGCAGGGCGAATGTCGAAGGCTGATCGAATCATCTGCGCCCGCACCTCGCGACGACGACGTCTGCGTCGTCGCGGTTCGGTGCTTGCCACGAACGTAGGCGGTAGCGCGTTCGCATCCGGCGGTTGCGCCGCTGCTCGCTCGCGCCACCACGGAAGGCGACGTCGGACCTGTGCCCCCACCAGGGCTCGAACCTGGGACCTGCGGATTAAAAGTCCGTAGCTCTACCAACTGAGCTATAGGGGCGCGGGAGATCAGAATACTGGTCGGCGTCGGACCGTTCGCCGCGGGAGCAACGGGGCCCCGCGTTTGAGAATTCGGGGGCCGGTAACCTAAGCTATCGAAGCTCCAGCGCGAAAGCGTTGCGAGTACCCCGAAGAGATTCGGCTTTGGCCCCCATCGTTTAGCGGCCTAGGACGCCGCCCTTTCACGGCGGTAGCACGGGTTCGAATCCCGTTGGGGGTACGACGCAACGGCGGTATCGTCGGAGCAGAAGTAGAGCAAGGCCCTGTGGCGCAGTTGGTTAGCGCGCCGCCCTGTCACGGCGGAGGTCGCGGGTTCGAGTCCCGTCAGGGTCGCCAAACGGCGAGGCAAGGAATTCCGTGCCGTCCCGGCCAGGTAGCTCAGTTGGTACGAGCGTCCGCCTGAAAAGCGGAAGGTCGCCGGTTCGATCCCGGCCCTGGCCACCATCTTTGACCTGCATTGACACGGATTATGCACTCGGTTGTTGGTTAGATTCGTCCGGTTCTTGTCCGGTCGTCGGTGTGTGCACCTCATTCGCGTGGAGCTGATCGAGGTTGGTTGCCACGTGGTCCAGCTCGTCGGCGTAGAGGTCGCTGTAGATGTTCGCGGTCACCGTCGGCGTCGAATGGCCCATGGTCTTCTGTACGTACCGCAGATCAGCGCCGGACTTTCTGGCGAGACTGGCGTAGGTGTGGCGCAGCTCGTGAATGGTCAGCGGAGCCAGGTGCGTTTTCTTGAGTGCCTTGTTCCAGTGCGTGTGCCTGCGCCAGTTGTTGGATCGCAGCATTGCTCCGTTGGGTGAGGTGACGGCAGGCTCGTCAGGAGCGCGACCGCTGATGCGCCGTGTGAGGGCGTCGACGACGACTTGCGGGAGTGGGACGGTTCGGATGCCGGAACGGGTTTTCGGAGGCCCGATGACGATGCGTCCTTCAACCTCCGGTGCGGCGCGTCGAACATAGATCCGGCGGGCAACCAGATCGACGTCCTTGACGCGGAGGCCGACGAGTTCAGACCAGCGCAGGCCGGTGTAGGCGAGGACGACGACGATGTCGCCCTGGTCGCCGCACGCGGCAGCGAGTGTGTGGACCTCCTGCGCGGTGAGGTAGCGGTGACGTTCTCGCTCGGGAATGCGCCCCGCTGAGACGCCGATGGCGGGGTTGCGGTGAATGCGGCCGTCCTGGTGGGCCACGTCGAGGATCGAACGCAAGAGCCGAAGCGTTGAGACCTTCGCCCACGGTCCGACCGTCAGGGCATCGACGAACGCCTGGACGTCGCCGCGGGTGATCTCGTCGACCGGCACATGGCCGAAGCGCGGCGCGATGCGCAGCTCCCAGTGCTGGGTGTATCCGCTCCACGTCTTCGGCGACACTGCCGGTTTTTTGGAGTCGGAGAACTGCGACCAGACCCGGCACAGCGGTGTGCGGCCAAGGCGAGGATCGAATCGACGCGCGCCGAGAGCGGCTTCATTGTCACGGTCGGATTTGAACGCCTTCGCCTCGCGCAGGGTCGGGAACGTGGCCGACGTTTCGACCCAGCCAGATGGGGCGTCCGGATCACGGACCAGGTACCGGACTTGGTAGCGAGGCTCTCCCGCCGCGCTGAGCCGCTTTCGGATGCCACGTGGCGTGTTACCGGCCATTACCGACGCACCTGCTTCAGCCAGGCCCGGACCTCGGCGCAGTCCCAACGGCGCACCCGTTCCGACAACGTGTAGCAGGGTGGGCCGACTTGCTCCCCGGTGGCTTCGCGCAGCGAGGCCCAGCGGTTCAGTGTCGCGGCCGAAATGCCGAGAAGCTCCGATACCTGTTCTGCGGTGAGTAGTTCGGGGAAGGTGCCGGTGGCGAGGAGGTCTCGGAGGCCGTGGGTGGGCATTGCGTCACCTTGTCGCGGGTGGTTGGTGGTGGTGAGCGGACGGAACGCCCATCCCGGCGCGGATGGAGTGGAACCAAGCGCGTGTGCGCGGCAAACCCGCATCGATGTCGACTCGACCGCCGGTCATTCCCCAGAGATCGAATGCCCACCGCTCCAGCGCGGACACCGTGGTCTCGCTGCATCGGTGAAGCTGGGCACCGTCATCGAGTAACAGGGCGGCGCCGATGACCTCGCCGGTTGACCAGAGATGCCGGTAATCGGTCCATCCGTGGCTGAGGACGAGGTTGGCGCGAACCCTCAGGTCGTCTGCATACCTGGCCAATTGATTCTGGTCGGGTGGTTCGAAAGCGGAGTTCACTATGCTGCCCTCCCTCCAGTTGAGAGTCCCCGGCCGTATCGCTTTGCAGTGGAGCGGATTTGGTCGTCCGTCCAGTAGTCGGCTCGCACCCTGGTCACCTGTCCGTCTTCGGCGACGACATAGCCGGTACCCGGTTTGTCGGGGCTGATCCGTTGTGCGGGTGCGCTATCGGCCATCCCATCGCCGAGGACCATCGTGACTTCTTCGCGGGAACGGAGTCGGAGCGCAATGGTCTGGGTGAACAGTCCTCGCATCGGAAGGACCTCCTTACGGGGATCTTGGAGGAACGCGGCCACCACGATGCCCAGGGCGCGGCCTTTCGTGAGAATTCGCGACAACGAGGCGGCAGCTTCTTTACGCAGTGCGGCGTCGCTCATGTACGCCGTCATTCCGGCCAGTTCGTCGATCAGCAACACCACGAGAGGGGTGGACGTGGTGGCAGTGTGCTCACGCTTACGACCGGCCATCGCAGCGCCGCGCTTGTTCATCACCTTCTCCAGCGCGGCAAGGGTTTCCACAGCGTCGGCTTCGGTGGTCGCGATCTTGGTGAACAGACCGGAGCCAACCGACAATTCGATGCCGTACTTCAGATCGATTCCCACAAGCCGAACCAGGCCGGCGGCAACGGCGGGACCGAGCCCACCAGCGATGCCCCAGAAGACAGAGCCTTTGCCTGCACCTGAGCAACCCACGGTGAGTGTGTGTCGGCCGCTCAAGGGCAGGGTCCAGGCTGATCCGTTCTCGCACCGGCCGAGCGTGACTCGCGTCGTCGCAACAGCTGTCGGGGGAGCGGCAGTACATACCGTGGACAACTGTTCTCGCATGACCAGTTCGATCCGAAGCGTCCCGGGGGAGATGACAACCGACCGCGCCGAGTGTGCGCCCGCAGCGTCGCGGATCGCGGGAACCGCGCGCTCCAATTCGTCGACGGTCTGCCCCATCCGTGCTCGCACCGTCAGATGCAGACTGGTGTGAGATACCGCTGTTCCCAACAGCTTTGGATGAAACCACTGCGTCGACGCGACTTGCCGTCCTTCCTTGTCGCGGCGGGTGACCTGCTCGGAGGCCGACAAGCGGCAGCGCTTGCACAGTCGCTGCCATGAAATGTGCGCCCAGAGCCGCCAGCGCAGGAGCCGGGCAGGGGTGGCGAACCGTTCCTGGTAGGTGTCCGGTGAGTGCAGCCGCCAGTAGGTCAGAGCTGCCCCAGTGATGATGACGACGATCACCATGCAGAGGGCGAAGCCCTTGAGTAAGTGCAGCAGGTGGTCGAACCGCAGCGGGGTGTCAGAACCCATAGGTGTGTACGGATCGGGATTCATGCGGACTCCCGGCCTGAGTTAGACGCCGCTGACGGCTTGCCCGGCGCCTTCATGTCCGTGGCTCGGAACGACCATGCGATCCGCGAGAAGTCACCCGACTTTTCGATGTATGGCAGGGCCGTCAGTCCCTCGAAAATCACAGGGGTGAAGGGTGTTCCGCTGGAATTGGTGGGTGCAATGGGTTGCACTGACGCGGCGAACTTCACCGTCACCGTGCGACTGCGCTTCGGTGCTGTCGGGTCCCCGTCGAGCACTTCGACCTGCCACATTGGTATGCCCGTGTCGCGGTCTCTTGCCTGTACGCGGTTCTCGCCCGAGGACTTGTCGAAGTCGATCATCGGCGTCACCTCTGACACGACGAACGCACCGCATGAAAACACCTGTTCGTGCCCGATCTGGAGCCATCTAGGGATGGACATAGTGAGAGCCTTTCGAGTAATGGACTAGATGACTATTTAACCTAGTCGTCTAGAGGAGTTAGTCAAGCCCTTGGCGCGGTTTTATCGATTGGCGAAGTCTCAGAGCGCTGAAAAGTCGTATTCGAGCAGGTAGGCGGATGCGACCTTCACGGTGTCGCACACTTCGACGGCGACATCGTTGGTGTCGTATGCCGTCCGGACCACTGTCAGAACGGGAGCGCCTGCCGGGAGTTGCAGCGCACGGCGTTCTTCAGGCGAAGGCATTCGCGCGCCGACTTCCTCGGTGAATCGGGCGAGCTTATGGCCGGCCTCTTCGAGTCTTGCGTAGATGCCGCCAGGACCGGTGTCGACTTGTTCGATCTTGGTGCCCTGCGCGAACTCGGCAGGAATGTAGGAAATTGCAGTCTCGACCGGCCGGTCATTAGCGAGGTAGCGCCGTGATCGCACGATGACATCGTCGTCTTCAGTTAGTCGAAGGCGTTCTGCAACAGTCGAATTTGGCTTGTCGCGCGTCACGGTGACGGTGTCGACTTGTGGTGCGTAGCCGAATTTTTCCGCCTCGACAGTGAACGCGGCCTTGCCGCTGTCACGATGTCGCCGCGCGAACCGATCAGATGCGACGCGCCGAATTGGGGCCGCGGGGCGAACGAACACTCCGCGGCCATGCTCGGCGTTCGCCAGCCCCTCCGAACGCAGCTCCTGCACGGCCTGGCGGACTGTCATCCGGGCGACCCCAAAGTGCTCGATCAATGCTGACTCAGACGGCAGTCGTTCGCCTGCGGACAATTGACCAGAGCTGATCGCTTCGCGCAACATGCCCGCAATCTGGCGATAGGGCGGCTTGTCGTCCGCCCGGTCGATCTGGCCGAGTTGCAGCACCTAGGAGCCTTCCGTTGCTTGTCTAGGCGACTAGTCTAGGGAAACGACACGTCCCCTGTCACTACCGGGAACCCCTACAGCATGGAGTTTCGCATGGGCACTACGCCGAAACACTCGGTCAGCGTCGCCGGCATTGTGATCCGCGACGACGGCCGGGTCCTGGTCATCAAGCGCGACGACAACGGCCATTGGGAGGCGCCCGGCGGCGTCCTGGAGCTAGATGAATCCTTCGAGGCGGGCGTCCGGCGCGAGGTGCTGGAAGAAACGGGCCTCGAGGTTACAGTCGAGCGGCTCACCGGCGTCTACAAGAACCTCACCCACGGAATCGTGGCGTTGGTCTACCGCTGTCGGCTGGCCGGGGGTGAGCCGCATGCAACTGAAGAAGCGCGTGAAATCCGTTGGATGACAACGGAAGAAGTGCAATCGGCAATGACGGCGGCGTTCGGGGTGCGCGTCTTGGATGCGTTCGAGGAAGTGCCCAAGTCGCGGGCGCATGATGGCGTTAATCTTGTTTTGGCTAAGCAGTAGGTTCGCGCCCCGTACTTCTCTCCACGGCGTATTAGTGCTTCCAGTCCGCGGGGCGGCCCATGATGCCGCGATCGAGCCCCTCGAGCCATGTGACGGCGGCGGCGGCGAGTTCGGAGGGGAATCTGCAACGATGCCCACGTCCGCTGTGCACCAGATCTACACCGAAGTCGTGCCGCAGGTGGGCTGGCACATCGATCCCATCGCCACCGTAGTAAGTGAAGTGTGATGCGATCAGAACCGCGTTAACTGAGGTGTCTGTTGCGATATGTCCGGGGTTTGGAACGCCGCCGTCAAGGCTGTGCCGTGAGTCTGCCTGCAGCCATGACCCGTCGCTGGCGTGATGGTAGATGTTGTCGCCGTATGCGCGCTTCATAGCGCCTCGGTCTGTCGGAATCTTGCGGCTGAACCGGGTGTCCTTCCAGTAGTCGTCGAAACTCAAGATCTCGTCGACGCGCATGGCGTACACGAGCTTTCCGGCTAACTTCTTCTGCGCCGAGCCAGTACCGACAACCCAGTCGCCGACCGTTGCGGCACGTCGGATGTCCGGTTTGCAGGTCGCGACCGTACACCAACCCTCGAATGGGTTAGGGGCGAACGCGAAGTCGTGGCGGACGACGTAGCTGAATAGGCGCACAGTCGTTACTAGCAGGCGAGCCGTTTGATCGATCGGGGCGGCACTGTCGCGCCGTCGGGCCCCTGCCAGTTGTCTGCGCCATTCAGTGCTTCGATGATTGCCTTGCTGTTCCAACCGACGACGGCGTCGGCGTACTCATCGAGCTCTGGCGGCATGTCGGCACCTGTCGAGCCTGGTGTCCACACTCCGATGATGCGCTTGTCGGGAAAGCGGTTCGCGTACTCGATCTCCCAACTGACCCATTCGTGATTCTTGGTGTCCGGCGAGATCATCACGATGACTTTCCCGGCCCACTGAATGCGGTCGGCAAGGATCTGCTTGATGTAGGACTCTGCATTTGCATTGTTGGGTATATCGCTTGTGATAGATGAATCCCGGATATTGGCCCCGTTCGCAGAAAGCAGATCCTTTAGCTGGCCTACAAGGGCATCGTCCTCGTGGCGGTGGCTGATGAACGCGTTGTGCTGATCGGCCATGAGGCACCTCCTTCGAGTTCAAGAGTACGGCCGACCTCTGACAACTCTCGGTCCTCCAAGTGCGTCGGTCCGGTCCCATAGGCTTTGGACATGCCAGTGCCTCCGATCCTTGACGTCTACGTTGTGTGGCACCCAGGGGACCCGGTGGGTCAGGACGTCTTTCGTCGACTGCATAGCCATTTCCATTCCGAGGCGTACTCCGGCCTCGCGGGCGGGGCAGTCGAGGTGTACGGGCGGAGTGTCGCTTGGGAATCGGGTGGATCTGCCCCACGGCCCTTGCCGCTGCCTGGAGGCACTTCCGAGGTTATACAACCTGCACAGTTTGCGGCAGTCATTCCGGTGTTGGGTCCTGCCCTCAGGGGCGCGGTGCAGGCTGACACGACTTGGGCTGATTACATCAGGGCCTGCGTTGATAGCCGGGGGTCTGCGATCGTCGTGCTCCCAGTAATCGCGCCTGGCGGCGTCAACTTGGATAGCTCGGTGCTTGGAGCGGCACTGTCCTCCACCATGCGGCTCCCCGACGAATCAGTCAGTGTTCCAGGGCTGCTCGAACGGAGTGTGGCCCAGGCCATCGCTCAATTGGCCGAAGGATCGGCGAGCAGGATTAAGGTCTTCGTGAGCCACACAAAGCACAACTCGTCGGGAGAAGGCGGCTTCGATCCGCCCGTTTTCGAGCAAGTCCGCACGGCAATCGCGAACAGCAAGCTCGCGGACTTCTTCGATGCTCATGACCTTCAACCGGGAAGCGACTGGGCGGCCGACTTGAAGCATGAAGCCGGGTCGTCCGCCCTGCTCATGGTCCGCACCGACAGGTACGCGAGTCGGGAGTGGACCCAGCGGGAGGTGCTTGAAGCCAAGCGCCATGATGTGCCCATCGTCGCCCTTATTGCACTTGTCGACGGGGAGGCTCGTGGCTCTTTCCTGATGGATCACCTTCCGACGGTGCCCTTTGCGCGCGATGACTCGGGCACGTCAATTGACAAGGCTCTCGACAGGCTCGTCGACGAAGTTCTCAAGCGAGCGTTATGGACGGCGCAATCCTCGTACATCGGTGCGCAGGGGTTCGACTGGTTGCCGGTACATGCGCCGGAGCCGGTGACGACCGTCGAGTGGCTAGCACGGCACAAGGCCGAGGATGCTCACGACGAGCACCTGCTGATCATGCACCCCGATCCGCCATTGGGTCCGGACGAGCGGGCTGTAGTTGACGAGATGTGCGCAGTCGCTGGATTTGAAGGACGCGTCGACGTCCTGACTCCGAGAACGTTCGCGATCCGTGGTGGTGAGGTGTCGTATGGCCAATGATCCAAAGCTCGTCGCCCGAAATGCGCTGAGAGGCAAACGTATTGCACTCTCGGTCTCCGAGAGCGACGACCTCGTTCGCCTCGGCCTTGGCAGTGCGCACCTTGAACTCGCTGTCGCCGAGCTGACGCGGGCGATTGTATTGGCCGGAGGCGTTGTCGTGTACGGCGGCCGAATCGGATGGGGCTTCACCAGCATCGTGCTTGACGAGGCTGAGCGCTACGGGTCTCCCGGAGGCGCGTTTGACCACTACGTTCCGTACACCGAGCATTTTGGAGTTGCTCAGGCCGACCTGGAAGCGTACGCGATCGGGCTGAGCGTCAAGGCGCGTGTTTGGCTCATCGATGCGACTGGTGCGGCACGCGAAGTCGCGGATGCCTCTGACGACAGCTTCGCTCGCGGTGAAGTCGATCCGAGCGACGCATTGACGGCAATGCGCAAAGTCACGTCTGAGGTCAGTGATGCTCGTGTGGTGTTAGGTGGGAAAGTCGCGGGATTCGCTGGGAGGTCACCCGGTGTGGCGGAAGAGGCTGCATTGACGGCGGCGAACGAAAAGCCGCTCTACATTGCCGGGGGTTTCGGGGGAGCAGCAACTCTTTTCGGACGCCTAGCCCATCCTGACCTGTACAGGTGGTTACCTGGTGAGCTCCCGGCAGGCGTCACGCCCGAGGTCGAGGCCTCCGTATCCGATCTCCTGCCGGACCAGTTCGTCGAAGACGGTTTGACGACCGATGACCGTGCACTGCTTGCCCAGACCAACCGTCCGGCTGACGTGGCAACTCTGTCGATATTGGGATTGTCGAAACTGAGCGGCTAGGCCGAGGTCTCCGGCTTCTTGGGCATGAATGCCAGTTGGCCGGCATCGGCATCGAACACTACGAAGCCGCCATCGTGAGCCAGCAGATCGCGAAACACTCTAAAGCCGGCGAGGATCGCGCGTTCCCAGTCGGCACCAGTTCTATCGGCGATTTCGAAGTTAGCCGAGACACTGCCAATGGCTCGTATAACTGACTGGTCGACGTGTTCGATGCCGTCGAGGAGTCCGTGCTCCGCGCCGTAGGCGAAGGCAAGAGCCGAAATGCCTTCCTCCAGCACGACCGCGCGGCCGCCGTCCTGGTTCTCATTGACGAGCTGATCGCTCCGGCGTTTACGGTCGAGTAGGGCGCGTGTCAATGGTGACCAGCCGAGGAACGTGGCAAAGGCAAGATGGAATATGTCGTGGAACCGGTAGCCGTCGGGCGAATCGGATGCATCAGTGAGTCGATCGCCGACTTTGGCGCCATTGAAGAACAAGTCAGCGGATGGGCGAGAAACTTCGGTGTTGGGCACGGCTCGGAACTCGTACACACCTGAGCGCGGAAGTCGTTCTTCCTCAGTGAAATTCGCATCGAACGGTGAAGCGGAGCCAGGAATCCAGCGTGCCCGAGTCTTGACCAGGTTGGCTGCCGCTATGTCAGCGAGTCGGAGATCCAGACGGTCGGCGATGGCAGCCAGGTACCAGAGCACGTCGCCGAGTTCCTCGGCCATACGCTCTCGCCAGGCACCGCGTGCATCACCATCGCGAAGGTGTTTCTTGTACTCAGAAGCCACCGAGCCCGCCTCACCTGCGAGGCCGAGGAGGTGGATGACGGTGTCTTCAATCTCCCGCTTCGATCGGACGTCGGTTTCCAAGGCTGCTGCTTGGTAATCGTTCAGCTCCATGCTGGCCCCAGCCGGTGGACAGTGGTCTCATGTTGAGCAATTTGGTTGATCCCCCACTTCGGAGGGAACCACGCCGTGACGCGTTCCATGACTGGCGCGAACTTCTGCTTGATTCGGGATCGACCACTTAGACCTTGCACGTCGGGATGAGCAACGCGCGCGTACTTGTCGACCTCGCAGAATAGGTTCTGACAGTCGATGAGTTGTAGGGGTCGTCCACCCAGTCCTATGAAGTCGAGACCGAGATGCCCGAAGTGCTCGTGCTGAGCGTCAGCCATGTAACGAATGACTTCGCTCTCGATGCCGTGGGCCCCCGCGCCAAAGCACTTGCGGATTCCGTCGCGGGCTCCTGGTCCTGCGACGACGTACTCCATCTCGTCGAAGTCGAGGAGCGTCGTGTAGTTCAGATCAATGAGCATCTGGAAGGCTAGAAAGTCCCCCATGGCGGGGTACGAGCGGATCTCGTTGAAGGCGTGGCGCATCGAGGGTGAGCCCTGAAGCTGGGTCGGCATCTCGTCCTCCATCATCGACCGAAGGAGACGCAGGTGATTCGAGTGCTTTCGCTCGGCTCCCATTCGAGGCGGGGGAATGACATACGCCGCTGAGTACAGACGCCGGCCCCGGGCGAAGGCGTCGCTCAACAATTCGTCAATCTCGTCGAGATCGAAGCTGCTCCAACGCAATTCTCCCAACTCGTGTTCTAAAAGCTCCCAGGTACTAATCCGGTTGAAGAACTTGAATAGCAGGACGCGGAAGGTTGTCTCTTCGGCGGACTGGTCGCCCCGGTACGCGACGCGTTCGATCAAGAACTGGCTGACCCGGTCGGAGGCGCGATAGCAGTTGGTGAAGCGGAAGTTCGTGAGGATTGGATCGCTCGTCCACGGGCCGTCCTCTCCACGGAGGCGTGCCTCGTAGATCGCCTGGCGCTCGGAGGCGAATCGCCAGTATGTCTCGAACACTGGAGTCGGCCGTAATGTGCGACCCGCGATCCTGATCGCTTCCGGGACAATGGAAGTGGTTGTCACTTGTCTTCCCCTGCCATCGCTTCGGCCTGTTTGATGATGAGCTCGGTTGCCGTCGGCTCTTGATCGGGCGGGTAGCCGTGCTTTAGCAGCAGGCGCTTGATGCGGGTGCGGAGCTTGGCGCGGACTGTCTCCTTGACCTGCCAGTCCGTCTTCGCGTCGTTGCGCACTATCTCGGTGAGTTCGTGGGCGATGGCTCGGAGTATCTCGTCCTCTATCGCGAGCCGTGCTGACTCGTTTGTGAGCATCGCGTCGTAGAACGCCAGCTCGTTCTCGGTCAGACCTGTTTGCTCGCCGCGCTGCTTCTGCGCCTGGATGGCCTTGGCGATCTCAACGATCTCGGCGATGACCTGGGCGGCATCGATGGTGCGGTTCTGGTAGCGATTGAGTGCCTCGGATAGCATCTCGGAGAACCGCCTGCCGGCGACCACGTTGCGCTTCCCGATGACCTTGACCTCTGCGGATATCAGGCGGCGCACGGCTTCGAGCTGGAGGTTCTTGTTGTCCGCCGTCTCGAACTTTTTGCGGAACTCGTCGTCAATCACCGAGATGTCGGGCTTTTCCAAGCCAGCTTCAGCAAAGATGTCGATGACTCCACGGCCACTGATGTGCTCACTGATGATCTGACGAACCGCGACATCGAGCGTGGCTTCGCCGTCGGGATCACGGTCGACCGATTCGATCTTGGCGATGGATTGTCGCACTGCGTCGTAGAACGCAACATCGTCGCGGATCGCGGTCGCCTCTTGCGAGGTGGGTACAAGGGAGAAAAGGCGCTTAAGTCGCCCGGTGTGAGCCATGAACCGCTTCTTCAAGGACGGTCCATCGCTCGCATCGGTCGCGAACTCACCTTCGGCGACGTCATGAGCCGTGTCCTCGACGCCGCGGTCAGACTCCAGAAGGTAGTCGACAGTCGCGGTGACGGCGTAAACGAATGCCTTGGTGTCGCCGCTGCCCAGGATGGTGACCCAGTCAACGCCATGCAGCAGGTCGGAGACGATCGCGTGCTCGGCGAGCAGCTCGGGGATGGCAGCCTGACGGACATCTTCGCCAATGGCGCGGTCCTGTTTGTCGCGGTCGGTGTAGGTAGCGAGAGCTTCTTTGAGATTTTCGGCGATGCCGATGTAGTCGACGATCAGCCCCGAGGGCTTGTCCTTGAACGTTCGGTTGACCCGCGTGATTGCCTGCATGAGTCCGGCCGAGCGCATCGGCTTGTCGACGTACATCGTGTGCATCGGCGGTGAGTCGAAGCCGGTGAGCCACATGTCGCGGACGATCACGAGCTCTAGGGGGTCGTCAGCGTCGGACGCACGAGCCTTCATCGCACGCCGCTCGGTCTTATTGCGGATGTGCGGCTGGTACGACGCCGGGTCGGTGGCGTTTCCCGTGATAACGACCTTCACGACGCCGGCCTTGTCATCCGCGCTGTGCCAGCCGGGCCGGAGCGCAACGATTTCGTTGTAGAGGTCGACGGCGATGCGGCGGGACATTGTGACGATCATGCCTTTGCCGACGAGCACGTCGCGGCGCGCTTCCCAATGGCTGACGATGTCGGCCGCGAGTTGCTTTATGCGCTTCTCCGAGCCGACGATTGCCTCGACCTTGGCCCACTTGCTCTTGGCGCGTTCGCCGATCTCGTCCTCGGCCCCTTGGATCGCGTCTTCGAACTCGTCGTCGATCGCGCCCTTGACCTCGTCGGGCAGCTCGACCCGGACGAGACGGGGCTCGTAGAACACCTTGACCGTGACGCCGTCCTCGATGGCTTGAGTCATGTCGTAGACGTCGATGTACTCGCCGAAGATCTCGGCAGTCGAGCGGTCCTTCTCATCGATCGGCGTGCCGGTGAAGCCGATGAACGAGGCTTCCGGAAGCGCGTCTCGAATGTTCCGAGCAAACCCGTCAATCACGTCGTAGTTCGAGCGGTGCGCCTCATCGACCATCACCACGATGTTGAGCCGATCTGAGAGCAAAGGGAATGCCCGACCTGCCTCGCGCTCTTCCTTCACCAGCCCGAACTTTTGCAACGTGGTAAAGATGATCCCGCCAGATTCGCGGCCCGCGAGCAGTTCCTCCAGGTGAGCACGGGACTCAGCCTTGACCGGAGTTTCCGGTAGCGGAGAACCGGGTTTGGAGGGGGCGAAGGTCTCGTCGTAGAGCTGGTCGTCGAGATCGTTGCGGTCGGTCAGAACAATGACGGTCGGGTTCTCCATACCTGGGTGAGTCATCACCTTGCCTGCGTAGTAAGCCATCTCAAGGGACTTGCCCGAACCCTGGGTGTGCCAGACGACGCCGATGCGCCCGTCGGTCTCGACCGACTCCAGGGTCTGCCCGATCGCTTTGTTGACGGCCCAATATTGGTGGTACTTCGCCAACGCCTTTCGAGTCTCGGTGCCCTCACCGAAAGTGGCGACGAAATGGCGGCACAGGTCGAAAAACACATCGGGCCGAAACATGCCTCGTGTGAGCACCTCTACCTGCGGAATGCGTAGGCCTTCTGCGTTTTTCGGGTCGCGCCGCGTCCCGTCGATGGTCTTCCACGCCGCCCAGTGATTCCACGGCGCGGAAAACGACCCTGCACGCGCCTCGGTGCCATCGGACACCGCCGCGACCTGGTTCCACTTGAAGACCTCGGGAGTCTGACTCCGGTAGGTCTGGAGCTGGCGGTATGCGCCCGCGACCTTGGCGTACTCCTTCCCGGGCCGCTTCAGCTCGAAAATCGCAAGGGGCAAACCGTTGACGAATAGGAGGACGTCAGGTCGCCGCGATTTCTTCGGACCCTCGATGGTGAACTGGTTGATCGCGGCAAGGTCGTTGTTTCTAATGTTCTCCCAGTCGAGAAGCCATGCCCGGTCGCTACGAGGTTCACCGTCGGCGTCGCGGTAGTCGACAGGAACGCCCTTGATCAAGTAGCGGTAAGCGTTCCAATTCTCCGATTCGATCAGCGGCGACTCAGCTCGCTTGACGGTTTGCACGACGTCATTCACAGCATCAACTGGGAGGTCCGGGTTGAGCCGCTGAACAGCTGAACGCAGTCGCCCGTCGAGGACAACGTCTCGGTAATCAGTGCGTTCCGCACCCGGCTCGCCGGGTGCAATGTCCGGCCCGTAGACCGGCGTCCAGCCGAGTTCCTCGAGGATCTGGAGCACCCATTGCTCAAGGGCATCCTCTGTCGGCACCATCACGCCACCGCCAGGTCCTCGGGCACACGGACCTTGCCGCACATGAGGAGGGGTAGGAGCTCGTCGCGGGTGCGGGTGAGATCGGCGACTTCTTCCTCCAAGCCGTTGATCGCGTCCAAGATTCTCGAAACCCTGTGTTGATCTGCCAGTGGGGGTAGGGGAATCAGCGTGTCCTCAAGATGTGACTTCGTCAGAGCTCGGCGGGTAGCTCCCGCCGAAGAGAGCCCGTTGAGACGGCCTTTAGCCGGCGCGGCTAGAAGCGCGAGCAACAAGAAACCCGGGTCGAGGGCATTGAGATTTGGTCGCACGATTGCAACGTGTTGGCTCACTCGGGCGGGCAGAGCGCGGTTGGGGACCCTGGTGGTTCGCGTGACCGACTCGCCAGTGATGTTGATCAAAACGTCACCGAGGATGACGGTTACGCCACGCAAGCTTTCGGCGGCTGCATCGGAGATCCGTGCTAGGCCGTCGAAGGCGAATTGGCCGTCGTAGACATTTTGTGACCGGATGAACGCGATTCCGGATTGCTGATACACACCCTTGCCACCGCGCGGTGTGGCGCCGCTTCCGATCTTGGTCGTGACGTCACCGAGCCGCACCATGTCGAGTTTGGCGTCCGTGAGCACGCTGAATGCTGTCATCGCCAGCTGAAGGACGTTAGCGATGGCCCGTCGGTCTGTTTCGATCAGGTCATCGAGGGCGCCGAGGACCGCAGCAATTCTGCGCTGCTCATCCAGGGGAGGCAACGGGAACAGTTGCGCGCCGAAGGTCTCACGGGTGAGTGACGGATTTGAACTTCCATCTTTGAGGTGATTCAGCCCGACGTAACCGATGAGGTAGTACGCGAACTTAAGATCCGCGCTATGTGCGACGTCTAACGAATAGGCAGTGTCGATCACCCAGAAATCGCCATCGACCCATTTGACGCCGAGGTTGCCCATTCCCTTCCGTCCGAGGACAACTCCAGGACCGTGGAAGAGCGGCGAATCGTGCCACCCGGTGCGGCCGTTCGAACCGTAGACCGGAACGAGACCAGGCTTTCGCGAGGACTCGACCAAAGCCTTCCCGTACCTCAATTCGAAGACCGACGAAGCGCGAACTAGCGGCCAGGGAAGCATGTCTGCCCTGCCGACGCCCCGGGCGAGAACCCCGCCGGTAGGGGTTGACTGGCTACTGTCGGCCCGGGCGTCGTCACGATCAGCCATCACTCGCCGCCAGAGAGCTCAGCGCGGCGAGCACAGTGGCTTGAAGTTCCTCGCGAATCTTGAACCCGTCGCGAATCTCTGCTGACAGTCGAGAGATTTTCTCGTTGACTGGCTCGTCGTCGACGTCGGACTCCTCGCTGCCCACGTACCTGCCCGGGGTAAGGACGTAGCCGTGCTGGGCGATCTCTGCGCTGGTGACGACTCGGCAGAAGCCGGCGACGTCGGAGTATTCCTGGCTGGCACTCGTCTCGGTCCCACGCCACGAGTGGTACGTGTCTGCAATCCGAGTGATGTCCTCGTCGCTGAAAATTTTCAGCGTTCGGTTCGTCATGCGGCCGATCTGACGGGCATCGATGAAGAGTGTCTCGCCCTGCCGGGGACGGGTCTTGGTGCTGTTCGGGACACCGACCTTGTTCTTGGTTAGGAACCATAGGCAGACCGGGATCTGGGTGCCGTAGAACAGCTGCGGCGGTAGCGCCACGATGCACTCGACGACGTCGGCCTCGACCATTGCCTTACGGATTTCACCTTCGCCGTTCTGCTGCGAGGAGAGGGACCCGTTTGCGAGGACGGTGCCAACGGTGCCGGTGGGTGCGCAGTGGTGGAGGAAGTGCTGAAGCCACGCGTAGTTGGCGTTCTGCTCCGGTGGCACGCCGTACTTCCAACGGGCATCTTGACGAAGCCGCTCGCCAGCCCAGTCGCTGTCGTTAAACGGCGGGTTGGCGATGACGAAGTCGGCTTTGAGGTCCGGATGGGCGTCGGCGTGAAAAGAGTCGCCCCACTCGAGACCGAGGTTGCCCTCGATGCTGCGTAAAGCAAGGTTCATTTTAGCGAGTCGCCATGTGGTCGGGTTCGACTCTTGACCGAACACCGAGAGGTCGTTCCGGTTGCCGCCGTGGGCGCGGACGAACTTGTCGGCCTGGACAAACATGCCACCCGAGCCGCAGGCTGGGTCGAGCACTCGGCCGTGATAGGGCTGGAGCATCTCGACGAGGAGTTGCACGATCGAGCGTGGCGTGTAGTACTCGCCGGCTTTCTTGCCTTCCTTTGAAGCGAACTGGCCGAGGAAGTATTCGTAGACCCTGCCGAGCACGTCGAGGTCCCTGAACTCCTCGGCGGCAAGATCCTGACGGGAGAACGTGTCGATTAGGCCACCGATCGCCTCCGGTGCGAGCTCCCGCTGGGTGTAGTTCTTCGGGAGCACACCCTTGAGGGTCGGGTTTTCCCGCTCGATGGCCTCCATGGCGGCGTCGACTTGCTTGCCGATGTCTGGCTGTTTGGCTGCCTTCCGGAGCTCATTCCACCGGTGACCCTCGGGAATCCAGAAGACGCCCTCGGCCGTGTACTCGTCGCGATCTTCCAGCACCGACTTCTTTGCCGCGTCGTTGGGCATGAAGTAGTCGGACTCGGGATCGTTGACCAGCCGAGTCAACTCGTTGTGGCGGACCATGAAGGTGTCGGAGACGTACTTCAAGAAGATCAGGCCTAGCACGACATGCTTGTAGACGGCGGCATCCATTTTGCCGCGCAGCTTGTCGGCGGCCTTAAAGAGTGATGTCTCCAGACTCTCCGGCGCCGCGGTCTTCTTCTTTGGAGGCAAGTGATTCCTTCGTATTGGACTTTCAGGTCGATCCTGTCAGTTTGGTCGCAGATTGCGGCCAACTCGGGAGCAAGAGCGGTGAGTCGACAATGGATCAGCGACGGCGGTCCAGTCGCAACCGTCACCGCTCGTTTGGGCTGGCGTACATGACCTTGCAGCGACAGATCGCTACGGCCGGTTCCGAACGATGCTTCCTACCGTGCTCGTTGCATCAATGTGCTGGGAGAGTTCAGGCGATACGTACCGAGCGTGGCCTCGGATTCGGCGGACGATCTCTCGGCCTGAACGCACGGTCGCTGGCTCATGATGCGCAACCCGGTTGCGAGCGTTTAGAAGCTCGCCCAAACCGCTGTGCAGTTGCACGCGGCTAGTTCCGCTCGGGTATGCGTGCGCCAAGTGCGGCAGCCAAACGAGTGGTTCGTGACGGCGTGACGTCACAAAGACCCAAAACCCGAATGTCAGCTCGGCAATCACCTTGCCTGCCAGCGCCGCGTTCCCCCCAGCGTTCCGTCGCGCCGTGGCAATGTCGCGGTGCGTTCGCGCGTTCCCGGCCACACTCATGGGAAAGAGCTGACCAGCCGAACTGGTGTCGAGCCAGTGGCTCTCGCCAACCGCCACGGCCCCCATCAGCGCGGTGTCGTACATATTCCGCAGTCCAACTTCCAAATGGGCGAAGTCATGCAGCAGGGCAGCGTTTAGGCTGGTGCTCCACTCGTACAGCGCCAAGGCACGCGATCTGTCGTGGCCAGCCATCCTCAAGTACGTTGCGAATCGATCGGAACTCAACCAGCTCTCGACCCATGGTCCGTACGGCACCGCCATGCCAGGCAGTCAACCACGGCGTTGCTGGTCGGTACGGCAGCCGTGTAGACTTCTCTACACAAAGGCCAGAGTCGCATCCCAACGGATGTTCTGGTTGAGATTTCAGAAGAGCCCGGTATTCGACCCAAGCGGCCGACCCGGGCTCTTTGCATTGACGATCGCGGACGAGCTGGCAGGGTGACTCAGCTGACCGTGAGTCGCAGCGTCGTAACTTCTTCGTTCGGCACAAGCGCCCATCCTCCCTGGACCGGGTCGCCGTGATCGCGCATCATTCTTGCTGCATCAAGCAGAGCGGAGTTGAGGTTGTCGGTTAGGACTTGCGTGCGGCCTTCGTCGTCGTAGAGCACCCACCCCGCGGCGGTCTCGCTTAGCATGAAGGTCACCACGCTTACAAACCTACGGCCTCCTCGAGAATGTCGGCTAAGCACCTCCGATGGGCGCCTCATGAGATTGCACGGGCGAGCTGAGCAGCGAAACCTGGTCCGTCGTTGACCAAGGCGTAGCCGCCAGCCAGGCCGCCCTGGTTGCAGAGTGTCCTTCGCCGCCGCACCTTCCGGTACGTCACGACGCCGGTATCGTGATGCACGCGTCGGACCAGGAGCACTGCCGTGCGTGGCACGACTGCGGTAGGGAATCGGCTGCCGGAGTCGCCGTACACCGCTTGGCTGCGCGACCAACGCCGCACGATCCGCCGAGCTGTCAGATACGCGTCCTGGGCGACCTCCACTACGGCGATCGCCTTCTTGAGTCCGTAAACGCCCCAGAATCGGCCAGGCCCGCGTCCCGGCCGCTGCCAGAGTTCGGGCACGACGTGCTGATATTCCTTGTCGCCGTCTAGGTTTGGCGATGAGTGCTTGGTGAAGTAGATGGCCAGGCGTTTCGGGTCGCAGGCTTTCAGTCCGTTGCGCACGTCGATGGCAGTTCCGGCGAGTCGGTGCCTTGCCCTCTGCTCGGGGTCGGGATGGTCGACAACCTGAGCCCACGTGTCGGACAACCAATGAGCGAAGCTGACACCCGAGCGGCCCGGTGAGGTTGGCGGCGCCATCCACAGATGAATGTGGGGTGCGCCGCGCCGCTGAAACTCCAACTTCCAAATGTAGCGAGCCGGCTCGCCATACTCACGTTGAAAGCGTTTGCGCCACAACACCATGTGCCGCTTAACGCTGGGCCCATCGGGGGCTACGATTTCCCACTCGCCGGGATAGGTCAGGGTGACCATCGCCGGAACACGACCAGATTCCACCAGCGGGATGTAGTCGAGTTCGGCAAAGGTGCGGCACATCGCCGACCGTGATTTCCGGGACCACTCGGTAATGACACCGCCAGTACCGCGCTGGTCGTCTTCCGTAGGACTCCGTCGTGTCAAAGACACGACGGTCTGATCATCGTCCCCATCTGTGACGGCGATGTCGTTTCTCACATGGAATTTCGCCTCGTCAACGTCACGTTGGTGATGGCTGACTGCCCGCTCGGCGGTCTTCTCGGCACGGACAGGATTGGTCCATCCGAGTCGCACGACGCCGGGGCCGATGGTGATGCGGAACCGCCCGGATTCCGGTTCGACACCAAGGCGCTCCGAGCCACAAGCCCACGGTGCTGCTGGTTCGAACAGTGCTGCAGCTGCGTTGACCATCTCGGGGCTCGGGAACCGCAGTCCCAATGCGTCGATCGCTCGCAGGTCGCCGGTTGCGATTCCGTCGCTGGCGGGATCGCGGACATTTTCGGCACATATAACAAGCCCGCTGTCCAGGGCCGGGGTGAGGTCCGGTGCCCCGGTCGACGTCCGGCCGACCACTGTCGCTCTCGCGCCCTGCGGCCTGGCGGCCTCGGGCGCTCGCGACCTCCCGTCAACCGCGGCACCGGCAGAACTCTGCCGAACTGCGGGATGTTGTGATGCCGATGTCGAGCCCTGCATCGAGGGTGTCGATCCGGTGGTTGATGATGCGTTGCTGGGCATCGGGGTGCCTGCTCCCCGGAACCCCCGAAGCTGCCCACAGCGCAAGCGGCAGCACGAAAGCTCCTGGTCGGGAGCGCAAGCACCGTGTCCGGTTTATGTCCGTTCGCCGGACAGGCTGAGTACGTCAGCCCTGCTTAATGCGGCGCATAGGACGCACAGACGCAGATGAACCGCAGGTCAGTGGTTATCTTGTCCGCCTGAAAAGCGGAAGGTCGCCGGTTCGATCCCGGCCCTGGCCACCGAGATCGTTGCAGTCGAAGCCTGTTTTGGGCCGATCGTCCCGGCCGGCTCACCGGCCCAGGCAATCCACATGGTCAAAGTTGCGGTCTACTCAGACGCGGTCATCGAGCGCGTCAAGCGCCGATGCGACATCGTCGAGTTCGTGGTCGTACAAGTCGGCATAGACGGCGGCCTTGGCGCTCTTCCTGTCCGCACTGGGCATCAGCCAGTGGGACAGCATGTTTCTCGATGCGTCGTTCCTCTTCGCGGCGGGGTGGGCCGGAAGCGTCCTCAGCATTGGTCATCAGGTGTCGGTGCAGGCCGGTTCGCCGGATGAGATGCGCGGTCGCATGAACTCCTTCTACATCCTCGCCCTGGTCCGCCGGTTCCCGCTGTCGGAGGGCGCCTGAACGTGCCACCGCTACAGTGAAGTCTGCGACGTCGCCGAGGTGACGTTGGGTGTCAGGCCAAACGAGAGCAGGTGGGCCCGGTGTTCACGCGTAGGCCACCGTTGCGGACGGTTGGCACCGATCCGGATTACCGGTTCACCCTCGCCAACGAACGGACCTTCCTGGCATGGGTGCGTACGGGTTTGGCGCTACTCGCGGGTGCCGTCGCCTTGGTCAGCCTGGTGCACGATTTCGGTCCCCGGCCGTTGCGGCTCTCGATCACCGTATTGCTCTTGGCACTCTCCCTGGTCGTGACGATCGGTGCCTACCTCCGGTGGGACCGCACCGAGCGCGCGCTGCGCGAAAATCGTTCGCTACCAATGGATCCGCTCCCGCGAATCATGGTCGGAGGCGTTGCGATCGTCATCGCCGCCGCAGCAGTACTGGTGTTCTTGGCCGAGGCTGCCTACTAGTGGACGACGAAGAGTTGATGGACGTCGGCGCTCAGGCCGAGCGCACGGCCTTGGCGTGGCAGCGCACCGGAATCGGAGCGATCGCCGTGGGCCTCCTGTGGTTGCGTGGGAGCGTGCACCAGCACCTGTTGTCCCCGTGGCCAGGGCTGCTGCTCACCGCGGCTGCAACCCTGGCCGTGCTCCTCTGCGTCCCGCAGCGCTACCGCCGAGTGCTGCACAACGTGCGAACGCAACGAACACCGTTGTCCCGCGGGATGGTGCCGGGCACGGCCTTGGTGTTGGCGATCGTGACGATCGCAATCGGCATCGACCTGTTGCGCACCTAAGGTTCTACCGCCGCGTGGCGAGGTAGATCGTGGCGGCCGAACGCCCCCGTGTGAGTGGGTTGTCAAACCAGATCTGTTGGGATTCGACGTCGGCGAAGACGGTTTCGAGGATGGCGGTGAAATCTCCGTCCGGTGCATCGTCTGACCACATCGCGAACGTGCCGCCCGGGACGAGGTGGGCGGCCGTGGCTCGAAGGCCCTCGGGGGTGTAGAAGGACGCGTGCGGGTGGTGCAGAAGGTGCCGCGGCGAGTGGTCGATGTCGAGCAGGATGGCGTCATGGGTTCGACCCGGGCGCAATGGGTCGAAACCTGCCGAATCCATTGCAGTGGCGAAGAAGTCGGCGCACCTCAACGTGATGCGGCCGTCGGCGGCCAAACCGGCCGTGTCGGGGAGCAGGTCGCGTTCGTGCCAATCGATGACTGCTTCTGAGTACTCGACGACCGTTAGGGTATCGACCCGCCCGCTCTCGAGGGCTTCTCGCGCGGTGTAGCCAAGCCCGAGTCCGCCGACGACGACGTCCAGCGCCGCTCCAGGGGTCCGGGCCAGCCCCAGCCGCGCCAATTCCCGCTCGGCCACGGTGAACAGGCTCGTCATCACGAACTCATCGTCGAGTTTGACCTCGTAGACATCGGCCCGCACCGAGGGATCGAACCGCCGCCGCAGGCTGATCACCCCCATGGGTGTCTGCTGCCAGCCCAACTCCTCGAAGCGTGCGCTCATCGAGATCGACCCTAGTCCCGCCCAAGTGCGGGCAAGGTAACTTACCCATATGGTCAGGCCTGCGCAGACGGCGCGCAGCGAACGCACACGCGACGCATTGCGTCAGGCCGCGTTGGTCAGGTTCCTGGCACAGGGGGTGGAGGACACCTCCGCCGAACAGATCGCCGCCGACGCCGGTGTCTCGCTGCGCACGTTCTACCGACACTTCACGTCCAAACACGACCTGCTGTTCGCCGATTACGACGCCGGTCTCGAGTGGTTCCGCACCGCGCTCGCCGATCGCGCGCCCCACGAGTCGTTGATCGATGCCGTCCACGCGGCAGTCATGGCCGCACCGTATGACGCCCAAGCGGTGCCGAAGATCGCTGAACTGCGGGCGCGTGAGCTGGACGCGGGCCGGATCGTGCGCCACATCCGTCAGGTCGAGGCCGACTTCGCCGAGGCGGTCGAGGAGTACCTGACCCGTGACGTGCCGCCGGCGTCAGGGGCCGAGGGTCGGTTGCGCGTGACGGTGACGGCGAGGTGCATCGCGGCAGCGGTCTTCGGGGCGATGGAGGTCTGGATGCTCGGCGACGAGCCGTCACTTCCCGAACTGGCGGGGCTGTGCCGCACGGCGCTCGAGACGGTCGCGGCGGGGATCAGCGACACGACCTGACGAAGTTTCGTCATTATTGACAAAACTATGGCAGCGTGCCAGCCTCGGACGATGGCGGACTTCGACGCGATTGTCATCGGTGCGGGCCACAACGGGCTTGCCGCGGCGGCCCTACTGCAGAAGGCCGGCGTTCGTACGCTGTGCCTCGACTCCAAGCTCTACGCCGGCGGAATGGCCTCCACCGTAGAGCTTTTCGACGGGTACAGCTTCGAGATCGCGGGCTCGCTACAGTTCCCGACGTCGGCAAAGGTCAGCGACGAACTCGGTCTCGACGACCTGCCGACCGTCGACCTCGACGTCATGTCGGTATCGCTGCGGGGCATCGGTGACGAGCCCGTCGTGTACTACACCGATCCGATGAAACTGCTCACCCATCTCAACGAGGTACACGGCGCCGAGGCCGTCAACGGCATGGCCGGCCTGATGGCGTGGAGCCAGGGTCCGACCCGTGCGCTCGGCCGATTCGACGCCGGCACGCCGCCCAAGACCCTCGACGAGATGTACGCCTGCGCGCAGAACGCGTTCGAACGGTCCGCGATCACCGACATGCTGTTCGGATCCGTCACCGACGTGCTCGATCGCTACCTGCCCGACGCCGAGAAGCACGGCGCGCTGCGGGGGATGCTGTCCTTCCTCGCGATCAACACCACCTACCGCGGCCCGGCGACGCCGGGCAGTGCGGCGGCGCTGGCGTTCGGCCTAGCGATGCCCGACGAGAACGCCAAGCTGATGAAGAAACTGCGCGGCGGAATCGGTGCCCTGACAAAGCATCTCGTCGACCGATTGGTGGCAGGTGGCGGTGAGCTTCGGCTGCGCACCAAGGTCGAGGAGATCATGGTCGTCGACGGTCGGGTCACCGGCGTCCGGCTCGACGACGGCTCGACGATCGACGCTGCCATCGTCGTATCGGGGGTGGCACCGGACCTGACCGTCACCAAGATGCTCGACCCGGGCGCGGTGCCGTCGGACATCCGCGAGCGGTTCGCCCGCGTCGACCACCGGGGAAGCTACCTCCAGATGCACTTCGCCCTCGACGGGATGCCCACCTTCGCCGAACCGTATGAGATCCTCAACGACCCCGAGATGCAGTCGGCCATCGGCCTCTTCAGCACACCCGAAGAACTGCAACGGCAATGGGAGGACAGCCGCCGCGGCGTCGTACCCGCCGATCCCGCGATCGCGATGCAGTTCCCGTCGGTCCACGACCCCGCGCTCGCGCCCGTGGGAAAGCATGCGATGTCGGCCTTCTCGATGTGGTTTCCGCTCGAGTACCACGACGCGTCCTACGGAGACCTCAAGGTCGAGATGGGCCGCCGCGTCATCGAGAAGATCACCCGGGTGGCGCCGGACTTCGAGTCGAAGATCATCCGGCACACCACGTTTACGCCACGCCACATGGGCACCATGTTCGGCGCTCCCGGCGGCGACTACTGCCACGGCCTGATCCACCCGGAACAGATGGGACCCAACAGGCCGGGACCCCGCGGCTTCGTCGACCAACCCCTCCCCATCGACGGGCTGTACCTCGGCAGCGCGGGATGCCATGGCGGACCGGGTATCACGTTCATTCCCGGCTACAACGCGGCGGTGCAGGCGCTGGCCGACGCGGGTTAGTCGTCGGGCTCGGAGATCGTGAGCACGGCCTCGCGGATCTCGGGCACGTCATCCTCGAAGCGGTGCTCGAGCATTCGTAGGGTCTTGGCGAGCGACGACTCGACGCTGTCTCCGACCAGGTCGACACTCGCGATCACGAAGATCTGCTTAGGGCCGATGAATTCGGGGCGCAGGAAGCGGACCGACGCGACTTCTGGGAAGCCTTCGAGATGCTCGCGCAGGGCCTTCTGCAGACGCGGCGGGCCGGCTTCGCCAGTGAGGAAGATGCGGTTGCGGTTGATGAGGACGACGGCCACCACTGCGAGCAGGACACCCACCAGAATGGATCCGATGGCGTCCCACACCACGTCCCCGGTGAGCTCGTGCAGCAGGATGCCCAGGAACGCGATCGCGATGCCGATCAGTGCCGCACTGTCCTCGGCGAACACCGCGCGCACCGTGGGGTCCGAGGTCTCGTAGGCATACTGCAGGACCTCGCTATCGAATTTCTTTGCGTCGCGCCGCAATTGACGCACGGCCTGAGCGAGCGAGGTGCCCTCGAGGACGAACGCCACGGCCAGCACGATGTAAGCAACCCGGTAGTCCGCGGCGCCCTCAGCGCCGTGGAGCAGTTCGGTGACTCCCCGCCAGATGGACACCGCCGCCCCGACGACGAACAGGCCGAGCGCGGCGAGCAGCGCCCAGACGTACGCCTCGCGACCGTAACCCAAGGGCCGTCGCTCGTCGGCTTCGCGGGTACTGCGTCGATTCGCGATCAGGAGGAACACCTCATTGCCGGTGTCGGCCCAGGAGTGAGCGGCCTCGGCACTCATCGACGCCGACCCGGTGGTTACGGCAGCAACCGACTTGGCCAGCGCTATCACGAGATTGGCGGCGAATGCGACGATGACGGTGAGGGCGCTGTCACCTCCGGCCTTCACCACGCCGCGTCAGTCCCCTCGACGCTGCAGCTGAGCCATCCAGTCCTTGGGTACGCGCTCACCGGGGCCCGGCGCGCTCTGGTCCACCGGGTGGCACTCCGGTGGCGCGAGCTCCGGTCCGTCGTAGTACTGGTTGGAGTCGTAGTTCCAGAACCAGTCCTCGCCCGGCTCGAACGAGCGGATGATCGGGTGCCCCGTCTCGCGCCAGTGCGCGGAGGCATGGCGGGCCAGCGAGTCGTCACAACAACCGATGTGTCCGCACGCCGTACAGCGGCGCAGATGGACCCACCACCCGTCGGCGGCAGTGCACTCGACGCACCCCGTTCCGCTCGGTGGGATCGCCGGATTCACTGCACTCGTCATGGCCCGAGCCTACTTCTTCTCGCGCCACACCCGTTCGAACGGCAACCGCCAGGCGCTGGGCGCGACCAGTTGGTGGATTGCGTTGGGGCCCCACGTTCCCGGCTGATACGACTTCACCGGCGGGGGGTCGTCCAACAGTTGAGCCGAACGTTCCCATAGTGATTCGATGCCCTCGGCCGTCGTGAACAGGGTGTGGTCACCCCGCATCGCGTCGAGGATCAGCCGCTCGTAGGCCTCGAGCACGTCGCCCCGTGAGTCGGTCTCCTGGGTGGAGAACTGCATCGACATCTTGTCGAGCTTCATGCCGGGGCCCGGCCGCTTGCCGTAGAAGGACAGTGACACCTTGGATGCGTCGGCAAGGTCGAACGTCAGGTGGTCGGGCCCCTGGGAGCCGACGCCCGAGCCCGCCGGGAACATCGTGCGCGGCGCTTCCCGGAAGGCGATCGAGATGATCCGCATGCCCTCGGCCATCTTCTTGCCGGTGCGCAGGTAGATGGGCACCCCGGCCCACCGCCAATTGTCGATGCCGACCTTCATCGCGATGAACGTCTCGGTGTCGGAGTCGCGCGGAACGCCGTCCTCGGAGCGGTATCCCGTGTACTGGCCGCGGACGACGTCGTTGGGGTTGATCGGCAGCATCGAGCGGAACACCTTGTTCTTCTCCTCGCTGATGGCCCGCGGCTCCAACGCCGTCGGCGGCTCCATCACCACGAACGCCATCACCTGCAGCAGATGCGTGACGACCATGTCCTTGTAGGCGCCCGTGCTCTCGTAGAAGTTGGCCCGCTGGTCGAGGCCGAGCGTCTCGGGGATGTCGATCTGGATGTGGTCGATGAAGTTGCGGTTCCAGATCGGCTCGAATAGGCCGTTGGCGAACCGGAAGGCGAGGATGTTCTGCGCCGCCTCCTTGCCGAGGAAGTGGTCGATGCGGAAGATCTGTCGCTCGCGAAACGTCTCGTGCACGAAGTCGTTCAGCTCGATGGCGCTTTCCAGATCGGTGCCGAACGGCTTCTCCATCACGACCCGCGACCGGTCGACCAGGTTGGCTTCCTTGAGCATTGTGATCACGGCACGCGCAGCCTTGGGCGGTACCGAAAGATAATGCAGCCGGCGAACTTCCGGTCCCAAGTCGCTTTCGGCGTCGGCCACCGCCGCGGCCAGCGCCGCCGGTCCACCGCCCTGTGGAACGTAGGAGATGCGGCTGGCGAAGTGCGCCCATTGCTCATCGGTGAGCTTGTGCGTGCCGAACGCCTCGACGGCCTGCTTCGTCAGCGCACGGAACTCGTCGTCGGTGAGATCCTCCAACGACGTCCCGACGACCCGGATCTTGGGCGCCAGCGACGACTGGACCAGATAGGCCATCCCCGGCAACAGCTTGCGCTTGGCCAGGTCACCGGTCGCGCCGAACAGCACGATGACGTGTGGTGCGAGCGTCTCCTCGTCGCGGCGATTGGGGCGCGAGCCGGTTCCCGGATGAGCGATGGTTTGCGGCGTCTCGGTGGTCACGGGGGAGATGTTTCCATCCAGAGGTGAACGGCGCAGGACACTGCGCGGCGAAAGGGCTCGCCACCCGTCGACCGCTGGTTAAGGTCGCCAGCATGGCAACCAGTGATTCGCGTGAAGTGGTCATCGACGCAACCCCCGAGGAAATCCTCGACGTCATCGCCGACGTCGAGACCGCGCCTGAGTGGTCGTCGCAGCACCAAGGTGCCGAGATCCTCGAGACCGACGAGAACGGCAGGCCGCGCAAGGTCAGGATGAAGCTTAAGACCATGGGGATCTCCGATGAAATGGTCGTGGAGTACACCTGGAGCGACCTCGGCGCCAGCTGGAAGCTGCTCAGTTCGAGCCAGCTGAAGACGCAGGACGCCAGCTACACGCTGACGCCCGATGGGGCGAAGACCAAGGTCAAGTTCGACATCACCATCGACCCGTCGGTGCCCATCCCGGGCTTCGTGCTGAAGCGAGCGATGAAGGGCGGCCTCGAATCGGCAACCGATGGGCTGCGCAAACAGGTCATCAAGGTCAAGAAGGGGTGAACGGCGGACCCCTGACTGGCGTCAGGGTGATCGAACTCGGCGGCATCGGGCCGGGTCCGCACACCGGGATGATGCTGGCCGATCTGGGGGCCGACGTGGTCCGCGTCCGGCGGCCCGACCCCGGCGAGCGAAGCGACAGGGGGAGCAGGCCTCTAAAGATGCCCGCCGAGGACGTCGACCTCCTCCATCGCGGCAAACGCATCATCGACCTCGACGTCAAGGGCGACCCGCAGTTGCTGCTGGAGCTCGTCGCCAAGGCCGACGTGTTGCTCGACTGCTTCCGGCCCGGGACGTGCGAACGGTTGGGCATCGGCCCCGACGACTGCGCGGCCGTCAACCCGCGGCTGATCTTCGCGCGCATCACCGGCTGGGGTCAGGACGGTCCGCTCGCCACGACGGCCGGCCATGACATCAACTACCTCTCGCAGACCGGTGCGCTGAGCGCCATCGGTTACCGCGACCGACCGCCCGTGGCGCCGCTGAACCTGGTGGCGGACTTCGGTGGCGGGTCCATGTTCGCGTTGGTCGGCATCGTCGCAGCCCTCTACGAACGGGAACGCTCGGGCAGGGGGCAGGTGATCGACGCCGCGATGGTCGACGGCGTCAGCATCCTCGCGCAGGTGATGTGGACGATGAAGGCGACGGGGTCGCTGAAGGACCGGCGCGAATCGTTCATGCTCGATGGCGGAGCGCCCTTCTACCGGGTCTACGAGTGCTCGGAAGGCGGGTACATGGCCGTCGGCGCGATCGAGCCACAGTTCTTCGCGCAGCTGCTCGCCGGGCTGGGCCTCTCGTCCGACGAGGTGCCCAACCAGTTCGACACGGGCCGTTACGACGAGATGAGGTCCCTCTTCACCGAACGCTTCGCGCGCAAGACCCGCGAGAAGTGGACGGCGGTGTTCGCGGGCACCGATGCGTGCGTGACCCCGGTGCTGACGTGGCGGGAGGCGTCGGTGGCCGAGCATCTCGTGGCCCGGTCGACCATCGTCACGCAGGACGGCGTCGACCAGGCTGCGCCCGCTCCGCGGTTCTCGCGCACCCCGTCCGGACCGCTGGGTCGGCCGCCCAGCGACACCACCGCGCTTGCCGACCTCGGATGGTGAAGACGAGTTAGCCGGTCGAACCGCTGCACTGGGCGTGGCTGACGATTACCCTTTGCTCATGGCAGTGCGGGCCACACGGGAAACCGTGTTCGACGCCTCGCCCGAGGCGATCCTCGATGCCCTCGCCGACATCGAGGAGGTGCCGTCGTGGTCGACGCTGCACCGGCACACCGAGGTCCTCGACCGACACCCTGACGGCCGCCCGCACCACGTCAAGGCGACGGTGAAGATCATGGGTGTCAGCGACAAGGAACTCCTCGAATATCACTGGGGGCCCGACTGGGTGGTGTGGGACGCGACGGATACGTTCCAGCAGCGGGGACAGCACGGCGAGTACAACCTCACCAGGGTCGGGGATCAGACGATGGTGCGGTTCGACATCACCGTCGACGTCGCCGCTCCCATTCCACAGTTCCTCGTCACGCGCGCCAAGAAGATGGTCCTCGACGTGGCGGTCGACCGGCTCCGCTGCAGGGTGACCCGCAACCACGGTTGACGCTCGCGACTGGCCAGTTATTGCCCGCTTCGCGACTGAAACTGTGCGATATGTGGCCGCTCGCGGGTTAGCGCTTCAGCACCTGCAGCCGCTCGATGGCCTCCTCCATGGTGTCGTCACGCTTGCAGAAGGCGAAGCGCACCAAGTGGTTCCAGTCGCCGAGGTAATCGGAATCGGGATCGCAGAACGCCGACATCGGGATTGCCGCGACGCCGGCCCGCTCGGGTAGCTCGGCGCAGAACGTGGTGCTGTCGGTGTAGCCCAGCGGTCGCGGATCGGCGCACAGGAAGTAGGTGCCGAAGCTGTCGAGCACGTCGAACCCGATGTCGACGAGTGCACCCGACAGTCGAGTTCGCTTGGCCTGGAAGGAGTCTCGTAGCGCAGCCGTCCAGGCGTCTTCGTTGTCGAGCGCCTCGGCGACCGCAGGCTGAAACGGCGCCCCGCCGACGTAGGTGAGGAACTGCTTGGCCGCCCGTACGCCGGCGATGAGGTCGGCCGGTCCGCAGACCCAGCCGATCTTCCACCCGGTGACGTTGAACATCTTCGCCGCGCTGGAGATCGTGAGCGTCCGCTCGGCCATGCCCGGGTAGCCCGCGAGCGGCAGGTGGCGACGGCCGTCGAACACCAACCGCTCGTACACCTCGTCGGTGATCACCAGCAGGTCGTGCTCGACGGCGAGTGCGGCGATGGCGGACAATTCGGCGTCCGCCGCGACCATGCCCGTCGGGTTGTGCGGCGAATTGACGATCAGCGCGCGGGTGCGCGGCGTGACCGCAGCGCGAAGCGCGTCGACGTCGATGGCGAAGCCGCGTCCATCGCGAACCAGCGGTACGGCCACCCGGTGACAGCCGGCCATCGCGATCACGGGGGAGTACGAGTCATAGAACGGTTCGATCAACAGCACCTCGGAACCGGGTTCCACCAGTCCGATGACGGCGGCCGCGATCGCCTCCGTCGCTCCCACGGTGACCAGCACCTCGGTGTCGGGGTCGTAGGTGATGTCGTAGAGCCGCTTGCGTTGCGCCGCGATGGCCTCGCGAAGCGGCGCGATACCCGGCCCCGGCGGGTACTGGTTGACGCCGTCGGCGATGGCGTTCTCCGCCGTCTTCAACATCGCCGCCGGGCCGTCCTCGTCGGGAAATCCCTGCCCGAGGTTCACCGCACCGATCCGTGCGGCCAACGCCGACATCTCGGCGAAGATGGTCACGGCATAGGGCTGGAGTCGCGAGACCGTCATGGTCGTCGAGCCTAGGGGCACGGGGGCCGGGAATGAATGGACGGCTCGAGACGCTGACGGCGACATGGCTTACTCGCTCGCAACCGACGCCGCACTACTCGCACCCGTTCAGATCGGCGGCATCGTCGCGCGCAACCGAATGTTCATGGCGCCCTTGACGCGATCCCGAGCGCAGGCGGACGGCACTCCCTCCCACCTGGCCGCCCGGTATTACTCCCAGCGCGCAGCTGCAGGGCTGATCATCTCCGAGGCCACCGCGGTGTCGGCCGCCGCCAACGGCGCCTACCTGAACACGCCGGGTCTCTACACCGACCGGCACCAGGGGAAGTGGTCCGAGATCGCGCGGGCCGTGCACGCCGCCGACGGTCAGATGTTCGTCCAGCTGTGGCACGTCGGGCGGATGGGTCACCCCGACATCAGCGGGCTGCAACCCGTCGCACCCTCGGCCATCGCCGCCGACGTGACGACTCATACGCCGTCGGGTAAGAAGCCGCTGCCGACGCCGCGCGCCCTGGCCATCGACGAGATCGCACCGATCGTCGAGGACTTCAGGGCTGCCGCCCGCCGCGCGATCGATGCCGGCATGGACGGCGTCGAGATCCACGGCGCCAACGGCTACCTCCTGCACGAGTTCCTCTCCGACGTCACCAATCGCCGGACCGATCGCTACGGCGGCTCGGCCGAGAACCGCGCCCGGCTGACCGCCGAGATCGTCGAAGCGGTCGCCGCCGAGATCGGCGCCGACCGGGTGGGGCTGCGCATCTCGCCGGGGAACGGTGCCGGCGACATGCGCGAGGTCGACGAGGTCGCCGCGTACGAGGCGCTGCTGACCCGGCTCGCGCCGCTGGACATCGCCTACCTGCACGTCCTCATCGATCCCGACGTGCCGGCCTTCGGCGCCATCCGCGGGCTGTGGTTCGGGCCGTTGGTGCTCAACACCGGCCGCGAGGTGGAGACCCGGTTCTGCCAGCTGGAGGAACTCGCCGAGTGGGGTGTGATCAGTGCTGCCGCGGTCGGGCGGGCCTTCCTTGCCAACCCCGACCTCATCGACCGGCTGGTCGTGGGTGCTGAGCTCAACGAGCCGGATGTCCCGACGTTCTACGCGCCGGGACCCGTTGGCTACGTGGACTATCCGACCCTGGCGGAGTTGGAGCAGCCGCAGACCGCCTAACCCCTCCCCGCGAGCAGACGCAAATGGCCCTGAATCCTCCCGATTCAGGGCCACTTGCGTCTGCTCGGCAAGGTGGACGAGGCGGGGAGCGCCCAACCAACGGGTTGGGCGAGGCTGCTACGCTCGCCATCGCGAGGACTATGGTTCCCGTTGGCACGCGCGTGCGTAGCCGAGATCTACCCTCAACCTCATACAGGACCTGGAGAGTCAAACATGTCCGAAGAAGCCTTCATCTACGAGGCGATCCGCACGCCTCGCGGCAAGCAACGCAACGGCTCGCTGAACGAAGTCAAGCCCGTCAACCTGGTGGTCGGCCTGATCGACGAGATGCGTAGCCGTCACCCCGACCTGGACGAGAACCTGATCAGCGACGTCATCCTCGGTGTCGTCTCACCCGTCGGCGATCAGGGCGGCGACATCGCCCGAACCGCTGCGCTGGTGGCAAAGCTGCCCGAGACCACCGGTGGGTTCCAACTCAACCGCTTCTGCGCCTCCGGCCTCGAAGCCGTCAACATCGCCGCCCAGAAGGTGCGCTCCGGCTGGGATGACCTCGTCATCGCCGGCGGCGTCGAGTCGATGAGCCGTGTTCCGATGGGCTCCGACGGCGGCGCGTGGGCGCTCGACCCCGAGACCAACTACCGCATCGGCTTCGTCCCACAGGGCATCGGCGCCGACCTGATCGCCACCATCGAGGGCTTCTCCCGCGAGGACGTCGACGCCTACGCCGCGCGCTCGCAGGAGAAGGCCGCGGCCGCATGGTCGGGCGGTTACTTCGCCAAGTCCGTCGTGCCGGTCAAGGATCAGAACGGTCTGGTCATCCTCGATCACGACGAGCACATGCGTCCCGGTTCGACGGTCGAGAGCCTCGGCAAGCTGAAGACCGCGTTCGACGGCATCGGCGCGATGGGCGGCTTCGACGACGTGGCGCTCCAGAAGTACCACTACGTCGAGAAGATCAACCACGTCCACACCGGCGGCAACAGCTCCGGCATCGTCGACGGTGCCGCGCTGGTGCTCGTCGGCTCCGAGGCCGCGGGCACGTCGCAGGGTCTGACCCCGCGCGCCCGCATCGTGGCCACCGCCACCAGCGGCGCCGATCCCGTCATCATGCTGACCGGCCCGACGCCTGCCGCCCGCAAGGTGTTGGACCGCGCCGGCCTGACGGTCGACGACATCGACCTGTTCGAGCTGAACGAGGCGTTCGCCTCGGTGGTGCTGAAGTTCCAGAAGGACCTCAACGTCCCCGACGAGAAGCTCAACGTCAACGGCGGCGCCATCGCGATGGGCCACCCGCTGGGTGCCACCGGCGCCATGATCACCGGAACCATGGTCGACGAGCTCGAGCGCCGCGGCGCCAAGCGCGCCCTCGTCACACTGTGCATCGGCGGCGGCATGGGTGTCGCGACCATCATCGAGAGGGTGTAAGACCATGGCAGAGAACACCATTCAGTGGGACAAGGATGCCGACGGCATCGTGACCCTGACGCTGGACGACCCGACCGGGTCCGCCAACGTGATGAACGAGCACTACCAGCAGTCGATGGAGAAGGCCGTGGAACGCCTTGTCTCGGAAGCCGATTCGGTCACCGGCGTCGTCATCACCAGCGCGAAGAAGACCTTCTTCGCCGGCGGTGACCTCAAGGGCATGATCAACCTCGGCCCCGAGAACGCCGGCGAGGCCTTCGACATGGTCGAGGCCGTCAAGCGCGACCTGCGCAAGCTGGAAACCCTCGGCAAGCCCGTCGTCGCCGCCATCAACGGCGCTGCGCTCGGCGGCGGCCTGGAGATCGCGCTGGCGTGTCACCACCGCATCGCGGCCGACGCCAAGGGCAGCCAGATCGGCCTGCCCGAGGTCACCCTCGGCCTGCTGCCGGGCGGCGGCGGTGTCACCCGCACCGTGCGCATGTTCGGCATCCAGAAGGCGTTCATGGAGATCCTGAGCCAGGGCACCCGGTTCAAGCCGGCCAAGGCCAAGGAGATTGGGCTCATCGACGAGGTGCTGCCGACGGTCGACGAGCTCATCCCCGCCGCCAAGGCGTGGATCAAGGCCAACCCCGACAGTCACACCCAGCCGTGGGATGCCAAGGGCTACAAGATGCCTGGCGGCACCCCGGCGTCACCCGGACTCGCCGGCATCCTGCCGTCGTTCCCGGCACTCCTGAAGAAGCAGCTCAAGGGTGCGCCGATGCCCGCGCCGCGGGCGATCCTCGACGCGGCCGTCGAGGGCGCGCAGGTCGACTTCGACACCGCCAGCCGCATCGAAAGCCGGTACTTCACCCAGCTGGTCACCGGCCAGGTCGCCAAGAACATGATCCAGGCGTTCTTCCTTGATCTGCAGTCGATCAATTCGGGCGGCTCTCGTCCCGACGGCATCGCCAAGCAGGAGATCCGCAAGATCGGCGTGCTCGGCGCGGGCATGATGGGCGCCGGCATCGCCTACGTCTCGGCCAAGGCCGGTTTCGACGTCGTGCTCAAGGACGTCTCGATCGAGGCGGCCGAGAAGGGCAAGGGCTACTCCGAGAAGATCGAGGCCAAGGCGCTCGAGCGCGGTAAGACCACGCAGGAGAAGTCCGACGCATTGCTGGCCCGAATCACGCCGAGCGCCGACGCTGCGGACTTCGCCGGTGTCGACTTCGTCGTCGAGGCGGTCTTCGAGTCGGTTGAGTTGAAGCACAAGGTGTTCCAGGAGATCGAGGACGTCGTCGAGCCGAACGCACTGCTTGGGTCGAACACCTCGACGCTGCCGATCACCGGCCTCGCCGCCGGCGTGAAGCGCCAAGAGGACTTCATCGGCATCCACTTCTTCTCGCCGGTCGACAAGATGCCGCTGGTGGAGATCATCAAGGGGGAGAAGACCTCCGACGAGGCGCTGGCCCGCGTGTTCGACTACACGCTGGCCATCGGCAAGACTCCGATCGTCGTGAACGACAGCCGTGGCTTCTTCACCAGCCGCGTCATCGGCACGTTCGTCAACGAGGCACTGGCCATGCTGGGTGAGGGCGTCACGCCCGCCAGCATCGAGCAGGCGGGCAGCCAGGCCGGCTACCCGGCACCGCCGCTGCAGCTGTCCGACGAGCTGAATCTCGAACTGATGCACAAGATTGCCGTCGCATCGCGCAAGGGGATCGAGGACGCCGGCGGCACGTACGAGCCGCATCCCGCCGAGGCGGTCGTCGAGAAGATGATCGAGATCGGTCGTCCATCGCGTCTCAAGGGTGCGGGCTTCTACGAGTACGCCGACGGCAAGCGCGTCGGGCTGTGGCCGGGTCTGAAGGAGACCTTCGCCGGACCTTCGGGAGGGCAACCACCGACAATCCCGTTGCAGGACATGATCGATCGCATGCTCTTCGCCGAAGCGCTCGAGACGCAGAAGTGCATCGACGAGGGTGTGCTGATGACGACGGCCGACGCCAACATCGGCTCGATCATGGGGATCGGCTTCCCGCCGTGGACCGGTGGCTCGGCGCAGTACATCGTCGGCTACGAGGGTTCGCACGGCACCGGCAAGGAGGCCTTCGTGGCCCGTGCCAAGGAATTGGCCGCCAAGTACGGCGAACGCTTCGAACCGCCTGCTTCGCTCAGCAACTAATCGCACGGCACGAAGGCCCCCGGAACGACGCCAGTCGCTCCGGGGGCCTTCGCGCGTCAGAAGGAGCCCAAGTCGGCGGACAACCAATGTTCCGGCGTCATGGTGATGACGACGTGTTCGCCGAGATCCCTTCGGGCGAACTCGAGATACCTGTCGGCCGCCTCACCCGCGAGG